>URDQ01000109.1 GCA_900546675.1 uncultured Porphyromonas sp. | reverse complement strand
TGCGATCCATTTTTTGTAGGTATGAGTTGCATTTACTAATTGAATATACGATATTAGAAGTTAGAGTTAATTCCTCTTTTGAGGAGCTAGACCAGATCTAGGTCGGCGTATTCCAATCAATTGAGACTATAAAACAGAATAGCCACGTGGAGAATTGACATTTTCCACGTGGCTATTTTTTATTCTCCACGTAGGGGAGAAATGATTCCTCCGAAGTTTCATTTGATTCCTCCGAAGTTTCATTTCGTCCCCACGTGGAGAATGTTTATTCCCTACGTGGGGATTTGAAAATATCCACGTTAAGAAATTGGCGGGGTTAGGGCTTTTGCTCCTTCTCTTTAGGAGCTGTGACCGCTTCGTAGGCTCCGACGGTATAGCCACCGAACCGATTCTTGCGTCGAGGCAGACCCGTACGATCAAGGTCGCAGGTCGTAGGAGCTATAGGCGACAACTCTTGCAGACCAGCCGTCTCTACTGGATGAAAGTCAAAGTGAAAGTGATACGGGGCTTGTCTATTGCTACGATCCTTGTAGTCTTTGCCTAGCATCCAGTAGCTGTCTACAAAGGGTATGGAGGCTCGATGACAAGTCGGAAACAGCTCATCGATGAGTCGCTTAGCTACGATAGAGTCCTGCTCCAGCCGTAGGTAGCAATGCTGCAGATTTAGTTGTGACTGAGCCGAGGGGTGCCATGCTAGCTCGCCTGAACGGCGAAGCGTATCGCTCTGCAGTGCGATCGTCTGCCGTCCGTCTACAATGCTATTGATCATCTGGAGCTTACCCCCCTCACCTACATAGAGTACTGGAGTGCGTCTATGGTCAAAGAGGTAGTCACTCACCACCGTCAGATGCTCTGCCTGTACAGAAGCTTGCTCCATAGATAGGCAGGTGCCACGTACATTGCTTAGCTCACTGTTTCGCAAGGTATAGCTACCTCCAGCGAGGGTTAAGCCATCTCCGCCCATATTGGTTATGGTGCTGGACTGGAGGAGTAGTCGCTCTGCTAGAGGATCGCCACCCTGTACGAAGGTCACGCCTCCTCGTCCATTGCGAATGGTCGTATAGCGTATCTCATTGCCCTGGCTCTCAGCGGTAAACTGTATGTAGTCCCACTGATTCGGTAGGAGACGATAGGAAACATCTGAGGTGAGGTTGTCTCGCCTGATACCCTCTATAAGGATAGGACTGGAGGCAGAACCCGCTAGTGTCAAGGCTCCCCGCACGATGATCCGGCCTTCTTGAGGTAGCAATAGATGCCCTCCCTCGGCAATCGTTAGCCGCACACCAGGCTCTACGGTGATGCTATCGGTGATCAAGTAAGGTCTGTCGCTACTCCAGAGGGTATCTTTCGCGATGTGCAAGTTGGCAGGTAGGGTAGAGATGTTTTGCCTATAACCCTCGATGCGGGTGTAGTGTGTGACCTCATTACAGCGCCAAAGAAGCGAGTCGGTCACCAGCGTCGGCAGATCTGAGTCCCCATCTGTAAAGGTCGCCTCCACAAAGATGTAGATGCTATCACGAGGAGGCAGCGTGATGTCTCGTATCTGCGAGCCGCTACGTCCGTCTACGTTGATGCGGTATCCCTTGTTGCCACCACTCAAGAGTGCCACCTCGTCAAGAAGTAGTGGTTGGTCGTGCTGATTGTAGATCATCGCCACGTGGGTCGCTGAGGAGAGCGAACTATAGAGCGTGTCTAGTCGTATCGTGTCGACAGATAGATAGGGCTGGCTGCCCTCTGAGCGGTCATACTGCCAGGGCGACCGCACACATGCTATCAGCAAGAGCGCAACGCAGAGTGCGCATAGGGGTATGCGAGTCAGCCGTGACAGGGGACGGGTAGTTCTTCTTATTTCGTTCATCGGACGGTAGTCATAGGTGGAAAATATGGAGTAAAGCGAGCTTAAGGTCGCAGAGCCATCAGCAACAAGGCTCCTCCTCGCAAAAGTACTGAAAATAGCAATCAGCACAACCGCTCATACTTTGCAGTCAGCGGGTTACTCTTCACCTCCGACGACTCAGCTCATTCTGACCCTCTTGATCCTCTAGATTCTCCAGCTCGTATATTCAATTAGTAAATGCAACTCATACCTACAAAAAATGGATCGCACCC
>URDQ01000108.1 GCA_900546675.1 uncultured Porphyromonas sp. | reverse complement strand
GTCAGGACAATCTTGCTTGCAAGATTGTGAGACTGTTGACTTTTGCAACAGTCTCTTATGATGCTCAGCCTGGCAAGATGCATTCGTCAGAGGCTACAAAAAAGAGAGCTACTGAAGGGAACTTTAGTTGATGCCATTGGGACCAACCCCAGCAACAGTAGCTCTCTCTCAGTAGCAAAGGTAGTAAAAGAACTTGAGGACTTTAGCAAATCGGAAGAAATCGGAGTGGGTCGGAGCTGTCGGAGTCCTATCAAGACGAGTGGCAGTCCTCGTTAAAATATGACGCTGTAACCTTTGATGCAACGGACGCACGAGCCGTGCGTCCTTACAAAGGGTTACACGTCTCGCTTTAACGGGGATGGACGACAACGGACGCTTTCCGATGGCCTGAGTCTGAGCCGTGTGCCCATGCCGTGTGCCCATGCCGTGCGCTACTCGTTTCATCGGGCTAGTCGTGAAATGTGCGGAGTTGAGGTCTCAGTGTTGGCTTGCGCATCTAAAAAAAAAGTATCTTTGCGACAAGCAGTGCAGTAACATACAGACAAATAGACAAAAAAAGCTATGATGTTAGGAAGAAAGGGTGTATTTCTCGAGATATTGGTTGTGGTTAGCTTGATGCTCACCCAAAGCCTCAGCGGACAAACGCTTAAGGAAGATCCCAACGAACAGACACTCAAAGGGCAACCCAAGCAATCTCAGAGTCCCCAGCCCCAGCAATCTCAGAGCGCAGAGTCTCAGACGCAACGCTCGCAGCAGGGAGAGACTTATCGTGGGCAGCTCAGAGATAGAGTGACCGAGGAGCCTATCTCTATGGCGACCGTCATATTGCTTTCGGCAGATTCGACCGTGGTCTCCACGACGCTTTCGAGCGACGGGGGGACCTTTGAGCTTTCAGGGGTGGGGGCGCATTGGCTTCAGGTGAACCATCTGGCTTATCAGACACTCCGCGTGAGCCTGGATGCTCCGCTACCTGACCTGCTCTATATGGATCAAGCGACTGGTGAACTGGGCGAGGTGGTGGTCAAGGCGGAGCGTCCGCTCATGAAGCTCGTCGATGGTACCACTCCGAGCTACGATATTGATCAGCTCTTCGCACATAGCTCCGTCACCACCGCTTATGAGATGCTGGGTCAGCTCCCGGGGATGTCGATGCAGGGCGATGTGCCGACGCTCGTGGGGACTAATGGCTATACGCTGGTCTTCAATGGTCAGCCCTCGAATGTTCCTCAGGAGATGCTGCTGGAGCGTCTCAAGAGCATTCCCCGAGAGATGGTCGCTAGTGTGGAGATCTCCTATACTCCCATTGCCCGCTATCGAGCTAAGGGCGCTTCAATCAATGTGGTCTTCAAGGGGCAAGCTGCGGGCAGCCCTCTGAGTGGTGCCTCTGGTCAGCTCTTTGCCGAGTATAGCAATCGGTACTACAGCAACTACGCTGCGGGTGGTAGTGTCAACTACGCAGCTCCCAATGGCTTCTCCGTTACTGCCAATTATAGGGCTAGTCTAGGTAAAAGCCGAAGTGACTTAATCTACGATATAGCTCCCTTTGGTCGCTACACCAAGGGGCTTGAGATAGAGAATACGGGCTACACGAACTATAACAAGCATACGCTCTTTGCCGAGCTGGGTTATAAGAAAGGGCGGTATGCGATATCCGTTGACTACTACGGGAGCTTGACTCCTCCCGAGGGAACGACTCGCTACCAAGTCAACCAAAAGGAGCGCGAACCTCTAGAGTCACTCAATAAAGGCAATGATAATACCCATCACGTCGCCATAAACTACAGACTGGGTGGCAACTTGCTGGCGGGTATCTTCTATACGCACTATCGGGATCACAGAGAGGTGCTCTATGGTATGGAGCAGTCGACCAGTTCACCTTATGCTACGAGCTATACGAGTGATCAGCTCTCGCAGGTGTGGGGCGGGCATATCGACAATAGTCATAGTTGGGATGGTGGCTGGGGTCTGTCGTACGGCACCAAGGTCTCCTACTCTAAGACGATCAATGGACAAACCTACCTCTGGCGAAATGGTCAGCAAGTGCCAAGCGACGCAGTGTCAGGAACCAGTAAAGAGCTACTGGCGGACCTCTATATAGGCGGTAAAAAGCAGTTTAAGAATGGGCTAAGCCTCGGGCTAACCTTGATCGGTGACTATGCGAACTATATAGGTGCGGAGGAGACCTTTCAGATTATCCCGCAGGCGAGTCTCAGCTATGCTCGCAATTCCAACCATGTTCTACAGGTGAATATACAATCTGTCAAGAGGGACCCGAGCTATTGGGAGCGTGAGCCCTTCTCACGGGCGGATGATCGCTACCAACTCTGGGAGGGCAATCCACAGATTAGGCCTTACGTGACGTACTTTGGGCAGGTGAACTACATCTTCAAGCAGCGGTATGTCTTCTTCCTGAGCGGTTACTATCAGCCTCATCGCTTCGAGCAGCAGATGTATCTAGACCCTGATAGGAGTCGTATAGTCTACAAGACGTGGAACTGGCACTATGCCAATAATGCTAGTATCGGAGCTGTCGTGCCACTGCCTCAGACCCAGTGGTGGAACGCGCGCCTGACCCTCAATGGTCAGCTCAACTCGGTCAAGCTAAACATTCCCTACGAGCCGACCTATCAGTGCACCAAGCCTCAGTACTATGTCGCACTCTCTAATGAGTTTAGGCTCAGCCAAAAGCACAATATCACCATCGGGCTAGACGGAAGCTATCTGCATGGAGCCATACAGGGCTACTATAGTCTAGGCGATATATACAACCTCGCTTGTCGTGCTAAGTGGACTAGCCAGGATAAGAAGTGGAGCCTTACCTTGCGGGGAGACGACCTCCTCAATGCGGGTGTGCCACGGGTGCGGGTCAACTACGGCATCCATCAGGTGGACTTCCGACCCTCGCGCTACAATACCCGTTTCTCAGTTCATCTGAGCTACACGTTCGGTAGCTTTGACAAGGTAGAGACGAAGGAGCCTACACAGCTCTCGACCGACCGCTTCGGTATCTGATGCTTCTAGAATTATTGCTGTCCGATAAAAGTTTTTCAGCGGAAGAAGAGGTCCTAATTTCATCGGACAGCAATAATTAGATTTGCGTAATTGAGGTCTTATACAGTGAAGAGCGCTTAGGACTCTATCGCAGAAGGTAGGGAAGATGAATTAGAAGGCAGGGCTGACGCATTATAAATGAAAAGCTGATTTTTGGTGTTGAGGGGAGAAT
>URDQ01000107.1 GCA_900546675.1 uncultured Porphyromonas sp. | reverse complement strand
GAGGGTGAGGGCTGAAGGGAGCATACCTCCGTATGTGACCGAAGCCGAATCCCGACGGTTTGCAATAAGTGAGGGTAGAGTCCAAGCGCACCTTGGAGCTATACCGAGCGAGCAAACCTCTGCGGAGCAAGAGCGACGTAGCAATTCGCCATTATGCAACAGTCTCTATGTAAGCGGTATCACTCGGATCCTCTCTAACAAGGGGGTGTGTCACGTATTCGGAATACGTGACACACCCCCCAAATCGTTTAGTCGGAGTGCAGTGCGCCTCATCCCCCGTTCGAGACTGTTGCAAAAAGCAACAGGATCACAATCTTGCGTGCAAGATTACATTGACTTTGCAGAATGGATGAAGCACAAGGCGCTGAGGGTAAGTGCTGAAGGGAGCGTACTGGCGTACGTGACCGAAGCCGAATCCCGCTAGCAACGCCGTGATTCGCCATTATGCAACAGTCTCCGTTCAGCAAAGAGGCTGGTCTTATGAGGGCAATCTTGCTCGTATGCTCGCAAGATTGTGATTCTGTTGCTTCTTGCAACAGGATCATCTTGTAGGTATAAGGATTACAGCAAGTATGGATCTGTTTGCCAATCTGTTAGTGTAGATGGATCCGCAACGTTGGTATCACGTCCCTCACAAGGGAGATCCTTTGCACTCTCTGGCTCGGCAGGATCTGTGGGGACATCTTTATCAGCGTCCTTTGCCATCTCCTTCATCCAATCCTCACGACTCTTTGCTCCATTGTAACTCAGGTCGACATCATCAATTTTGATCCCCAAAGCTGTAGCAACCATCTCACCATACTTCGGATCAGCTTGGTAGCAATGGCGTATGTGACGATGCTTGATCTGAAGGGTTGAGTCGTCCATATTGCGTGCCGTATTTTCCGCTAAGACCAACTGCTGCTCCGAGGTCATATTGCGAAAGAGTTGCCCAGGCTGCGTAAAATAATCGTAATCGTCGGCACGATAATCGTAAGTGTCGATAGCTCCTCCATCCTGCTGAGGCTCTATATGCTCAGGATGATCGGTCCAGTTGCCATAGCTATTGGGGGTGTAGTGGTTTTGCGATCCCATATTACCATCTACACGCATCTGTCCATCTCGATGGAAGGAGTGTGGGTTCTTCACCCCACGTGGCGCATTGACAGGTATCTGGTGATGATTGACCCCAAGACGATACCGCTGAGCATCTCCGTATGAGAAGAGGCGACTCTGTAGCATCTTATCAGGTGAATAGCTGATACCTGGGACAACGTTTGCAGGATTGAAGGCGGCCTGCTCTACATCTTGGAAGTAGTTTTCGGGATTTCTATTCAGCTCAAGCATCCCTACAGGCATCAGCGGGTACTCCTCCTTAGGCCACATCTTTGTTAGGTCAAAAGGATTATTCTTCATCTGAGCTGCTTGCTCCTCGGTCATAAGCTGTACATACATCTCCCACTTAGGATACTGCCCCTGCTCTATGGCATTGTATAGATCTCTCTGATGGCTCTCTCTATCCTTTCCGACGACCATCTCAGCCTCTTGGTCTGTTAAGTTCTGAATACCTTGCTGACTGCGCAGGTAAAACTTGACCCATATCCGCTCATTGGTCTCATTGATAAAGCTGTATGCGTGACTGCTGAAGCCATGCATATATCTATATGAGGAGGGTATACCTCGGTCGCTCATCGTGATGGTCACTTGTAGCAGAGCCTCGGGTAGAGAGGTCCAGAAGTCCCAATTGGTATTAGGACTTCGCATATTGTTGTGAGGATCACGCTTGACAGCGTGGTTGAGATCGATAAACTTCTTAGGGTCACGAAAGAAGAAGACAGGCGTGTTATTGCCTACCAAATCCCAGTTGCCCTCCTCGGTGTAAAACTTCATTGCGAAGCCTCGTATATCTCGCTCAGCATCGGCAGCGCCACGCTCTCCTGCTACGGTAGAGAAGCGCATAAAGAGTTCACACTCATTGCCTACTTGGCTAAAGAGCTTAGCCTTGGTATACTGAGATATATCGTGCGTTACGGTGAACTTGCCCCAAGCTCCTGAGCCCTTGGCATGCATACGTCTCTCAGGGATTACCTCTCTGTCGAAGTGTGCCAGCTTCTCTATGAGCCATACATCCTGTAGAGCTACAGGACCTCGAACTCCTGAGGTCATAGAGTCCTCATTGGAGTAGACTGGGGTACCAGCAGCTGTCGTGATGCCACTCTCCTTGCCTTTACGATCATTGCGACTGGGTTCTTCGGCTTTCAAGCCATTCTTGTCCATTGGATTTTTCATTTTGGTTATCTATTAAGATTATTACATATAGGTTTTGCCATCTTGCAGAGATCCTCCATAGAGCAAAGAGTTACGTATGAGTACTGGAGCCTAAAAAGGCCTCTACTACAAAGGTACAAAAAAATCACAGATTTGAGTCTGTCACATAATTTGATCCAGGGCTGACGCATTATAATTCCATTTCGAAGATTTCCTCTGGAGTCATACGTGCGAGCTTTTTCCTTAGGCGAAGCGTTGATGTGCCTTTGAGCTTGTCTTTAAGACGTTGAATGATAGTCAGGTTTATCTTGTTTATAATGTTCATATTCTGAGCGGCGTTGCCAGCTCTTTTGGTAGAGTAGTCCTCTCTAAAAAGCATATCCAGCATATAGTGTAGCTTGTTTTCCACAGCCCAATGTTCACGTATCAACTTGAAGACCTCCGCTCCGTCTGTTAGGCTAGAGATATAGAAGGTAGTTTCGGTGCTGGACTTATCTGTCTTCTTGTCCGTCCGTACTCTTGTCATCTTATGGATACTTTTGAGCCCTTTCCATTTGTCTAAAGTCGAGTCTGGGTCTAGAGATAAAGGGTTTACGATGCTACTCATCGTGCGCGTTTCTATTCGCCCGTGATCAAAATCTTTCTGCTCTTGATGCACGATATGAGCATCGTAGAGGGGACAAAAGAAGCTCTGTACCTCTTCCTTCGTTAGTTTCTGATTGTCTTTAACTTGAAGTATGTAGTCGCCCTCTTTTCCGACCACTGCGGTTGCTATATCAGTCTGAGTGCCTATAGCGTCAATAGTGATGACGGTGTCTCGCAGATCTAGAGCTTTGAGAATTTCTTTGATGGCATTGATTTCATTAGACTTAGTAGAGATATACACCTGAGCCAGTGAAGCTTGTTGCTTGGGGTCAAAGGCTGTAACGCAATGGCTGTCGGCATCGAAGTCTAGCTTCTTGACGCCTCGCATTGTCTTACCATCTAGACAGATGTGCTTGCCAGTTGTTATCTCAAAGCTTTCCTCTA
>URDQ01000106.1 GCA_900546675.1 uncultured Porphyromonas sp. | reverse complement strand
AAAAAACTTCGCTTTTTACTTGCATGTGAACTTAAAAAGCAAAGGGCTACACGTCACGGCATCCATATCAGTCGTTATACGTACAGAGTCCCCCAGAGGATCCTAAGCATAGCTCTCACCTCTAGGGGACTCTATATATTATATGTATCGCTACGTAGCGTGCTTACTTAGCAGGCTCTAGCTCTACTGTGAAGTGACGTAGCACCGGTAGCTCACGGGTGATGACGTAGCCACGCGTGATCGACTCACGACGGTCATAGACATTCTTGCAGGCAGCTGCGATGACGTCCATATGATTGTTCGTGTAGGTGCGACGAGGTATCGCTAGACGGAGTAGCTCCAGCTTAGGATAGCGGTTCTCACCCGTCTTAGGATCACGGTCTGCTAGGATAGAGCCGATCTCGACACCACGGATACCAGCCTCTAGGTACAGCTCGATGCCGAGCGTCTGAGCGATAAACTCCTCCTTGGGAACGTGCGTCAAGATCTTCTTCGCATCGAGGAAGATAGCGTGTCCACCAGCAGGACGCTGATAGGGTACACCATACTCGTCTAGCTTGCTGCCGAGGTAAGCCACCTGACGGATGCGCGTGTCGAGCATATCAAACTCTGTGTTCTCATCCAGACCGATAGCGAGCGCATTCATATCACGGCCGTTCATACCGCCATAGGTGAGGAAACCCTCATTCATCACTGCGTACATAGAGCACTTGTGATATAGCTCCTCGTCACGCATAGCTAGGAAGCCACCCATATTGACCACAGCGTCCTTCTTGCTAGACATAGTCATAATGTCAGCGTAGCTGAGCATCTCACGGACTATCTCCTTGATCGACTTATCATCATAGCCCTCCTCACGAGTCTTGATGAAGTAAGCATTCTCAGCAAAGCGAGCGCCATCGATCTGTAGCGGTATGCCGTACTTGTGGCATAGCTCGCTCGTCTCACGTACATTCTTCATAGAGACAGGCTGCCCACCAGCGGTATTGTTCGTCACCGTCAGGACGCACATGGGGATCTGCTCCTTGGGGTACTTCTTAAAGCAATCCTCCAGCTTGTTCAGATCCATCTCGCCCTTGAAGGGTAGCTCCAGCTCCGTATTGCTAGCCGCATCGATCGTGCAGTCAACGGCTACAGCCTTGCGAAACTCGATATGCCCCTTTGTCGTGTCAAAGTGTGAGTTGCCGGGTACGATGTCGCCCTCTTTGAGGGTAGCCGAGTAGAGCACATTCTCAGCAGCGCGACCCTGGTGTGTAGGGATCACGAGCGGGAAGGTGCAGATCTTCTCGACAGCATCCTTGAGGTTTTGGAAAGAGGAAGCACCCGCATAGCTCTCATCGCCAAGCATCATACCAGACCACTGGCGGTCGCTCATAGCGCCCGTGCCTGAGTCCGTCAGGACATCGATAAAGACCTGTGACGACTTGAGACTGAATAGGTTGTAGTGTGCCGCGCGGATCCACTGCTCACGCTGCTCGCGCGTACTTTTATGTATCGGCTCTACCATCTTAATGCGGTACGCCTCGGAAAAAGGTATCTCCATAGTAGTTCTATTAAATTATTGTGTTCTTTTACTGCCCCAAAGATACGGAAAAAGACACACTAAGGGTGTACGAGTAACGATTTTGTAGGGATGCACGGAGAGTGTTTAGTCGGAGGGCGTCCGTTGTCGTACAGCGAAACGTGTAATTCGCTGTAGGGGCGGACCTGCGTGTCCGCCCACAAGACACATTGCGTTCCGACGAGAACGGGCGGACACATAGGTCCGCCCCTACACAGGGTTGCACATTGAGGGTTTTATCGCTTGTCACCTCGGGTAGATTTACTACCTTTGCTTCGATTAAGAAGGTTATATGAGAATCACACAAAAGCATCTACAGATATGCAGATAGTAGACATCAAAGGGCGCGAAGTACTTGACTCGCGCGGCAATCCAACAGTGGAGGTAGAGGTCATCCTAGATAGCGGAGCTATGGGGCGTGCCGCTGTGCCCAGTGGAGCCTCTACAGGGGAACATGAAGCACTCGAGCTACGTGACGGCGACAAGAGCCGTTACCTTGGCAAGGGCGTTCGCAAGGCGGTCGAAAACGTCAACGAAGTGATCGCTCCAGCGCTCTTCGGTATGAGCGCGCTCGAGCAGCGTGAGATAGACCAGAAGATGATAGACCTAGACGGTACAGAGACCAAGAGTGTACTCGGCGCCAATGCTATCCTAGGTGTCTCACTAGCTGTCGCTAAGGCGGCTGCTGACGAGCTAGCCATACCACTCTACCGCTACATCGGCGGTGTCAACGCACACACACTACCCGTGCCGATGATGAACATCATCAACGGGGGGGCACATAGCGATGCTCCCATCGCCTTTCAGGAGTTTATGATCCGTCCCATCGGTGCCAAGAGCTTTAGCGAGGCACTCCGTATGGGTGCCGAGACATTTCACGCACTTAAGAAGGTGCTCCACGATCGTGGACTCAGCACTGCCGTAGGTGACGAGGGTGGCTTCGCTCCTAAGCTAGACGGGGTAGAGGATGCACTCAACAGCATCATCGAGGCGATCCATCAGGCTGGTTACAAGCCCGGTAGCGACATAACCATCGCTCTAGACTGCGCTGCTAGCGAGTTCTACCACGAGGGTGTCTACAACTACGCCAAGTTTGAGGGTGAGAAGGGTCAGCAGCGCACTCCAGCCGAGCAGGTTGCCTACCTAGAGACACTTGTCAGCAAGTACCCCATCGATAGCATCGAGGATGGTATGGACGAAAACGACTGGGAGGGGTGGCATCTGCTCACCGAGAAGCTAGGCGACCGCCTGCAGCTCGTCGGTGACGACCTCTTTGTGACCAATGTGGAGTACCTCAGCCGTGGTATCAAGGAGCACGCTGCTAACTCTATCCTGATCAAGGTCAACCAGATCGGCACGCTCACAGAGACACTCGATGCCATCGATATGGCGCATCGTCACGGCTTCACAGCGGTCGTATCGCACCGCTCCGGTGAGACCGAGGACACGACCATCGCCGACATCGCTGTAGCGACCAATGCGGGGCAGATCAAGACTGGCTCGCTGAGCCGCACCGACCGCATCGCCAAGTACAATCAGCTACTGCGTATCGAGGAGGAGCTAGAGGCGCGAGGCGTATACGGCTGCCACTCTCTACGCTAAGATAGTCACAGATCGACACTGATCGGTCACGACATACGAAGGCTTTCGTTAGCCCAAAATAGAAATAGCCACGTGAGAATTTGAGATTTCTCACGTGGCTAATTTTTATTCTCCACGTGGGCGCAAATCATTTCCTCCGAAGTTTCATTTGATTCCTCCGAAGTTT
>URDQ01000105.1 GCA_900546675.1 uncultured Porphyromonas sp. | reverse complement strand
AGTTACAGCATCGTAGTTTTAACGACAACGGACGCACAGACCGTGCGTCCCTACAGCGGGTTACACGTTATGACGTCCCTACAAAGTCGCTACTCGTGAGATTGGCAGGGGGAGGGGGTGAAACGTTTTTTTAGTACCTTTGCGCTCAGTAAGGGAGATGTGCAGACGGCGTAGCACATCTCAATATGTGACGAGGCTTCTCTGATGTGGCTCTTCTAGAGGATAGAGGGTGCTGTGTGGGAGTAAGTCCTCATTTGTTTTGTATCTATGAGGCGCTTTCGCTAGCCAGCTGTTGGTCTGCCCAGTGCGACTCATAGGATATGCACTAGACTGAATTAGACACCATTATCACCTAATCTATATCTATGGGATATTACTATATGACCCAAGAGGGATACGATGCCCTCAACAATACGATCAAGCAGCTGGAGGCTGAGGAGCGTCCTAAGGTCACACAGCAGATTGCTGAGGCGCGGGACAAGGGAGATCTGTCGGAGAATGCTGAGTACGATGCCGCTAAGGAGGCTCAAGCTCACCTCGAGGACAAGATCGCTATGCTCAAGGCGCAGCTAGGTAATGCGCGTGTGCTGGAGCCTTCGCAGATTAAGACCGATGAGGTGCAGATACTGAATCATGTGCGCCTGCTCAATAAGAAGAAGGGCGAGGAGAAGTGCTACTACATCGTTTCTGATGCTGAGGCAAACTTTAAGGAAAACAAGATCTCTGTCAATACCCCCATCGCTAAGGGTCTCTTGGGCAAGAAGGTGGGTGATGTAGCGGAGATACAGGTGCCTGCGGGTACGCTGATCTTTGAGATCCTAGAGATCACTCGATAGGAGGCTACGCTGCTTGAATACTTTCCCCCCAAAAAACGAATGCTCTATGGCTACAATCTTTAGTCGCATCATAGCGGGTGAGATCCCCTCCTACCGCATTGCAGAGGATGAGGAGCACTACGCATTTCTTGACATCAATCCCTATCAGCTGGGACATACACTGGTGGTGCCGAAGCGTGAGGTCGACTACTATTACGATCTGACGGACGAGGAGCTGGCTCGGCTGATGGCTTTCTCTAAGCGGGTGGCACACGCTATACAGGAGGCAACGCACTGCCGCAAGGTGGCTACGCTAGTCCTAGGACTGGAGGTGCCACACGCACATGTGCATCTGATCCCGATCAATAGTGAGGGTGATGTGGCGCACGGACCTCTCGCTACGAAGCCTACCGATGAGGAGATGGCTCGCATCGCCTCCGAGATAGCATCCTATATTAAATAAGGAGTATCAAAAGCCTAGTGACAGAGAGACTATATATCCTAGAGGAGATAGATCCTGCAGTACTCTATGGTCCTAACCGTGAGTACCTGCTCTTGCTACGCAATCTCTACCCTAAGCTACGGATTGTGGCTCATGATCGAATCATCAAGATACTGGGTGACCCGACCGATATACAGCTCTTGACGGCACTCCTCGACAAGCTAGTACAGCACATCACGCGGTACAATCTCCTGACGGAGCAGACTATACGCAAGCTGGCTACGGGTGAGGAGCTCCCAGAGGTCAAGGTGGCGCCTAACCATTTGCTCTATGGAGCGAGAGGACGTAGTATAGGCTACCGAGGCGCTCATCAGCGTGAGATGGTAGAGGCTATAGCAGACCACGATATGCTCTTTGCGATCGGCCCTGCAGGTACTGGTAAGACCTACATAGCGATAGCACTAGCGGTCAAGGCTCTTAAGGAGAAGCAGGTACGTCGTATCATACTCTCACGTCCCGCTGTCGAGGCGGGCGAGAAGCTGGGCTTCCTACCAGGCGAACTGAAGGACAAGCTGGATCCTTACCTACAGCCTCTCTACGATGCGCTCGAGGAGATGATCCCGACACAGCGCCTGCGTACCTATATGGAGAGCGATGTGATACAGATCGCTCCGCTAGCCTATATGCGTGGCCGTACGCTCAATGATGCGGTCGTCATACTTGACGAGGCACAGAATACGACCCATCATCAGATGAAGATGTTTCTCACGCGTCTCGGACGCAATAGCAAGATGATCATCACGGGCGACCTCTCGCAGGTGGATCTGCCTCGGGGTGTCACCTCGGGCTTGCGTATTGCTGAGCGGATCCTGGGCGAGGTGGAGCAGATACCGTTTGTTTACTTTGATGCGCACGACATCGTGCGTCACCCGATCGTGCAGCTTGTTGTGGACGCTTACGACCGCAATGAGCATCAAGCACTACAGGGCGGACGATCCACACAAGAGATTCGCCAACAGCAGGATATAGATTTAGATAAGGATCAAAGTAAAGACTCATAGATAACTTTGCCCTCTCTGGGCTAAGGCTGGAGGGGAGGGCAAGCGCCTTTTAGCTAATCAATTATTGATCATAATACAATGAATCAAGCACTAACACACACCGACCTATCTCTCCCAGGTATCCAATCTGTCTTTCATGGCAAGGTGAGAGATGTATACTTCCTTGAGGGCGATCTGATAGCGATGGTCGCTACGGATAGGATCTCAGCCTTTGACGTGGTACTCCCTGAGGGTATCCCCTACAAGGGGCAGGTGCTCAACCAGATAGCTGCTGAGCAGCTCGACGCTACAGCGCACCTCGTACCTAACTGGAAGATAGCGACTCCCGACCCAATGGTTACGGTGGGACACCGCTGCGAGCCGTTTAAGGTAGAGATGATCGTACGTGGCTACATAGCTGGTAGCGCATGGCGTGCTTACCAGGCTGGCGAGCGCACGATCTGTGGTATAGAGCTACCCGAGGGGCTGAAGGAGAATGAGCGTCTCCCACACCCGATCATCACCCCAACGACCAAGGCTGATGAGGGCCACGACGAGAATATTAGTCGTGAGGAGATCATCGCCTCTGGACTGATTTCGGAGGAGGACTACAAGGTGATCGAGCAGTACACGCAGACACTCTTTGAGGAGGGGACACGCATCGCTCGTGAGCGTGGACTGATCCTTGTGGACACGAAGTATGAGTTTGGCAAGAAGGATGGCAAGGTGATCCTGATCGACGAGATCCACACGCCTGACTCCTCTCGCTACTTCTACCTCGAGGGTTACGAGGAGCGCCAAGCTAAGGGTGAGCCTCAGCGACAGCTTTCGAAGGAGTTCGTCCGTCAGTGGCTCATCGAGCAAGGCTTCCAGGGTAAGGCTGGGCAGAAGATGCCTACCATCACACCTGAGTATGCAGCCTCTGTGAGCGATCGCTACATAGAGCTCTACGAGCATATCACGGGCAAGACTTTCGTCAAGGAGCAGACCCAAGATGTGGCTAAGCGTATCGAGGATAATCTGCTAGCGTTCCTCAAGAAGTAAGAGGCTCTATGAGACTGTTGCAAAAGTCAACAGTCTCACAATCTTGCTTGCAAGATTGTTTAGACTTTGCAGAAAAGATGAAGCGCAAGGCGCTGAGGGTGAGGTCTGAAGGGAGCATACCTTCGTATGTGACCGAAGCCGAATCCCGAAAG
>URDQ01000104.1 GCA_900546675.1 uncultured Porphyromonas sp. | reverse complement strand
GGGGTGGGTGCTTTTATACGCTTCGTGTTGCACTTACTACTGGAAATTGCGAAGCAACTCTCTAGAGACTCCGCCTAGGGAGCGGCTCCAGAGAGTTGCTTTATTATTGTAGTTAGCTTAGCGAGCGAAGCGCTCCGCAACGAGAGCGCAGCTCACTTGCGGTTACTTACTTCTTATCCTCGACTGCGGCACGAGCTGCTGCGAGGCGTGCGATGGGCACACGGAAGGGTGAGCAGCTGACGTAGTTGAGTCCTACACGGTGGCAGAACGCTACTGATGAGGGATCACCACCATGCTCACCGCAGATGCCGAGCTTGATCGTAGGCTTGACTGAGCGACCCTTGTCGGCACCCATTTGTACCAACTGACCTACACCCGTCTGATCCAACTGCTGGAAGGGGTCTACCTTGATGATCTTCTTGTCTAGATAGATCGGTAGGAAGGTATTGACATCGTCACGAGAGTATCCGAAGGTCATCTGCGTGAGGTCGTTCGTACCGAAGGAGAAGAAGTCCGCATGCTTAGCGATCTCGTCCGCCGTCAGCGCTGCACGTGGCACCTCGATCATAGTACCTACGAGGAAGTCGATGCGATCACCCTTCTCCTCGAAGAGTGCCTCAGCGGTCTCACGGATCACACGAGCCTGCTGGTCAAACTCCTCGACGACACCAACGAGTGGCACCATAATCTCAGGATGCGTCTCGACGCCCTCCTTCTTAAGCTCGAGGCAAGCACCTAGGATAGCTCGTGTCTGCATCTCAGTGATCTCGGGATAAGTGTTGCCAAGACGGCAACCACGGTGACCGAGCATTGGGTTCAGCTCGTGGAGCTGCTCGACACGATCGTGAACGACCTTAGGCTCGACACCCATAGCCTTCGCTAGCTCTATCTGGCCAGCCTCTGTCTGAGGTACAAACTCGTGAAGAGGGGGGTCTAGTAGGCGTACGGTAACGGGCAGCCCCTCCATTGCGCGGAAGATACCCTTGAAGTCCTCCGTTTGAATTGGTAGGAGCTTTGCCAAAGCCTTGCGACGACCCTCCGTGTCTGTAGCGAGGATCATCTCGCGCATTGCCTTGATCTTGTTATCCTCAAAGAACATATGCTCCGTACGGCAGAGACCGATACCGACAGCACCAAAAGCACGTGCAGCAGCTGCATCGCGTGGCGTATCAGCATTGGTACGTACAGCGAGCTTAGAGTGCTTGCTAGCTAGCTCCATCAACTGGCGGAAGTCAGCATCCATCTCAGCAGCCTTGGTCTCGACTTGACCCTCGTAGATCTCACCCGTAGAGCCGTTGATCGAGATGAAGTCACCCTCACGAAGCACCTTGTCATCGATGGTTACGGTGCGCGCCTTGTAGTCGACGATGAGTCCACCAGCACCCGTGATACAGCACTTACCCATACCGCGAGCCACGACAGCTGCGTGAGAGGTCATACCGCCACGTGCCGTGAGGATACCCTGAGCCACGCTCATACCAGCGAGATCCTCAGGCGAGGTCTCGATACGTACCATAATCACCTTCTTGCCCTGCTCATGCCAGTTAGCAGCATCATCGGCAAAGAATACGATCTGTCCTGTAGCAGCACCTGGAGAGGCGGGTAGACCCTTGCTCAGGACCTTTGAAGACTGAAGCGCCTTCTTGTCAAAGACTGGGTGCAGTAGCTCATCGAGCTTAGCGGGCTCGACACGTAGCAGTGCCTCCTCCTCGGAGATCTGCTTGTCCCGGAGTAGGTCCATAGCGATCTTGACCATCGCCTGACCCGTGCGCTTACCATTACGCGTCTGGAGAAGCCATAGCTTGCCCTCCTGTACGGTGAACTCAAGATCCTGCATATCGTGGTAGTGCTCCTCGAGCTTGTGCTGTATAGCATCTAGCTCAGCGTAGATCTCGGGGAAAGTCTCCTCCATAGAGGGATACTGAGCCTTGCGAGTAGCCTCATCGATGCCAGCACGCTCAGCCCAGCGACGTGAACCCACGGTGGTGATCTCCTGAGGTGTGCGAATACCAGCGACGACATCCTCGCCCTGCGCATTGACTAGGTACTCACCATTGAAGAGGTTTTCGCCAGTAGCTGAGTCACGCGTGAAAGCCACACCCGTAGCGGAGGTGTCACCCATATTACCGAAGACCATCGCCTGGACGTTGACAGCAGTACCCCAATCATCGGGTATACCCTCCATCTTGCGGTAAAGGATCGCACGGTCATTCATCCATGAGCCAAAAACCGCCATAATAGCGCCCCATAGCTGCTCGTATGGATCTGTGGGGAAGTCGTGTCCCGTAGCCTTCATAACCGCCTCCTTGAAGCGCTTGACTAGCTCCTTAAGATGATCCGTGGTGAGCTCGTTATCGAGCTTGACGCCAGCCTCCTTCTTGACATCCTCGATGATTGCCTCAAAGGGGTCAATGTCGTCCTTGTTGACAGGCTTCATACCGAGTACGACATCGCCATACATCTGCACGAAGCGACGGTAAGAGTCCCAAGCGAAGCGCTCATTGCCACTCTTACGAGCCAAGCCATCGACGACGGTATCGTTGAGACCAAGGTTGAGGATCGTATCCATCATACCTGGCATAGAGGCTCTACTGCCAGAGCGTACAGAGACGAGAAGAGGATTCTCCACATCGCCAAACTTAAAGCCCATAATATTCTCGATATGCTTGACGGCAGCCATCAAGTCATCTTTGAGGTCAGCGACAACAGCCTCACGGCCACGCTCATAGTATTCTGTACATACCTCAGTCGAGATAGTAAATCCAGGAGGCACGGGCACTCCTATGCGGTTCATCTCCGCAAGGTTAGCTCCCTTGCCACCAAGGAGTTCTCTCATCTGAGCATTACCCTCAGCGCTTCCATTGCCAAAGGTGTAGATTCTCTTCTTGTTCTTCATTTGGGGAATTTATATTTGGTATTCTATTCGTAATTAAGTAAGTGATTGAGCAGAGCGACCGCCACCACCGTGGTAACCACCCTCGATATCGTCATCTCTTACGGTCTGCCTGACAGACCATCTCTGGTAGCGTAGACCAGCTAATGCAGCGTAAACTAGCCAAACATACTGACTGCTTATCATCTGCAGGACAACAATACGGTGCAAAGATAATAAAAATCTCCTTGTTTACGACACTCCCCACCCCAATAAAAAAGGTTGCTAAAGCACTGATGCCTTAGCAACCCAAAACCAAAATGGAAAAGTTACAAACAAAAACTGATCAACTTGACGCTAGAACCCGAAAAAACAAAAAAAACTAGCGAACTATGGGGTGACCAGTGGGATTCGAACCCACGACCCTCAGAACCACAATCTGATGCTCTAACCAGCTGAGCTATGATCACCATCGTAGCAACCGAACTAAGTAGCCATACAGCTACTCCCGAGAGGTACTCCCCTCACGTTTGCTGGTGCAAAGGTACACATTCTTTTTGGATCTCACAATACCCTACCCTTACCCGTAGATTCAACTATCAAATGCAACTGAATTGGTTTCATCGAGCTTCTGATAAA
>URDQ01000103.1 GCA_900546675.1 uncultured Porphyromonas sp. | reverse complement strand
AGTTTTTTTCCTACATTTGTAAGTGTGTTGCACTTGACACTGGAATGTGCGCTTTCGTTTTTCGGACTAGTTTATTGCCAGTTTGCAAAATAGTTGTACCTTTGCGGTGCTGATTATTATCGAAACGAGATAACCAGAGCAAGCTTTTGACCTCATATGAGTGTTGTGGCTGGTATCTGTGTCGGTGTATAAGGAGTGCGTCCACGCTCCATCGATAGCCTACCGACAGGTGAACAGATCACTCACGGCGGCCCTAGAGTGGCAGTCTCTCACCTAGTAGAGACGTTATGATCGGGGAGCTCGAGGAGCTTGTGCCTAGGGAGATCTCCTTTTGTATTAATCCCAATCAAACTATTAGCGTGAACACATTAAGCTATAAAACACAATCCGCCACCAAGGAGTCTGCTCAGAAGGAGTGGCTCGTGGTAGATGCCGAGGGGCAGCGTCTCGGACGCCTCTGCTCTATTGTTGCTAAGATACTGCGTGGTAAGTACAAGCCCTGCTTTACACCTCATGCAGATTGTGGTGACAATGTTATCATCATCAATGCCGACAAGATCGAACTTACAGGCAATAAGTGGGACACACCTAGCTATCTGACTTTCTCAGGCTATCCTGGAGGACAGAGAGCCTTCTCTCCAAGAGACTTCCAAAAGAAGAGCTCTCGCAAGCTCTTTGAGAAGGTACTCAAGGGTATGCTCCCTAAGAACAAGCTCGGTGCTGAGCTGCTGACGCACGTCCGGGTCTTCGATGGTCCTGACCACACTATGGAGGGTGTACAGCCCCGTAAGATCGATATCAATACACTTAAATAAATACGCGGTAAACGATGGAACAAATCAATGCTATAGGTAGACGTAAGGCTGCAGTAGCCCGCGTATATCTCACAGAGGGTTCGGGCAAGATAACGATCAATAAGAAGGATATCGCCAACTACTTCCCCTCTTCAATACTTCAGTACATTGTGAAGCAACCTCTCCTCAAGCTAGAGGTGGCTGACAAGTATGACGTTATGATCAACCTCACGGGTGGAGGCTTCAAGGGACAGAGCGAGGCTGCTCGTCTCGGCATAGCTCGTGCACTGATCAAGATCAATCCTGAGGACAAGGCTACGCTACGTGCTGCAGGCTTCGTAACGCGTGATCCACGTGTCGTAGAGCGTAAGAAGCCAGGACGTCCTAAGGCTCGTAAGAAATTCCAGTTCAGCAAGCGTTGATGGTGCTGGGGGTATGCTATCGCAGTGTGAGCCTCTCCTTATGGCGCTCCTCCTGTGGTACTGCACACCCCGCACGATCTCTCGCGTTTAGTATCTAAATTGCATCGATGGCGTACTAGAGATTAGACTTTAGAAGTTAGAGATTAGACCTTAGTCGATTCTAGCTTCAGTCTATATAGTAGCCCTACCTTGCAATTGCTTATTTCACAAGAACGTAAACGAAAACACAAAGACTACTATGTCACAAGTATCATTTGACCAGCTACTAGAGGCTGGAGCACACTTTGGCCATATGCCACGTAAGTGGAACCCCGCTATGGCTCCCTACATCTTTATGGAGCGCAACGGCATCCACATTATCGATCTGCACAAGACTGTCGCTAAGATCGATGAGTGTGCTGAGATTATCAAGAATATGGCCAGCTCGGGCAAGAAGATCCTCTTCGTCGGCACCAAGCGCCAGGCTAAGGATCCTGTAGCTGAGCTCGCTAAGAGCGTAGGAATGCCCTACGTTACAGAGCGTTGGCCAGGAGGTATGCTCACCAACTTCCCCACGATCCGCAAGGCGGTCAAGAAGATGGGGCAAATCGACAAGATGCGTGAGGATGGTACCTACAACAACCTCTCCAAGCGTGAGCGCCTACAGCTCGATCGCCAGCAGGCTAAGCTAGACAAGAACCTCGGCTCTATCCGAGACATGAACCGTCTGCCTAACGCACTCTTCGTTGTAGACGTTATGCGTGAGCACATCGCTGTACGTGAGGCTCAGCGTCTAGGTATCCCCGTATTTGCTATCGTCGATACGAATGCTAACCCCAAGGATGTCGACTACGTCATCCCAGCTAATGATGACTCTACACAAGCTATCGAGCTGATCATCTCGGCTATGTGCCAGGCGATCAACGAGGGTCAGGTAGAGTACAAGGCTATCAAGGCTGAAAAGGAGGCTGAGGAAGCTGCAGAGCTAGCTCCCTCAGGACGTCGCCAGCGCACAGGCGCTCGTCGTGAGCGCATCCGCCCCGCCAATGCTGAGGCTGAGCGTGAGGAGGAGGCTGATGAGGAGGCAACCCCCGAGACTGTAGAGGCTGAAGAGACTGCTCCAGCTAATGAGGAAGCAGCTAATCAACAATAATACTATACACCATGAGCGTAACAATTGAAGATATCAAGAAACTTCGTAAGATGACTGGTGCTGGTCTCTCTGACTGCAAGAATGCACTCAACGAGACGGCCGGAGACTTTGAGAAGGCTATCGAGATCATACGTGCCAAGGGCAAGGCTGTCGCTGCTAAGCGTTCTGATCGTGAGGCGGCTGAGGGTTGTGTCCTAGCAGCACACAGCGAGGGCTTTGCAGCCATCGTATCTCTCCAGTGCGAGACAGACTTCGTTGCTAAGAACGAGGGTCACATCGCTCTCACACAGCAGATCCTAGACGCTGCTATGAAGGAGCAACCCGCCTCTAAGGAGGAGCTACTCCAGCTACCTCTAGCTGATGGACGTGCTGTCGCTGAGCATATCACCGACCGCATCGGTAGCACGGGTGAGAAGATGGAGCTGGGCAACTATGAGTATCTCAAGGCTCCTTACACCACTTCCTATATCCACTTCGGCAACAAGCTGGCTGCTATCGTAGCTTTCAACGAGGCTATCGATGAGGAGATGGCTCGTGAGATAGCTATGCAGGTAGCGTCTATGAATCCAGTAGCAGTCTGCGAGAAGGACGTACCAGCTCATGTCCTAGAGGAGGAGCGCAAGGTAGCTATGGATCGCGCTCGTGAGAGTGGCAAGCCAGAGGCTATCTGTGAGCGCATCGTCGAGGGATCGATACAGAAGTTCTACAAGGAGAGCACGCTGCTCCACCAGCCTTTCGTACGTGACAACAAGATGGATGTCCAGGGCTACCTGCACACGGCATCTAAGACACTGACGGCTACAGGCTTCAAGCGTGTCAATCTAAACGAAGACTAAATCAATACTGAGGATAAGTAGTCGCTCTCGGGTGGCTATGAAGCCTAATTGAGAAAGCCCTGTACACTACGCATAGTGTGCAGGGCTTCGTTGTTAGATAGACTCCATAATAGTTAGAGGAGGATCTATATAACCGTTAGCCCAAGTTTCACGGCAAAAACGAGTTTCACGGCGTTTTGCTTCGATCTTTGATGAGGCTAGATAGGTAACTCGCTGAGTGTCAGATAGAGTCCTTCGGGGTGCGGGGCTGACTCCGATTTGTAGGACACTTTTAGTCGAAATGCTTGTCGTTACTTTGTAGCCTCCTAACGTAGATAGACGATGCAAAG
>URDQ01000102.1 GCA_900546675.1 uncultured Porphyromonas sp. | reverse complement strand
GGGTGCGATCCATTTTTTGTAGGTATGAGTTGCATTTACTAATTGAATATACGATCGATAAAAACATTTGTGCCTTCTTTCTGGTGCCCGTAGCGCCCTCGTAAAAAGCTTAAATCCAAAGGCAGGCACAGCGCGTGTCACCACGCAATACAGTTATTTCACTTCCGAGACCCGCACATCGTGCGGGTTTTTCTGTCTCCTTAGAGGACCTACTTATGGGAAGGTTTAATCGGGAAGACGAAAAAGAGTAAAAGATTCGTCCTTGCTGTCCTGACTTTGCAGACGTCAGCGACTCGATGCTACGCTAAGGCTTCCTCTCCCGCTCTAGGTCTCTAGCAGGTACATCGGACTGCAGTGGTTGCGCTGCAGTGGCGTGACGTAGACATCCTTGCCAACGCGAATCCCCTCAGAGAAGAGACGTATGTCGAAGGTCTTGCGGACTAGCTCTGGGTGGTTGTTTTCCTTGCTGAGGTGGCAGAGGAAGACGTTGCGCATCGTGGGCTGCCAGATACGGCAGAGGAACTCCACCGACTCCTCATTGCTCAGATGACCCAAAGGGCCACTGATCCGCTTCTTGAGGAAGGGCGGGTACTTACCAATTCGGAGCATCTCGGGGTCGTAGTTGGACTCTAGCACCAGATGGTGCGCCATACTAGCGTAGTACTCTATCGTCGGGGTCAGATGACCTATATCTGTCGCTAAGGTAAAGGAAAATCCATCTTCCGAAGAGATATGATACCCCACATTGTCTGCACTATCGTGAGGTACGGAGAAAGGGGTCACCACCAGTCCTATCAGCTCAAAGGGCACCTCAGGCTCGATCGCATAGCGCCTGTCGTGCTTGATGCGCTCCATACCTCTCATATAGTCTAGCCCGCATTGCACTGGTTGAGTCGCATAGACCGGTAGTTCGTAGCGATTGGCCAGCTTGCCCACGGTGCGTGCATGGTCAGCATGATTGTGCGTTAAGAGGATCGCCTGCACGTCGTGCTCTAGTGAGAGAGCCGCTTGCTCTAGTCCAGCTTTGATATCATAGAGCGCTATGCCCGCATCTATGAGGAGTCCCTGCCCATCGTGCTCGAGGTAGTAACAGTTGCCCGTGCTACCGCTCGCTAGGCTCATAAATCGTATCATGCCGTCAGCTCGCCACGCAGAGAGACTTGCATCAGATGCGCCACCTCCTCTGGAGATAGATCCTGCGCTAGGAGGTACATCAGCTTCGTGGTAGCACTCTCGGTAGTCATATCGCCTCCTCCGATGACACCCGTCTGGCTCAGCACGTTGCCCGTTTCGTAGCGCCCCATAACGACCGACCCAGAGTAGCACTGCGTCACATTGACGATCGTGATGCCACGTGCCACAGCTCCTCTTATCGCAGAGAGAAAAGCTTCGCTCGTTGGGGCATTGCCACTGCCGAAGGTCTCTAGTACCACTCCTCTGAGGTCGGGCGTGTGTAGGATATGATCTAGGAGCGAAGCTGATAGTCCGGGGAACAGCTTGAGCACCACCACGTGTCCATCGAAGGCGGGTCGCCACGCTTGCGACAGAGCTGGCTCGTCAAAGCCGATAGCACTAGGGCTATACTTGATATCGATCCCTGCGAAGGCTAGGTGCGGATAGTTGGGCGAGGCAAAGGCCTCAAAGTGCTCGGCACTATACTTGAGCGTGCGGTTGCCACGATAGAGGTAATCCTCAAAGTAAACGGCCACTTCGGGGATCATAGGAGAGCCATCGGCACACCTAGCCAAGGCAATCTCAAAGGCTGTGATCAAGTTTTCCTTTCCGTCCGTCCGCAGCCGACCTATGGGTAGCTGAGATCCGGTCAAGATGACGGGTCTATCGAGCCCCCGTAGCATAAAGCTCAGCGCAGAGGCGGTGTAAGCCATCGTGTCTGTGCCATGTAGTATGACGAAGCCATCATACTGGTGCATCTCCCGCTGGATCATCTCTCCTAGCCAGATCCATAGGTCGGGCGTGATAGCCGAAGAGTCTATGGGCGGGTCGCACTGCTCTATGTCGAAGGTGCAGTGGAGCTGATCAAGCTCTGGCACATGCTCCCGTAGATAGTCAAATTGAAATGCTTTGAGCGCACCCGTCTCTATATCTTGTACCATACCGATGGTCCCGCCTGTGTAGATAACCTTCAGGTGGGGTAGGGTAGTGATCGTATCTCTATCTGTAGTCATGGAGGAAGAGTAAGTCTTTTGAGTAAAGCCTATGGGCAGTCTTTTTTTCTGCGCTTACAAAGATACGGATATTTCCCTTTGCCATAGATTGACCAAGAGCAAAGGGTACAGCGCTCGCTGTATCAAAGCGAGACGAAAAACCTCTAATTTCTAACCTCTCATCTCTATCTCCACGTGGGGAGGCACTCGACGCAACACGATATAAATAAGAGAGCCTACACCCCCCATTGGGACTGTAGGCTCTCTCTCGTAGACAGTCGAATGTCTACTATCGGCTAGACCTCTTTACTTAAGTGAACTGCTAGAGACTCCTTAGGTACGAGGCCTAGCATACAGAGGCGTTACTCAGCGTCCTTGCTCTCCTCAGAGTGCTCGCTGCCCTCCTCTTCAGTCTCCTCAGACTCGCTCTCAGTAGCATCCTTGCCACGTGCAGCACGTGTCTGCTTGACTGCGCAGACGACAGCCTGTGGAGCGTCTACAAGCTCAAGACCCTCGAACGATAGTTCGTGAACCTGAATCGTCTTACCAAGCTTGAGGTTCGTCACGTCGATAACTAGATTCTCAGGGATCTTGTCATAGACGGCACGCACGCGTAGGTTGCGCTTCTCACGAACTAGCTTACCACCGGCTCTAACACCGACAGCGTGACCATTGAGTACGACAGGTACGCTCATAACGATGGGCTTATCCTCGCTCACCTCGTAGAGGTCTGCGTGAAGTGTCTTATCACTTACTGGGTGGAACTGTACCTCCTTCAGTACAGCTTTGATCAGCTTACCCTCGACGTCTAGCTCGATGAGGAAGATGTCTGGCGTATAGATCAGCTTGTTGATGTCGTCAGCCTTGACGACGAGGTGCTGTGTCTCGCTACCTCCGTAGAGGACTACAGGTACGAGTCCCTCACGACGGAGACCCTTGGTAGCTTTCTTGCCGAGCTGGTCGGCCTTGCGCACGGTGGCGCTGAGCTTAAAATGCTTCATTAGTACAAATAGTTAGTGTTACTCAAAATTAGTCTTGCTAATCTCCCATTACACTGTGGTACCCCGCTAGAGCCTCTGTGAGAGGTGTAGAGCAAACGTGCCAAACGCCTCGTCAGCTCCGCTAGAGACCAAAGATCCCCATCACGCAAGAGGGGGGTGTACAATTGGATTCATAGGAAAACCGTCTGCAAAGGTACGAATATTCTGTTGATACTCAATACCACAAGTCTCACAGATTGCTGGCTACTCCGCCATAGGACACTATTGCCTTCAATGAGTAAATCGGCTGTCCGATGAAGTAAACGACTCTTCTTCCGCTGAAAAACTTTTATCGGACAGCAATAGAATGAAATGCCACTGCGCTAGGACGAAACGATCCCCCATAGGGATTTTCAAATCCCAAGGGAGGGACGGAGTACTCCCCACGTGGGAATTTCTAAATCCCTACGTAGGAACAAAATAATCCCCACGTAGGGACGAAATGCTC
>URDQ01000101.1 GCA_900546675.1 uncultured Porphyromonas sp. | reverse complement strand
AGGGTGCGATCCATTTTTTGTAGGTATGAGTTGCATTTACTAATTGAATATACAACCTTCCATGCCACAAACTTCACGAGACACTTCTCTGTAAAGGGTTATCTTAAAGCTAGGCATCTGCACTTGCTTCACTTGACGACACTCTCGTTAGAGTCTCTGTTTTGGAGCGTGCGGTCGATGAGCTGAAGCTGCTTACCGAAGTTCAAGCGCCAAGAGACCCCGACGGTCACCATATTGCGGTTGTCTAGGATGTAAACGTAGCTCGTACTGGGTATGACAGGCGAGAGAGACTCACTACGATACTCGGCGCCACGTGGCGTAAAGGGGAATATGCAGCTCGCATAGAAGCTCCAGTCACGATACTTGTAGAGGAGCATCAGGCGAGAGGAGTTTTCGCCCAGCGACTTCGTATGTCCCGACAGCGTCCACTGCGGATGGACGTAGGTGTAGCCGAGCGTACACCCCTTGTAGCTCATCATCACGCTAGCATCCCAGTAGAGACTGTTGAGCTTGTAGGAGGCGACACCCGTATGCGTGCGAAACATATCGTAGCGCACAGTGCCTTGCAGCGTTAGGAAGTTCCACAAGTTGTTTAGCCCGCCCTGCCAAGAGATACTATACTGACGATTGTAGCGACCATTCGTGGCACGCATAAGGAAGTATTCGCCAGTCGCATCGTAAGTCGCATCCCAGAGGATAGGCGACCACGTATTGTTTATCGAAAAGTCCACATTGCTCGTCAAGAGATCCGTCTGGTAGTAGACACCGAAGCGGTTGTAGAGCGACTGAGCCGCCTTAAGATCTGGGTTGCCACTCGTCACCATTAGGTCGTCCGTGCGCTGTCGCACCCGTGAGAGCATACTCAGCGAGGGGAGCGTCGGCAGGTAGGTAGACTTAAGGACAAGCGTCAGATGGTTGACTGGGCTGTAAAAGAGCGAGAGCGTACTCTGATTCCGCACGAAGCTCTTCCGGTCAGTCGCATCCTGCACGACAAAGAGCTTGGCACCCGTACCGATACTGTACTGCACCTTACCGAGCTGCCCCTGCGCATTGGCAAAGAGGTAGCTGTTGTTTTCCAGCAGATTGTCCGTCACCTCGACATACTTATTGAGCGAGTAAGCGGTCGTATGTTGCAAGCCCGTGGCGAGCATAAAGTGTCGGCTGAAAGGATGATTGTAGACCACCTCCCCGATGAGCGCCGTGCGGCTCACGTCAACAGAGTTCTGCACCTCACGTAACTGCGTAGGCATCTGATCTTGTAGCAAGAAGTCTCGATGACCACCGCTGTAAGAGCCTACGAGATTGACCTCCAGCTTGCCCCCATTGCTCAGCATATTGGCATAGTACAGGTCCAGTGCTGGCGTGTAGCTACGCTCCTTGACGCTAGACTCCCTATGAAAAGGATCGCTACCACTCTGCGCTATTTGCGAGGTGGAGTTGCTGTGGTAATTGAGCAACTCATTACGCAGCGTAGCGCTAAACTGCTGTCGCTCGTCCGGCTTATATAAATAGGAGAGGTTAAGGTTCTGAACTAGATAGCCAAAGGGGCTAGCCTCAGGCGTCTCCGTGCGGGTTAGCTCTTGGTGCGGAGCTATGTACTTCGTCTCTAGGGAGGCAAAGCGCTTGCGGTAGTTTCGGGAACCATTGTTGTAGTCAAGCGTAAAGGAGTGACGCCCTCGATCGTAGCGAGCTCCCAAAGCCCCATTGACAAAGCCCGTCGTCAGTGCCGACTCCACCTGCGCCCATACGGAGCCTCCATGCAGACGCTCCTTGAGGACCACATTGACGATGCCCCCGATGCCACGATCGGTGTAGCGCGCTGAGACCATGTCAGAGTACTCAATGCGTAGGATACGCTCCGGGTCGATGCTCTGCACATCCTCTATCGTGCGGGGTACACCATCGATCTGCCACTGCACCGCCCCACCACGGATAGTCGCCTGCTTATTCATCAAGTCAATGGTCAGACCACGTAGATGCATGGTCTGTAGCAAGCTGAGAAAGTCCTGACTACGCGCCAGCTCTGCCTGCTTCGGGAAGAGTAGCATCTTGTCTACACGGCTTCGCTCGCCCTGCACCACCACTTGGTCTAATAGCTGACTATCCTCCGATAGGTATAGTGTGCCGAGAGCGATCACCCCTTGTGCATCGCCCGCTATCTCGATGGTGATCGGTGTGTAGCCCACACTACTGATCCGCAGCTCTCTAGCTACCTGCGGGTCTGCTTGTAAGATAAACTGCCCCTCACTCTCTGTCGAGACGCCTGCGGTTAATTGCCCCTTGTCGTCAAACAGCCCAACGCTAGCCCCAACGAGCGCAGTCGAGTCGCTACTGGCAAGTACTCGCCCCTGAATTGTGATGGTCTGTGCACGCAGTGCGCCTGCGGTGATGAAGAGGAGTGCTATCGCTCCCAGTAAATAGTGGTAAATCTTGCTACTCATAGTTTGTGATTCACTTGTTTATTAATGCAACTCTATTGTAAAGACGGCTTAACGCCCTGATTGTTGCAAAGGGAGGTCGTATGAGCTAGCGATTGCAGTGCGAGTCTTGTGGCGAGGTTCGTCAGAAGGCGCAATTTCCTCGGTAGGGATTTTCTATTTCCTACGGAGGAATTTGAAATTTCCCACGGAGGAACGAAATGAAACTTCGGAGGAATCGATTGATAAGTCCGAAGAAATTTTTCTCGCCTACGTGGAGAATAAAAAATAACCACGTGAGGATTGCACATTTCCCACGTGGCTATTCAGAGACACTCCCTGATTAAGGTTGCATTCGTACGAAGAGACGAAGACTTTAGTCCAATATCGTTGCTATATCAAATCTATTTCGTACATTTGCGTCGTTATTCACAACAAACCACTGTACAGTCTTATGGATAGATCTACACAATCAGTCAGTTTGCAGTCGCAACGTGCATGGCGACAGTCGCTACTCTCCTTCCTCCTCGTCTTATGCTTGATGCCTCTAGGACACGCCTTTATGATCCTTATGGAGCTACTCATAGCACCTGCGGCACTGCCATACAGCGCTTTCGGACTAGGGCTACTGGGACTGGAGATCGCTGTGTGTGGTGTCTTCGTAAAGAGAGATACTCCTCAGACACTCTGCGGACTCATCGGGGGACTATTTCTGTGGACTGGGTGGGTCGAGTTCCTCTTTATGTACTACGCTCAGCGCTTCGGCGCCCACCCAGAGATTGTCAATGGAGTCGTAACTACCACAACGACCTACGTGCAGGGGATAGCAGCGAATCCCGTCCTATCTATCGATGGCGTACCCGTACAGCACATGCAGGATGTCAAGGATATTGTCGTGACGAGACCAGAGTATCTGCTGATGCCAGCGACCTTTGGCTTCTGGATATCGATCATGCTACTCTATATATTTAATGTACGTACGGGGTGCAACTTCATACTGTGGTGTCAGCGGGTACTGCTCGGCAAGAAGCATGATCTCGTGGTGCGCTCGGGTATGACACGCCACCCAGCTATGGTGACCTTTATGGAGACGATGATGCTGCTGTGGACCTGCTACTTACTACTGATGTTTTGCTACGACCCACGCTTCCTCGGTCAGAACCACCCTGTGACGATTGCTGTGGGGGTGGGTTGCTTCATCGGCTTCTTCTTCATCTTTCGCAAGCAGCTCGCCCGCAAGCAGTGGGGAGCCAACATACGTATGGCGATCCCAGCCGTCATCGTCCTCTGGACACCTGTCGAGATCTTGGGGCGCAACAACCTCTTCAACGAGATCTGGATCGCTCCGCTAGAGCATATCGGCGAGATGGTAGCGATCCTCGTCACCTTCGTCCTGATCGGAGCGTACCTCGCGTGGCATCATAAGCGATCAGCCCAGAAAGTGGCATAACGAGTAACGAAATGACGGGTAGTGAAATGACTTGTAACCCAATAGTGTCCTAAACGTTTTGCAGGATAAAGAGAAAAGGGTAGGTTTGTAATT
>URDQ01000100.1 GCA_900546675.1 uncultured Porphyromonas sp. | reverse complement strand
TTATCAGAAGCTCGATGAAACCAATTCAGTTGCATTTGATAGTTGAATCTACACTAACTTCTAATCTCTAATCTCTAACCTCTAATTTCGTATCTTTGTAGCGTATTTAGTATTAGCATTGTATGCGCTATAGATTATGATGACAGCACACGATATACGACAAGCCTTTCTCGACTTCTTTGAGGAGCACGGACACCGCATAGTCCCCTCGGCACCGATGGTGATCAAGGACGACCCCACGCTTATGTTTACCAATGCCGGGATGAACCAGTTTAAGGACATTATCCTAGGCAATAAAGAGCCTCAGTATCGTCGTGCAGCAGACTCGCAAAAGTGTCTCCGCGTCAGCGGCAAGCACAACGACCTCGAGGAGGTAGGACGCGATACCTACCACCACACTATGTTTGAGATGCTGGGCAACTGGTCCTTTGGCGATTACTTCAAGCGTGAGGCGATCGAGTTTGCTTGGACCTTCCTCACGGAGCGTCTCCAACTGCCCAAGGATCGGCTCTATGTGACCGTCTTCGGCGGCAGTGCCGAGGAGGGACTGAGCCGTGACAATGAGGCAGCAGGCTACTGGCTGCAATACACCACCGAGGATCGTATCATCGACGGCTCGCGCAAGGACAACTTCTGGGAGATGGGCGATACTGGCCCCTGTGGCCCCTGCTCCGAGATACACATCGACCTACGTAGCGAGGAGGAGCGTCAAGAGATCTGCGGGCGTGACCTAGTCAATATGGACCATCCGCTGGTCATCGAGATCTGGAATCTCGTCTTCATGCAGTACGACCGCAAGGTGGACGGTCATCTAGAGCCACTACCCCACAAGGTGATCGATACCGGTATGGGCTTCGAGCGCCTCTGTATGGCTATGCAGGGTAAGAAGTCAAACTACGACACCGACCTCTTCACCCCCCTGATACGCGCTATCGAGACACTCAGCGGCGAGCAGTATGGGCAGAACGAGCAGGTGGATATCGCCATGCGTGTCGTCGCTGACCATATCCGTACCATCGCTTTTGCCATTGCCGACGGACAGCTCCCGAGCAATGCCAAGGCGGGCTACGTGATCCGTCGTATACTACGTCGTGCCGTACGCTACGCCTACACCTTCCTCCATGCCGACGAACCGATGCTCTACACGCTCCTACCCACGCTCAATGAGGTGATGGGCGAGGCTTATCCTGAGATCGTGGCGCAGCGCGAGCTGATCGCTTCGGTGATCAAAGAGGAGGAGGAAAGCTTCCTACGCACCCTCGCTCAGGGACTCAAGCTCCTAGAGAGCAAGATTCAGGAGTTGCCCGATGGCGAGAAAGTTCTCTCGGGTGCTGATGCTTTCGTCCTATACGACACCTACGGCTTTCCACTAGATCTCACGGAGTTGATCCTCTCGGAGCGTGGTATGACACTGGATCATGTCGCTTTTGACAAACTGATGCAGGAGCAGAAGAGCCGTGCCCGCCAGGCAGCCGCCATCGACGCTGCCGACTGGGAGATCCTCGACGATGAGACCACCGAGAGCACCTTCGTAGGCTACGAGACGCTCCAGATAGAGACGCATATCCTGCGCTACCGCAAGGTGGCTGACAAGAAGCGCAGCTACTATCAAGTGGTGCTGGCTGAGACCCCCTTCTACGCTGAGATGGGTGGTCAGGTGGGGGACAAGGGCGTGCTGATAGCTCAGGACGGCACCGAGTACCCGATCATAGACACCAAGCGGGAGAACAACCTTCCCGTCCATATCCTCTCGACCCTCCCCGCAGATCCTAAGCAGCCGTTCATCGCTCGTGTAGGGGATGAGTTGCGTCATCTCACGGAGGCAAACCATACGGCGACGCACCTCATGCACCATGCGCTGAGAGCCGTGCTCGGCACCCATGTAGAGCAAAAGGGTTCGCTCGTATCGGCAGACCTGCTACGCTTTGACTTCTCACACTTTAAGAAGGTGACTCCCGAAGAGATTGCCGAGGTAGAGCGACTGGTCAATGCTGAGATCCGTGCCGACAGACCTCGTGATGAGCAGCGCAATGTGCCTATTGCCCAGGCTAAGGAGATGGGTGCTATGGCGCTCTTTGGCGAGAAGTATGGCGACGAGGTGCGTGTCATCAAGTATGGCGACTCAGTCGAGCTATGCGGTGGTACCCACGTGGCTAGCACGGGCCAGATAGGCTTTTTCAAGATCATCAGCGAGGGCTCTATTGCGGCTGGCATCAGACGTATCGAGGCGGTCACAGGTCCCAAGGCGGAGGAGTATGTACACCATATAGAGGAGCAGCTGCAGCTCTTCAACGAGCGACTAAACAATGTACCCGATCCGCTCAAGGCGCTAGACCGACTGATCACCGAGAGTGCCGAGCAGCGCAAGGCTATCGAGCAGTACACCAAGGCGCAGGCAGAGCAGATAGCGCTGCAGGCGCTAGCCGATCAGACGAAGCGTGGTGAGACAACCATCGTCACCGTCCATAAGCCGATGAGTAGCGACGTCGCCAAGGATGTCGCTGGTACCATCCGCGAGCGACTACAAGGCTCTTACCTAGCACTCATCGGTGCTGCCGAGGAGGGTAAGTGTACCCTCACGGTGATCCTCTCGCCAGACCTGGTAGACAAGGGACTCAACGCAGGCAAGCTCATCAAGGAGGTCGCCTCGCTCATCAAGGGCGGCGGTGGCGGTCAGCCACACTTTGCGACGGCTGGCGGACGCAACCCCGAGGGGCTACAAGCTGCCATAGACCATATCATCGCACAGATCTAGCACATTGGACCAGATGCCACCCCTAGCCTTCATCTCCACCCAGTCGAGGGTACTCGTGGGCAACCTGATGGGCGACTACCTGCGGGAGTTGCTCCGCCAGCGACAACCCGAGAGCTACTATCTACTGGCAGATGCGAGGGTGTGGCACCTGAGCCAAGGGCTTATAGCCAAGGGCTATCCCGAGCTAACAGCGCTACCCCGCTATCTGATCCATAACCCTGAGGAGGCGAAGAGCCTAGAGGGCATTGCCGAGATGGCACGCTGGCTCCTCGAGCAGGGTGCCACGCGTGGGGCTACACTCATCGCTTTGGGCGGTGGAGCCGTGAGCGATGCCGTTGGCTTCCTCGCTCAGATCTATATGCGGGGTGTCTCCCTCGTCCTACTCCCCACGACGCTCCTCGCTATGGCAGATGCAGCTGTGGGCGGTAAGTGCGGGGTTAACTTTGCGGGTGTCAAGAATCTCCTCGGAGCTTTTGCCGATGAGAGTGCCACGCTGACGCTCTGCGACACCGCTTGGCTGGAGAGCCTCCTAGATGAGGAGTTGCGCTCAGGCTGTGGTGAGCTGATCAAGTATGGTCTGCTCGTTAGTCCCGACCTGTGGCGCCGGTTGCTACAGGTGCTGCCCGAGCAACCGCTCTCCCTAGAGCAACTTACCCCGCTCATTCGTGAAGCGGTGCGGTTCAAGCTCGACATCGTGGCGCAGGATCGTCTGGATCTAGGGATTCGTCACCAGCTCAACCTAGGGCACACCTTTGGACACGCTTTCGAGGCATGGAGCCATCAGCACGGCTACACACCTTTGCTGCACGGCGAGGCGGTGGCTCTGGGGCTCGTCCCCGAGTTATACCTCTCGCACGTCAAGCTAGGCTTTCCCAAGGAGATGCTACACCAGCTACTCACCGTAGTGCAGGAGCTATACCGTCCGCTCGCCATCACCTGCCGCGACTACGATGCGCTCAGGGAGCTGATGCTTCACGACAAGAAGAATAGCGCTGCAGAGCGCATCACCACCGTTGCCCTCACCGACATAGGTCAGGTTCACGAACTACAAAACAGTTCCCTCGACATCACCGAGGCGCTCGACTACTACCAAGACACGATGCTGTAAACAGCCAGACGAGTAACCCCGTTTGTGTCACAGCGTGACGTGTAACCCCGTTTGTGTCACAGCAAAACGTGTAACCCCGATTGTGTCACAGCAAAACGTGTAACCCTGTGCTTTTTAAGTTCACATGCAAGTAAAAAGCGAAGTTTTTTTCTCGTTTCGCAAG
>URDQ01000099.1 GCA_900546675.1 uncultured Porphyromonas sp. | reverse complement strand
TGAAGTCATCAAAAACATCATTCTTGAGAAATTGCATTAGCGGGTGGAATGTACGGACTGCTGGCTGTGCAAGTGAAGTTGTGGCAGTCTCATTTTTTTGTACTACATTTGTGGTAGTATCAAAGCTATCCACAATATGAAAAGAGTTTATCTATCCGTACGCTCGCTCCTATCCGCTGGGGCTTCCCTCCTACTTGGCTGGCTGGGATTCGCTAGCTGCACGGAGTCCCCAGGGTTCGGTATGGCTGAGTACGGCACGCCCACAGTCGACTATGAGTTTAAGGTGCGTGTCACCGACCAAGACGCTAAGCCTGTCGAAGGACTCCAAGTAGACCTACTCAATGGCCATGGAGATAAAAAGAAGCTCACCGATGCTCAGGGCAATGCTGAGTTAGAGGGTAGCTACACGGGTTTCCGCAGGGATCACCAAGTAGTCCTAGAGGTTAAGGACATAGATGGCGAGAAGAATGGTGTCGTCGCAGACAAGCAGGACACCGTAGAGGTCAAGGAGAGCGACTTCGTCAGCAAGGGCTCTGGCAGCTGGAACAACGGCAAGGTCGAGAAGGAGATAGAGATCCAAGTGGAGCGCAAGTAGTCGGGACAAATCACAGACCCGTCACTCTTATTATATTATGAAGCGAACACTCTCAAACATCTTCTCCAACCTCATCGTTGGTACGCTACTTGCTCTGATTGGTTGCTTAGGCTTCTCCAGCTGTAAGACGCGCACGACGCACAGGACGAGCGAAGGCGACAAGGCAGAGCAGCCCGACACGACTACGCTCGTCAAGCCTAGACCTAGGCCAGACGGCATGGGTATGGTGATGTATGGCACGCCCACCACTATGTTCGAGCCTAAGCAGATAGTAGAGCCCGAGGAGCAGGAGTAAGTCAGACCTTGTGATCCCATCAATGAAACTAAGCAAGCAGAAGTCCGTCGGGCAGACGCTCCTACGTCCTGCCTTCAAGCAGCGCATCGCACTAGACCTGCATCGTATCTTGCAGGCGGAGAATGTGCGTCGGCACCCGATGACGACGCTCTTCTGGGAGTGTACGCTACGCTGCAACTTGCACTGCGCCCACTGCGGTAGCGACTGTCGCGTGGAGAGTGGTGTCGACGAACTGTCTGTCGCTGACTTCATACAGATCATTGATGGGCTGACTCCTCACGTTGATCCCAACAAACTACTGGTCATCTTCACGGGTGGCGAAGCTCTCGTACGACAAGACATCGAGGAGGCGGGGCTAGCCCTCTACCGTCGTGGCTACCCTTGGGGCATCGTGACCAATGGGATGCTACTCGACGCACAGCGCTTGGATAGCTTGCGCCGTGCCGGACTACACACAGCGACGGTGAGTCTAGATGGCTTTGCCGAGGCGCACAACGCTCTGCGAGGACATCCGCTCAGCTACGAGCGAGCTTGGCGAGCGATCCAACTACTCACGCAGGCCGAAGACTTGGTCTGGGACGTGGTGACTTGTGTCAATCCGATGAACTTTGACACGCTCCCCGCCTTTCGTCAGCAACTGATCGATGCGGGAGTGAAGCGGTGGCGACTCTTCTCGATCTTCCCTGTGGGGCGTGCTGCGGAGAATAAGCAGCTCCAGCTCTCCGATAGTCAGTACTACCAGATGATGCAGTTTATCATCGAAACAAATGAGGCGGGAGAGATCGAGGCGCAGTATGGCTGTGAGGGCTATCTAGGCGCTTTCGAGGGACGTACGCGCCAGCAGTTTTACCAATGCCGTGCTGGTGTAAACATAGCCTCTATCCTATGCGATGGCTCTATCAGCGCCTGCCCGAGTATTCGCTTTGACCACAAGCAGGGCAACGTGCATCACGACGACCTGTGGCAGGTGTGGGAGGAGCGCTTCGAGAGTTATCGGGATCGCTCGTGGGCTAAGACAGGACCCTGTGCCGACTGCAAGAGCTGGAAGTACTGTCTGGGCAATGGTATGCACCTACGAGACGATGAGGGCAAGCTCCTTGTCTGCCACCTCCAGCGTCTTGAAGCCGGTGCCGAGGCTCTACATGCCTCTAGAAGGAGATGACCCATCAGTCGCTGTCGCCTACGGAGCTGATCGCACGCTATGCACACGATGAGCTACGCTTGAGTGCCGTAGGCTTAGCCCCAGCCGAGGCGGTTCCACAAGAGGTGTGGCAGGCTTATCAGCAGACCATCACGGGAGACGCTTACGCTGGTCTAGACTACCTGCAGCGTTACGATGATGTGCGGTCGGATCCACGCAAATTACTTCCCGAAGCTAAGTCGATCATCGTCGTGGCGCAGAGTTATTACCCACCAGTCAAGCAACCGCAAGAGGCACCCCAAGTAGCTTACTACGCCTACGGACGTGACTACCACAAGGTGGTGCGCAAAAAACTCGAGCGTCTCCTCGCATTCATCCAGTCTGAAGTTGACCAAAGCGCCACGGGACGTGTCTGCTGCGATACGGCTCCGCTCTTGGAGCGTTACTGGATTATGCAGAGCGGACTAGCCTACCAGGGACGCTCGAAGATGATGATCATACCTCGTCTAGGCACATTCTTTATCTATGGCTTCCTCGTCGTATCCCTACCGCTAGAGTATGGTGCTACGATAGATCGTAGCTACTGTGGTCACTGTCAGAGATGTATCGACAGTTGTCCTGGAGGAGCTTTGCAGGCGGACGGCACTTTCCTCGCTGATCGCTGTCTGAGCTACCTAACGATCGAGCATCGAGGTGTATGGCCCGAAGGCGTTGCTGAGCGACTAGGCAATCGACTCTTCGGCTGTGACGTCTGCCAGACAGTTTGTCCGCACAATGCGCACTGCGCGCCACACGATGAACCAGACTTTATGATCCGCCCCGCCATTGCCCAGCTAACTTATGATCAGCTGGCCAGCTTTACTCCACAGCTCTACGAAACCTTAACGATAGGCTCCTCGATGCGACGATGCGCCTACGAAGACCTTCTCCGCAATGCCCAGGCGGTCTTAGCCAATCATACCACTCCCCTATGACAAGACACTACAATATAGCAGACCTACGAGGACGCTTTATGCGCCGACTGAAAGACTACGGTCTCCCCCTCTCCATACTGATCGGCATCGTGGGCTATCGCCCGCTCTCCACGCTGAGTCCCGCCATCCCCTATATGCTGATGCTGATGCTCTTCTTTAGCTTTCTCAAGCTCACCCCTAGAGATCTGCGCATACGACCGATCCACTTTTACCTACAGCTCATACAGATCGTGCTAGCCGTAGGTGGCTACCTACTGGTGCGCTACTCAGGCATCTCCGAGAGCAAGCTTCTCGCCGAGGGACTTATGATCTGCTTCTTCTGCCCCGCAGCCTCCGCATCGCCCGTGGTCATCGGCTTCCTTGGGGGCAATGTAGCTCTAGGCACCACCTACGTCCTACTCACCAGTGTGGGGGTCATCGCCTTAGCTCCGCTCCTGCTAGGCTTCTTCGGCAGTGGTGCGATGGACTACGGAGCCACCTTTGTGCAGATCTTCTACCGTGTGCTACCTGTCATCACACTGCCCCTACTCCTCGCTTGGGCGGTCCGCTACGGTGTCAAGCCCGTCTATCGAGTACTCACGAAGATCCCCTCAGCCAGCTTCTGGGTCTGGCTCCTCTGTCTCTCACTCATCATGGCCAATACGGTGCACTTCATCGCACAGGAGCCACGGGAGATGATCCCGACGATGATCCTGCTAGGCGTCATGGGGCTAATCGCCTGCATCGTTCAGTTTGCCCTCGGCAAGTGGCTCAGCAAGCGAGTCCTCGGCGAGAGCATCACCCTCGGGCAGAGCTTAGGACAGAAAAACTCAACCATCGCCATCTGGCTTGCGCAGAGCTACCTCAACCCGCTCTCCTCCGTCGCTATGGCCGCCTACTCTATCTGGCAAAACCTCCTCAACGCCTACCAAATACACCGCGCCACGCAACGCCCCGACCAAAAGCCCTCCTAGGATCGATGGCAGAGCGGAGCTAGTAGTCAGAGCAGATCCGAGCCATACGCCCCTACAGCGTACTACACGTCTCTCTTTGACACAACGGACACACTTGACGTGTAACCCGCTGTAGGGACGCTCGGATAGTATCGAGTCAGATGGCGTCCGTCCCCGTTAAATTACGGAAGCTGTAACGCTTTGACACAACGGACGCACTTGACGTGTAACCCGCTGTAGGGACGCTCGGATAGTATCGAGTCAGATGGCG
>URDQ01000098.1 GCA_900546675.1 uncultured Porphyromonas sp. | reverse complement strand
CCCCCAGTCGTTCGGAGCTTTGCTCCTTCGACTGGGGGCTATGATTCGTCCGACCTTCCTCCGTCACCTGCACTCGTCTTATTGCACAACAACGAGACGAGTAACGTTTCCATCCGTTGTCGAACTGTGAGACGTGTAACGAAATGTAGGGACGCACGGCTCGTGCGTCCGTTGCATCAAAGGTTACAGCATCGTGATTTTAACGGGGACGGACGCACGGGCCGTGCGTCCCTACAACGGGTTACACGTCAGGTCGCTACACGTCTTGCTTTGATACAACGGACGCACGAGCCGTGCGTCCCTACAGCGGGTTACTGGTCTTGTCGTTCTACAACGGACGCTCAGACCGAGCGTCCCTACAGGTCGTTACACGTTATGTCGTTATCAGTCTAGCCGACTTGCGAAGCGCGGGTTTTGGACTAGAAGCTTAGAACTGAAGCATCCGCTCGATGGAGCGCCACGCCTTCTGGCGAAGCTCTTCGTCGACATACACCTCGTACTGCTCATAGAGGAGTGCGTCGCGGAGTCCCTCGAGGGTGATCATCTTCATATACTCGCAAGTCTGATCGGGGAGGATCGGGATCAGCTCCTTGTTAGGATAGCGTCTCGTCATCTCAGCCAGCACCTCAGGCTCCGTGGCGATGACGTACTGCTTCAAGTCAGAGACCCCAGGACGATTGATGATCGTGGTGGTAGAGCCGATGATGCAGCGAGGATTGTCGACGATCGACTGATCGCTAGCGGCTACCGACTCGGGGTGTATCAGGATCTCCGCTTCGGGATACTGATCCAGCATCGTGTGAACCAGCTCAGAGGTGATGTCAGCATGCACATAGCAAGCACCCTGCCATAGATCCATCTCTCGTCCCGTCACATTCATGATGTATTGTCCGAGGTTCTTGTCTGGGCCGAAGAGGATCGGCTTGCCCGTGGGGAGTGCACGTACGATCTTTAGCGCATTAGCACTGGTCACGCAGTAGTCGGTGACCGCCTTGACAGCCGCTGTCGTATTGACATAGCTGACCACAATGCCGTCGGGGTGCTTGACCCGCCAAGTGTTGATACCCTCAGCCGTGGCACCCTCAGCGAGGGTACATCCAGCGTGTGGTACGGGGCAGAGTACCTTCTTATTGGGCGAAATGATCTTAGCGGTCTCACCCATAAAGCTCACTCCGCAGAAGACAATCATATCCGCCTCCGTCTCGCCAGCGATCTGTGAGAGCGCCAATGAGTCGCCTAGGTGGTCAGCGATGCGCTGTATCTCGGGGCGAGCATAGTAGTGCGCTAGGATGACCGCATTCTTCTGCTCCTTGAGCGTCTGGATCTCTGCGTAGAGAGCTTCTATCTGTTGTTGTGTCATGTGTAAGTAGTCAGTTAGTGTGTTAGGTGTAAAAGAAAAAGGCAGCCGCTCTACTGAATCGGCTTGATCTTCATACTAATGTCGAAAGCACGTACTGAGTGGGTCAGTGCTCCTATGCTAATGTAGTCCACGCCTACAGCAGCTACGGCCGCTAGACGCTCGGCCGTCATATTGCCCGAAGCCTCCACCTTAGCTTGTCCATCGATGAGCTCGACGGCACGGCGCATCGTCTCTGTATCCATATTGTCCAGCATGATGATGTCGGCACCAGCGTCCAGAGCATCTTGCACCTCCTCCAGTGTGGAGGTCTCTACCTCGATCAATATAGAGATAGGCAGATGAGGGCGTACCGCCTCGACGGCAGGTATGATCCCGCCCGCCATCGCTATGTGATTGTCCTTGAGCATTACCATATCGGAGAGCGAAGCTCGGTGGTTGGTCCCCCCGCCGTGACGTACCGCCATCTTGTCCGTGAGGCGATGCCCTGGGGCTGTCTTGCGGGTGTCTAGGATCTGTGTCTTGGTGCCAGCGACGCACTGTACACATTGGTGGGTGTAAGTCGCGATACCACTCATACGCTGTAGGAAGTTGAGCATGATGCGCTCCGCCCTTAGTAGCTCAGCGTAAGGCGCCTCGATGGTAGCCAATATATCGCCCTTGCGTACCTCGTCACCATCCTCATATTGTGGCGAAAAGGTAAACTCCTCCTCAGGAGTACACCAGTTCAGCACCAAATAGGCTACCTCCAGTCCTGAGACGATCCCATTGTCCTTGGCTATCAACGTGGCGATAGCTCGGTCGCTCTCGCTCAGTATGTAGCGTGTCGATAGGTCTCCCGTGGGAGCATCCTCACGGTAGGCTAGCTCGATGAGCGTGGCAAACTCCTCGCTGTTGTATATATCAGTCATACCTCTTGTGTGCTAATTGATCGGTTGATGTGTTATCTGCCCATTGAGTAGCCTCGTTCGATAGGCTTCGCTCTCGGGCAATGTCTCTGTGTAGTCGCTACGATAGTGACCTCCACGGCTCTCCTCACGCAGTAGTGCAGCATGCGCCATCATATGTGCCACCTCTACCCGTCTGCGAGTCATATAGGCGTGGATGCTGTGCTGCGCATCCTTTGCCAGCGTGTCCGAGAGATGCTGCAGTGCGTGTAGCGCTTCGATCAGCCCCTCCTTAGAGCGTATGATCCCGACACGGCTCATCAGTATGTCGCCCATCTCTCTATTGATCTTCGTCTGTTGCTCTAGTGCATAGAGTTGCTCTTTGTCTAGGCTCCACGACAGGTCGGGTAGGTTCGTCGGAACTGCTAGTGAGGCAGTCTCAGTAGGTGTAGTCGGGTGTGCGATCGCATAGTCAGCGATCCGCTTGCCGAAGACGATACACTCGATGAGCGAATTAGAAGCCAAGCGGTTGGCACCCATCACGCCAGTCGAGGAGACCTCTCCGACAGCGTACAGTCCGGGCAGGCGGGTACAGCCGTTGAGATCCACACCGATGCCCCCCACCGTGTAGTGTGCTGCGGGAGCCACCGGTATCTCGTCCGTAATGTCTAGTCCCAGCTGGCGGCAGTGCTCCGTGATGGTTGGGAAGCGCTGTAACAGTCGCTTCGGATCAATATGTCTCAGTCTCAGCCGTACATGGTCAGTACCCTCCTCCTGCATCTTGAGGAAGATGCTCCGCGCCACTACATCTCTCGGAGCCAGCTCTGCTAGAGGGTGTAGTGCTGGCATAAAGCGCTCTCCGTGCTTGTCTACGAGGTAAGCCCCCTCGCCACGTACCGCCTCACTAATGAGAAAAGAGGCGTACCCAGGCAGATAAAGAGCTGTGGGGTGAAACTGTATAAACTCTAAGTCCATCAGTTCGGCACCCACCTCACTGGCTAGCCACAATCCATCACCTAGAGCTGTGGGAGGATTGGTCGTAGGGTAGTAGAGTGCAGCAGCGCCCCCAGTGGCTAGTACGACAGCCGATGCGAGGATCGTGTCGTAGTGATGTGCGCGCTCGTCATAGGTCACCAGTCCCTGACAGTGTGACCCATCGGCAGAGCGTAGTACCTGCACGGCACTGTGATGGTCGAAGATCGTAATGTGCTGCGCCTTCCTAACCTGCTCGATCATAAAGGTGGTCACCAGTCGTCCCGTAGCATCTCCCCCAGCGTGGAGGATACGACGGTGGTGATGTCCCCCTTCGAGACCCAAGGCTAGATGTCCATCTTCGCTGTCGAAGGTCATACCCATCTGGATCAATTCATTGATCCGGTCGGGTGCTTCGTCGGTCAGTACTTTGACCGCCTCGGGGAGACAGAGCCCACGTCCCGCTACGATCGTGTCTTCGTAGTGATCTGTCGGGGAGTCTTTTTGGTCGGTGACGGCAGCCATTCCACCCTGAGCATAGTAGGAGTTGCTCTCCTCGATGGTGCGTCGAGCGATGAGCGCTACCGACCCATGCTGCGCTAGAAAGTAAGCACAGTAAAGCCCAGCTAGGCCACCACCTATGATGATGTAATCATATCGCTGAGGAGATTGCTGCAGTTTCATATACTATTGCCTGTTAACTAAGTCGTACTATGCCGAGTCCCGTAATTATAGCTCGCAGAGTACTGTTGCGCAGGCAAATGTAGTGAAATAATCCTTACGAACGAGTGACAAAGATCTTGAAAGCGCATATTTCGCAATCTGGCTACATCGTTTTGCAAAACGTGTTGGGCAATTGAGGTCTAGTGTCGTTGAATCTGATAGATGCGCAGAGCGTTTTCAAGGTGTACGGCTCGAGCACAAATCGTCGGTGCGTCCGTTGTATCAAGTCGAGACGTCACCATGTAGGGGCGGACCTGCGTGTCCGCCCGCAGGGTATACAGCGCTCCAAGTTCCAACGAGGACGGGCGGACACGCAGGTCCGCCCCTACAAAGGGTTACACGTTTTGCTGTCCTACCACAACTAGTCGATAGCTTCATTACTGGGAGCTCCCTAAGCTACTCTCGGACACCAACCAAACCAAGTCGAGACCATTAATAATCTATGCTACAGTCTCAAATGTAGCTTGTGTGGAAGCTCACCAGAATGAAGTCTTTTCGGGGCAAGAGTTTTGACGTTAGTCGTCTTGCTTTGATACAATGGACTATAACCTTTGATACAACGGACGCACGAGCCGTGCGTCCCTACAAAGGGTTACACGTATCATCGTTACTCGCATCGCTTTCCTACGTAGGAATTTCGAAATCCCCACGTGGGGACAAAATATTCTCCACGTGGGCGCGAAATGAAACTTCGGAGGAATCAAATGAAACTTCGGAG
>URDQ01000097.1 GCA_900546675.1 uncultured Porphyromonas sp. | reverse complement strand
CAAGTCGTGTACCCCAGCAGGAGCAAAACTAACAAATGAGTACACTCACAGGACTGACAAAAATGATCCGTGTACCGTCTCAGTAACACCTTCCCAACTGTGTACTTTTTTCAGGAAGAGGACACCTGTGATTTCCCACGTGGGGGTCGTTTCGTCCCTCCCTTGGGATTGTTTTGTCCCAACGTGGGTGGCAGATATTGATCCCACACGTATGGGACAGTGCTCCGAACAATCTGTCGTATACGGAGGTGGTCGCTTGAGGGTAAGTTTGTATCTTTGTCCCTATGAATGAACGTACAGAGAGAATAGAGACGACCGACTCGATCATAAAGCGTGAGTTGGTGACGCTCCCCGAGGAGCTGCGTGACCCTAGTCGCTATGAGGTGATGGCGCCTGTGGGGTCGTATGAGAGCTTGAGCGCTGCGATACGTGCTGGAGCAAATAGTATATACTTTGGCATTGAGGCGCTCAATATGCGGGCTAAGTCTGCCTACAACTTTACGACGGACGACCTCTATCGTATCGTGGAGACCTGCCGGAGGAGTGGCGTGAAGAGTTACCTGACGGTCAATACGATCATCTACGATGAGGACTTGACGCTACTCCGCGAGATCCTCTACCATGCGCAGCAGGCGCAGGTCACGGCGGTGATCGCTGCCGATGTGGCGACGCTGATGGAGGCGCATCGCTTGGGGTTGGAGGTGCATCTCTCTACGCAGCTTAACATTAGCAATTGGGAGGCTTTGCGCTTCTACGCACAGTTTGCCGATGTGGTGGTCTTGGCTCGTGAGCTGAACCTAGATCAAGTGGCAGAGATCAGACGTAAGATAGCTGAGGAGCAGATCGTCGGGCCATCGGGGAGGCTGGTGGAGATAGAGATGTTTGCCCATGGGGCGCTCTGTATGGCGGTCTCGGGCAAGTGCTATCTGAGTTTGCACCATCAAGCTACGAGTGCCAATCGAGGTAGCTGCGCACAGATCTGTCGTCGTGGCTACCGTGTCTACGATGATCGCCAGGGGGTCGAGCTGGAGGTGACGCACCCGAACATTATGTCGCCTAAGGATCTGAAGACGATCCACTTCATCAATAAAATGATGCTGGCGGGTGTCACGGTCTTTAAGATAGAGGGTCGCGCTCGTGGCCCAGAGTATGTCTCTACGGTGGTGCGGTGCTACCGCGAGGCTATCGACGCTGTCTGTGCAGGCACTTACGATGAGGCTCGGATAGCGCAGTGGGATGAGCGACTACGAGAGGTCTTCAACAGAGGCTTTTGGGATGGTTACTATCTCGGTCAGCGTCTGGGCGAGTGGACGCCTTTTGCGGGTTCTAGTGCTGTGCGGGAGAAGGAGTACGTGGCTCACATCGTTAAGTACTTTAGCAAGATAGGCGTGGCCGAGGTGGAGGTAGAGAGTGGCGAGCTGGCACTGGACGATCGCATTCTGATCATCGGGCCGACGACGGGTGTGGTCGATATGACGCTCTCGGAGATGCGCTACGAGCTGGAGCCGGTCTCTCGTGCCACCAAGGGGCAACGCATCTCTATCCCCGTACCGCGCAAGGTACGGGCGAATGACCGGCTCTATCTCTTTAGAGAGCGTACGGAGGTACAGCACTTCAAGGGGTAGGGGAGTTATACAGAAGCATTTTTACAGAAGAGATACCTAGATCTATGAAACAACCAATCAAATATCAGTATGGTCTCACGCTCAAGGTGCGAGACTACGAGTGCGACCTCCAGGGAGTGGTCAACAATAGCAACTATCAGTGTTATATGGAGCACACCCGCCACGAGTTTTGGCTGGCACTGGGCGATAGCTTTGCTGAGATGCACGATTTGGGTCTTGACCTATTCGTCTACAAGGTCTCTATCACCTATCATCGCTCGTTGAGGAGTGGTGATACCTTTCACACGGCACTGCGTGCCAGACGTGAGGGGGCTAAGCTTATCTTCGACCAGGTCATCGTCCGTAGTGACGGTGTGAAGTGCGCCTCGGGCGTAGTTGAGGCGGTCGCTGTGCAGAACGGACGGACGACCCGTGGCGAGTGCTTCGACGATATTATGGCTCGTGCTGTGGCTTACAGTGAGAGCCACCCATATGACTTAACGATCCTCTAGCATATGGCTCAGCTCCTCTTCATTCTCTATCTCCTCTCTGTCATCGGAGGCATCGTTATCGTGCTCGGAGAGGAGCGTAGTGCTGTCTCTTCGATCCCGTGGATACTAGTTGTCATCTTTCTTCCTGTCGTGGGGCTCCTGCTCTACATCATCTTTGGCTACTCGCTGAGGCGCAAGCAGCTGATTGATGTGGAGGTGAGACAGGCACTCTCGGATGCTCCTGTAGAGACTAAGTCGTTGCCTAGCACCGAGGCTGAGGAGGTCGCAGATCTTAAGCTCACGTCGCTATCCACTCTCATAGAGCGACTGACCGATACACCGCTGACTACTGCTAATGAACTGACGCACTATGACGATAGCCGTGAGTGGCTCGTGGCTTGTCGTGATGCTATCGCACAGGCGCAGCACTATATCTACATCGAGCTGTACCGTATCGAGGAGGGCCCGTGGCTGGACGCTTTACTAGATCTACTCGCAGAGCGCATTCAGGAGGGCGTGGCTCTCTACTGGCTCTACGATGATGTGGGGTCACGAAGTCTGAGTCGACGCTATCGCAAGCGAATGGACCAGTTGGGCGGACAGGTTGCTGCCTTTCTCCCCGTACGCTTTCGACTGCTTACTAGTCGTGTGAACTATCGCAACCATCGTAACCTCGTGGTGGTGGATGGTGCCGTGGGCTTTACAGGGGGAAACGTGCTACTCTCGGAGCTACAGCACTTGCCTCAAGGGGCGCAACCTTTGGCGACGACTCATCTGCGCATCAGCGGACTAGCAGTACGACAACTGGAGTACAGCTTTGCGCTGGACTGGTACGTGGCAACGCAACAACTGCTCTCGCCACAGCAGAGCTCCTCTACTATGACGACAGCAGAGCCGATCAAGATGCAAATCTTCCCGACGCACCCTACGGACGACTTCCCCTCGCTAGAGATGATTCTCTCGCATGCCTTCCTGCAGGCTCGTCAGTCGCTCTACATCGAGTCGCCTGTCTTGATCCCAACCAATAGCATACAGCAGGCGCTGATCTCTACGGCACTCTCAGGTGTACAGGTGCGGGTGATCCTACCTCGTCGTGGTCGTAGCTGGCTGGCGCCGAAGGCTTCGCACGCATTCTTTACCGACTTGCTACGGGCTGGCGTAGAGATCTATTATTATGACGGCTTGCGTGAGGCAACCTATGCAGTGATAGATAAGGAGCGTGTGGTGACGGGGACACCGTACCTAGACTTTAGAAGCTTTGAGTACAACTTCGACTTGACCACCATTGCCTATTCAACGGAGGTCGCACAGCAGTTTGTCGATAGCTTTGAGACAACCCTTGCCCTCTGTCATAGGATAGCCCTACGACGCAATAGGTTGTGGAGACGCATCGCTCACGGCGTGATGCGTTTGCTTACACCTCTGATATAAGTAATTGCTTAGTGGCGGTAAGACGCTACTAGAGTGCGTAGATCCACGCTCCTGCGAAGCTGTCGGATAGAGCGGACACGGTACGACGTAGCTCGCCTGCATGCTCCTCAGAGGAGCTGATGCCTGCGATGACGAGACAGCGAGAGGACTCTTGGATAATCTGTAGGGAGACCCCTTCGGTCTGGGGTTGTTCTGCGGTTACCTCTTCGATAAAGCGCTCTGCACGCTTAGGTCCCTTGAAGACACCTACGACGATAGCGTGGCTTCCTTGCTGTAAAGCCTCGTCGTGCGAGATAACTAGAGACGAAGCTGCGCTATGCTTTGGAGTTGCAGAGACGATCTCCGTTTGTTTTGTAGCCTTGTCGGGTTGCGTGACAATAGTTGCATTACCTGATGAGGATTGCTTTTGCTCTGAGGTCACCACGCTCGCCTCCTCAAGCCAGCCGTAAGGGACGAAGCCGGCACTGTAACGATCGGGGTGACTGTCTGAGCTGATGGGTAGTAGGCAGAGAAGGCATATAGCTCCTGCAGCTGCCCAATTGGCCGCAGTCCGATTGATACGTATGGTCCAATACTTCCGATCACCCTTCGTCTCACTGGCAGGCTCGGTAGCGGTGTGCTCGATAGGGGATACGGCTGGAAGCAAGCAACTTTGGGGATAGAGCCCGTAAGAGTGTATCGACCTTAGCCCTTGTCGCTCCTGTACGGGTGTAAAGAGTAGCTCGCCGCTCTCCTGCAGCGTGAGAGTACCCAGGTTGGAGCCGATAGTCAGAGAGCCCGATTGGTATAGCTGATTCCTGATTACGGTCACATCGGAGTCTACCACAAGGCGCGCTCTGCGTACGGATAGTCCTAGGGTGCGTGCGTAGCAACTATCTAGGATGCCGTCACGATCTACTAGAGATGCGTTGAATGAGATGCGCTGTCCTGCCGGCGTGATGATATTGAGATCCTTGTCATAGAGTGGAGGCGTTTGCTCCACGATGAAGGCTCCTATCGTGGGGAGTACGACGCAGTCGTGCAGTAGTAGAGCTTGCTCTAAGATATCTCCGATGCGATACATTGAGATGTACAGGCTAAGAGTGGATGATTACGAGTCGAGAGAGGCTACACAGCGTAGCACCCTCGAGGAAAGGGGTAGAAGACTCCCGCTCCTCACCACAAAGTTAAGCAATCTCCACGAATTGGAGTGTGTGGTGCGGAGCGGTGTAGATTCAACTATCAAATGCAACTGAATTGGTTTCATCGAGCTTCTGATAA
>URDQ01000096.1 GCA_900546675.1 uncultured Porphyromonas sp. | reverse complement strand
CTTTCATAGTTGTTGGGGGTGGCTTCCCAACTGTGTACTATTTCAGGAGAGGACACTGGGCGAGAGGGGGTGGGGCTATGCCCTTTTTCGCTAACTTTGCTGACGTATGAACGGAGATCCATTTGATATACGCGAGGAGCGTACGCCCCCGCAGAGTTTGTCTGACCTACAGCAGGAGGAGCAGCTGCGCCCCTCCTACTTCGACAGCTTCCGAGGTCAGGGGCATGTCGTGGACAATCTGAAGGTCTTCGTCGAGGCGGCTCGTCGCCGTGACGAAGCACTCGACCACGTCCTCCTGTACGGGCCTCCTGGACTGGGCAAGACGACCCTCTCGCACATCATATCGCACGAGCTAGGGGTCGGTATGAAGATTACTTCGGGGCCTGTCTTGGAGAAGGCGGGAGACTTAGCGGGATTGCTCACTTCGTTAGAGCCTCGTGACGTGCTTTTTATCGATGAGATCCATCGTCTGAGCCATACCGTAGAGGAGTATCTCTACTCAGCTATGGAGGACTTTCGGATCGATCTGATGATCGACAAAGGACCTGGGGCGCGCTCCATACAGATCGACCTCAACCCCTTTACACTGGTGGGGGCAACCACGCGCAGCGGTCTGCTGACAGCTCCACTGCGGGACCGCTTTGGCATCAACCTACATCTAGAGTACTACGATGTGGATACGCTTACGGACATCGTCTTGCGCTCGGCTCGTATCCTAGAGGTGCCGTGCGAGGAGGAGGCTGCTCGAGGCATTGCGCTGCGTAGTCGTGGCACGCCTCGTATCGCCAATGCACTCCTAAAGCGGGTGCGAGACTTTGCACAGGTCAAGGGCAACGGAGTGATCGATGGCGACATAACAATGGTGGCGCTCGAAGCGCTACATATAGATAAGCATGGGCTAGATCATACGGATCACAAGCTGCTCAAGACCATCATCGACAAGTTTGACGGAGGACCCGTCGGACTGACCACCATAGCCACGGCGATGGGTGAGGACCCAGGCACGATCGAGGAGGTGTATGAGCCGTTTCTCATTCAGGAAGGCTTCATACAGCGTACCCGTACGGGACGACAAGCGACACGCTTGGCGTATGCTCACTTGGGGTGTACCTATCGGCAAGATTTACCCCCAGAGACGTCCCTTTTTGACTAACTAAAAGCCATTTTTCTGCACCATGTCCTCACTAGAGATGCAAGCTTCAGAGTTAGTAGCCAAGCGGTATACGCTGACTGAGCTACTAGGCTCGTTGCAGCGCTGCATTGACCACTATTACAATCGACTCTACTATGTGACGGGCGAGGTGAGTGGCTACCGAGGACGTAGCCAGCGGGGGCATTGCTACTTTAATCTAATAGATAAGACGTCGGACCCGCTGCACCCTGAGTTGGGTGGGGGAGAGCTATCGGCTCAGATCTCGGCCGTGATCTGGTCGAGCCGCTACAATCAGATCGCTCAGCACTTCCAGCAGGTGACGGGGCAGCCACTCACGGACGGGATCAAGATATTGGCGCTCGTGGAGCTCAAGTATGATCCGCGCTACGGGCTACAACTAGACATACAGGACATCGATCCGAGCTACACACTAGGCGAGGTGGCACGACAGCGACGTGAGACGCTCCAACTCCTAGAGCGCATGGGGCTGATGGAGCGCAACAAGCAGCACCCGATGCCGAGACCTCTGCGACGCATCGCTATCATCTCCTCACCAACGGCTGCTGGCTACCAAGACTTCACGAGACATCTGGAGGAGAGTGCGGTGGCTCCTTTTATAGATAAAGCTCTCTTTCGGGCTACAATGCAGGGCAAGAGTGCGCCGCAGTCCATCGTCGCAGCGCTCGAAAGGGTGTGCCAGCACGAGATGCTCTTTGACCTAGTGGTCATCATACGAGGTGGGGGAGCCACGGCCGATTTAGGCACCTTTGATGACTTTTCTGTAGCTCGTGCTGTGGCGGAGTTTTCGCTCCCTGTGTGGAGTGGCATCGGCCACGATCGGGACGAGAGTGTCGTGGATCTAGTTTCGCACAGAGCCTTCAAGACCCCTACGGCAGTGGCTACCGCTATCATCGATGCGTGGAGTGCAGAGTGCACGCTCCTCGAGGCGGCGCATCAGCGACTGGAGCGCGCTTGGCGGGAGGCGAGACAGACGGCGCAGATGGGGCTAGAGCGCTTAGCGGAGCTACTCAGACGGACTACGCTAGAGCAGCTACACCGTGAGGAGCGACATATGGTACTGTTGCGTGAGCAGCTCTCTGTCTCTCCTCATACGCTACTGCGCAATCAGAACACGCTACTGAAGTCACAACGGGAGCGCTTGGCAGGTGCTGCGCGTTATCTGCCAATGCGCTATCAACTCCAGTGGGAGACGCTCTTGACGCAGTTCAAGCATCGCTATGCGAGCTATCTCACGGCTCAGCTCAACGAGTGGCAAGCTAGGCAGCAGAGCCTGCAGGAGCAGCGCAAGATTACGACCACCCAGCGCACGCAGATAGAGCATTTGGCGCAGATCATTCGAGCAATGGACCCGCAGACGGTCTTGCGGCGTGGCTATGCTATCGTGCATCATAAGGGCGAGTTGGTCAAAAACCCGTCACAGCTCCGTGAGGGCGACGACATAGAGCTTCGCCTAGCTGAGGGTACCCTCTCGGCTACGCTGAGCCAATTGAAAGAACCATAAGAAAAGCATTTTCAGATCATGAGAAAGACCTTTAACCATACACTTTACGGTGCGCTACTTCTGCTCCTCGTGGGGAGCTTGTCGGCTTGCCGTGTCAAGCAGCAGTCGCAGGCGAGTGGCGTATCGACGCTTGCTGTCGTAGCACTCAATGATATCCATGCCAACATTGATCAGTTGCCTCGCATCGCCTTTATGGTCGATAGTATGCGGGCGATCTATCCCAATCTGCTCCTACTGGCAGCGGGAGACCTACAGACGGGCAATCCGATCAATGACAACTTCCAGCCAAAGGGGCTACCGATCATCGAGCTGATGAATGAGATGCGCTTTGACGCTTCGGCTCTGGGCAATCATGAGTTTGACCTCGGGCAGCACGGGCTGGGAGACATTTCGCATCGGGCGAAGTTCCCCTTCCTCTCGGCCAACGTATTCCCCTCGCCCTCCTATGGGATTGCGCTGAAGCCCTACAAGATCTTCACGATGTCTGACGGCACGCGGGTCTCTGTCGTGGGGCTACTTCAGCTGGGCGAGCTAGGCATTCCCGATTCGCACCCGAAGAATGTACGGGGCGTAGCTTTCACCAAGCCACTCGAGGAGATTAAGAACTACCGCTACTTGGCGGGTTGCTCGGATCTTCAGATAGCAGTGACACACATTGGCGTTCAGGAGGATACGATACTAGCGCGGGTGGCTCCTTACCTAGACCTTATCGCTGGCGGACACTCGCACACGCTCATTGATCACCCGAACGATCTGCACTCGTCTGTACCCATCGTGCAGTCTGGCTACAAGGCACGCCACATCTCCCTCGCACTGATACAACATCGAGGCGGGCAGGTGCTTTCACACCAAGAGATGCTCCTCCCCGTCGACCTGCACGCTGGTGGGGTCAATGAGAAGATGCAGCGTATGGTGGACGGCTACAATGCTAATCCGCTCTTTGCCGAAGTGGTGACGACCAATCCGAAGCCTATACAGGACAAATACACACTGGGGGCTATCTTTGCTGATGCGCAGCGCTGGTATAGCCATGCGGACTTTGCGATGCAAAACCCAGGCGGCGTACGCATCGGTGAATTGCCCCAGGGCAATATTACGCTCAAGGACATTCTCCGTCTAGATCCCTTTGGCAATGAACTGACTGTACTCACGATGACGGGACGACAGCTCAAGGACTTTTTCCTCCATGCCTGGACGACCGATAGCAATGCGCCCGCTCACACGTCGGGACTACGGGTGGACTACCAGCTCGATGACACGGGCGTACTGCTCGACTGCACCGTCTATCCCGCTGGTAGCGACACACCAGTCGATCCCGACAAGCTCTACACACTAGCCACAAGCTCTTACGTGCAGGCTGCCTACACCTACCAAACTGCAGCTCCTGACAAGAACCAAGGCATCACGACTGCCGAGGTGATTGTTCAGTACCTCAAGTCACTCCCAGAGATGCCTCAGGTGGACTACAAGAGTCGCTACAACATCCGCGTGGCTCGCTAAGAAGCTACTCATAGCGATAAGCGAGGAATAGGGAGGTAGTTATATTGCCGTATTACGATGACTTGTTCGTACATTTGTCTTTAACCACGAGTGAATGAATTCACCTTAAAAAGGAGACAATACATAATGAATGAATTGAGATACAAGCGAATCTATGAAACTCCAGTTGAAGCAGATGGTTTTCGTGTTCTTGTGGACAAACTATGGCCACGAGGGATGAAAAAGGAAAATGCTAAAATTGAATTATGGGCTAAGGAGATCGCACCATCAGATGAACTTCGAAGGTGGTTTTCCCATACTCCTGAAAGATATGATGAGTTTAAACAGAGATACAGACAGGAATTGTCCGAGAACTCAGCATCAAAAGAGTTTAAAGATTTGTGTGTGCAGAAGTTGCACGATCATAACGTGACTCTGCTGTATGGCGCAAAAAACGAGAAATATAATCATGCTGTTGTTTTGAAAGAATGGTTGGCAGAACAGATGCATCAGTAAGAAACAGTTGTGTAATCTATGATCATAATGACTGTGTGAGATATGCAGTCAAAATGTGGCTTCTCCCTCCGCACCTCAAAACAGGAATTAGCCGTTATAATGCAGGGCTGACGCATTATAAATGAAAAGCTGATTTTTGGTGTTGAGGGGAGAATG
>URDQ01000095.1 GCA_900546675.1 uncultured Porphyromonas sp. | reverse complement strand
CAGGGGTGGGTGCTTTTATACGCTTCGTGTTGCACTTACTACTGGAAATTGCGTTGAGGTGCCACGAGGGAGGGGCAGTCCTGATAAGTTATAAGTGGGGCCTCTCGTGATCCGATACGCTTTTGTCTAAGAAAAAGCTGATCCCCACGTGGAAAATCGTAAATCTCCACGTGGAGATAAAACATTCTCCACGTAGGCGCAAAATAAAACTTCGGAGGAATCGAATGAAACTTCGGAGGAATCGTTTCTCCCCTACGTGGAGAATGAAAAATAGCCACGTGGAGATTGGACGTTTCCCACGTGGCTATCGAGTAATAAGTGCGCTTTACTTGATCTCCCAAGTGTCCTCCGTCATGAGTAGCTCACGGAGTGTGCGTACCTTGTTCTTTGCCTGCTGCTGAGCGATTTGATCATGGACAGCCCAGTCGTAGGTCGGGCCCTCGACATCACGTATCACGCCCATAGCGACGGGTAGCCCGTCGGCACCGTTCATAGCGGCAAGCATCATATGTAGGAAGGGGTTCGGCTCGTGCGCATCGTGCGTCAGCACATCATCGAGCGTGTAGCCATCCTCTCCGATGGTGACCGCACGTAGCTTGAAGCCGTCTAGGACGAGACCGCGCTGCTTATCCTCACCGAAGAGCATCTTCTCGCCATGCTGCAGGACGATCGTCTTGTCGGCACGGACGGTGCGGTCGCTGATAGCAGCGTGTGCACCGTTGTTGAAGATCATACAGTTCACCAAAACCTCTGTGACTGCAAAGCCCTTGTGCTTAGCACCAGCTACCAAGCAAGCGGTAAGCGTAGGTTGGTCAACATCGAGCGAACGTGCGAAGAAGTTGCCACGAGCTCCCATGACCAGCTCGGCAGGCTCGAAGGGATCCTCGACAGTGCCGTAAGGCGAGCTCTTCGTGACTAGTCCACGAGGCGATGTGGGTGAATACTGACCCTTGGTCAGTCCGTAGATGCGGTTGTTAAAGAGTACCTCGTTGATATCCACATTGCGTCGTACGGCATGGATAAAGTGATTACCACCGATAGCGAGGCTATCGCCATCGCCAGACATCAGCCATACGGTGAGGTCGGGACGAGCCACCTTGACACCCGTAGCGACGGCAGCACCACGACCATGTACGGTGTGGAAGCCGAATGTACTCATATAGTAAGGTAGTCGCGAGGAGCAGCCGATACCTGAGACGACGACCGTCTCGTCGGGTGCTATGTCTAGCTCAGCCATCGCCTTATGGACAGCCGCTAGGACACCGTGGTCGCCACAACCTGGACACCACTTGACGGGTGATGCGTTTTTGAAATCCTTGGGGGCAAAGCGTAGCGTGCCCTTCTCTAGATTACTATTTGTTTCAATCATAGCAGTTGTGGTCTTTTATAGTTGCTCAGCGAGTATCTCTTCGAAGGCAGTGACGAGATTGCCCACCTTGAGGGGTTGTCCCTGCACTTGATTGTACTGATAAATATTAGCATCAGAGACCTTGTTGCGTAGGAGCATAGCCATCTGACCGAGGTTCTGCTCAGCAACGACGACACGTGGGTAGCGACGTAGGATCTCCTCTGTGTTTTTGGGCATAGGATTGATAAAGGTAAACTGCGTGTGTGCCACCTTATGCCCCTTCTTCTGCAATGCACGGCAAGCGTCGCTCAGGTGTCCGTAAGTACTACCCCACCCGACGATGAGTAGCTCAGCGTCCTCCACATCACCCTCTACGGTGAGCGGTGGGATCACCTCTGCAATGTGCTGTATCTTGTTGTGACGCTGTAGTACCATCAGCTCATGGTTAGGACCATCGGTGCTGATAGCGCCAGTCTTATTATCCTTCTCTAGACCACCCGTGCGGTAAGGCAGTGCGCCAGCTCCTGGCACTGACCAGTAGCGTACGAGTGTCTCAGGGTCGCGCATATAAGGGAGCCAAGGCTCCTCACCCTGATACTGAGCCACGTAGTGAGGCTTGATCTCGGGATACTTCTCGTAGTCAGGTATACGCCAAGCGACCGAACCATTACCTAGATAAGCATCTGAGAGGAGTACGACAGGTGTCATATGCTCTACGGCTATCTTGACCGCATAGTAAGCAGCCTCGAAGCACTTAGAGGGAGAGGTAGGAGCGATCACGACCATAGGCGACTCACCATTGCGCCCGTACATAGCCTGTAGAAGGTCGGTCTGCTCTGACTTCGTAGGCATACCTGTCGAGGGACCGCCACGCTGTACGTCTACGAGTATGAGTGGTAGCTCAGCGATGACCGCAAGGTTCAGCGCCTCACTCTTGAGCGCCACACCAGGGCCTGAGGTAGAGGTGACACCTAGGCGACCAGCGTAGGAAGCGCCGATGGCGGTACAGATACCAGCTATCTCATCCTCAGCCTGCATCGTGATCACGTCGAGAGACTTGTACTTAGCGAGGAAGTGTAGGATGTCTGTGGCGGGAGTGATCGGATAAGATCCGAGGAAGAGCTTGAGTCCAGCACGCTCCGCACCAGCTATGAGTCCGAAAGCGGTAGCCTTATTGCCCGTTACGTCAAGGTATACGCCAGCTTCCTGAGGAGCGCCCTCGATGACAAAGGGGGTGCCTACAGAGGCATGTGTATTAGCCGCATAGGAGTATCCTCCGTGGAGCGCTGCTATGTTGGCCTGACGGATGATCTCCTTCTTAGCAAACTTCTTGCTGATGAAGTGCTCCGCCTGCTCTAGGGGTCTGTCGAAGAGCCAGGATACGATGCCTAGGGCAAACATATTCTTGCATCTTAGTCTGCCCTTAGCGTCCATATCTATATCCTTGAGTACCTCCTGCACCATCGTGCTAATGGGGCAAGCGAGTACTCTATCGGGGTTGAGTCCCAGCTCTTTGATAGGGTCGTCTGTTTGGTAGAGAGCTTTCTTGAGATCCTTCTCTCCGCAGGAGTCGCTATCGATGATGATGATCGAGTCGTGACGTAGGTTCTTCACATTGACCTTGAGGGCAGCGGCATTCATCGCCACCAGTACGTCCGCATAGTCTCCAGGCGTATGGACCTGATCACGGCCGATACGTACCTGAAAGCCCGATACGCCAGCTAGTGTACCTTGAGGAGCACGGATCTCAGCGGGATAGTCGGGGAACGTCGAGACCGAGTTACCATACATCGCTGACATATCAGAGAAGATGGTGCCCGTGAGCTGCATACCATCGCCCGAGTCGCCTGAGAAGCGTACGACTACCTCTTCGATAATTCTTTTGTTCGGTTTGTCTGTCATAATTAGGATGAATAAAAGGCGTAGGGCTCAACTCCTTGAGAGGGTGATTGAGCGAAACCTTCCTAGCAATAGACCCCTACATAAAAACTTTTGTATGCCATAAGGCTCTGCGCCACCTCCCATAGCAGAGGAGACTGGTGGTCAAACGCTAGAAATAGGGGAACACGAGCGACTGCCACAGCACCTCCACTATGATCTGATCAGCACAGCCATATGGATAGCGCAAAGGTACGACTTATTTCGCTGATACTAGCCATTTTTAGGTACAAAAGTGCCAACACCTATTTCCTCTCTAACGAAAGGGTCAAATACAGCGAAGCCCCCAGCGATGACAACTATCACTAGGGGCTTTGCTGTATACGTTAGACGCAGTAGTCCTACTCCGTCAAACTGCGGTAAAAGTCTACATAAGCCTCGGGATGCTCTGCTGCAGGCCCTGGGTACTCCAGCACCTTGTGATCAGGCTCCGAGCGTAGGTACTCGATCAGCGCAGGAGATACCTTTTCCTGCCCGAGGATCACCCCATCAGAGTAGTGGATCGCCATACGGCGTAGCGCATCGGGTGTCACCTCACCCTGGAGGGGTGCCAGCATATCACCCGTGATCTTATCAAACTCTAGTTTCTTGATTAGATCGTCGCCAATCACGCCCTCCTCCTCGCTACCATCAACCGAGAAGATCACCTTGGCACGCTCGAAGTATGGGTCGTCCTTGTAAGCAGTCTTGAGATAGACAGGAGCTAAGGCTGAGAACCACCCCAAGCAGTGTATCAGATCAGGTATCCAGCGCAGGTTTTTAATCGCCTCAAAGACCCCGCGAATGAAGAAAATACTTCTATCCGCATTATCGCTAGGAGCGCCCTCCGAAGCTGGTCCGAAGAGGCTCTTACGCCCGAAGAGATCTGGATTGTCGATGAAGTAAACCTGTATACGTGTAGAGGGTATGGAGGCTACCTTGATGACAAGTGGGTGATCGTAGTCATCGACGATGACATTGATACCCGATAGTCTGATCACCTCGTGGAGCTGATTGCGACGCTCGTTAACCAGTCCGTAGCGTGGCATAAAGATGCGCACGTCATGCCCCGCATTCTGTATATGCTCTGGGAGGTAACGAGCGACGTGAGCGAGGTCACTTTCAGGCAGATAGGGGAATATCTCTTGAGATATGTAGAGTACTTTTTTGTCTTTGGCAGCCATGATATATTCTTTTCGTTCTCCACAAAGATACTAAAAACTAGCGAGACAGAGAGTTTCCCCCTTAAGGTTGCGTCTCACCGAGAGGCTAGTACCCAGAGCGGGACTTGAACCCGCACGACCGCAATTGGCCAAGGGAGTTTAAGTCCCTCGTGTCTACCGATTCCACCATCTGGGCCACAGCACAGTGCGCTGCATACGATGAGCCTGCCAACTCATCCGTGCGACAAAGGTACAGAAAAAAGAGATTAGGCCTTAGAATTTAGATGTTAGAAGTTAGAGATCAGAAGTTAGATGTTGGAGATCAGAAGTTAGAGTTCCGATTACTCCGATAGCTCCGATGCTCTCCGACCGATCCCCACGTGGAGATCCCCAAACATCCACGTGGAAAAGAAAAATTCTCCACGTAGGCGAGAAATAAAACTTCGGAGGAATCAAATGAAACTTCG
>URDQ01000094.1 GCA_900546675.1 uncultured Porphyromonas sp. | reverse complement strand
AACTTCGGAGGAAATGTTTCTCGCCTACGTGGAGAATGAAAAATAGCCACGTGGAGGTTTTAGATTTTCCACGTGGATATCGTCAATAATATCGTTTGGCTAGCTTATCCCGCTGTGACTTCTGTCGGGGAGCCATCTTGGATCTGGAAGAGGCGATAGGGGACTTGCTTCGAGGAGATGATCTCATCGAGGTACTTGCGGTTTGTGTCGGTGATAAAAATCTGCCCGAAAGTGTCCGTAGCGACGAGTTCGATGATGCGCTCCACACGGTCGCTGTCTAGCTTGTCAAAGATGTCATCGAGGAGCAGTAGGGGAGCGGTCTGATTGGTCAGATGCTGCTGTAGATAGCGGTACTCAGCTAGCTTGTAGGCGATGAGGTAAGTCTTGTTTTGCCCTTCGGAGCCTATCTTGCGCATAAGGTTCTCTCCGAGAAGCATCTCAAAGTCATCTCTGTGGCAACCAGTCGCTGTGAAGCCATACTCGTAGTCTCGCTGACGGCGGTCACGTAGTATGCGCAGCTGCTCCTGGGCGGTGCTAGCACTGCTGGCACTAAAGGATAGGGTAGCACGCTCTACACCCGCAGACAGATGCTGATAGATCTGATCGAAGGTGGGGACGAGCTCATCGACATAAGCTTGTCGCATCGTGGAGACTGTCAGGCCTGTCGTTACTAAGGTCTCCTCGAGGATATCCATCAGAGCAGGCTCGTGGATTTGGTTGCGCAGCATATTGTTGCGCTGGTCGAGGGCTCTGTTGTAGTTGATCAAGTTCGCTAGATAGGTCGCATCTTGCTGCGATAGTATACGATCTACGGATCGTCTGCGCTCGTCACTCCCTCCACGTATGAGTCTCTGGTCATGTGGTGAGATGATGACCAGTGGATAACGTCCTATATGGTCGCTGTGACGCTTGTAGAGACGACCATTGCGAGAGAGCTGCTTGCTGCGCTCGGTAGAGATGCGTAGGCTGATCTTGTCCTCCTGACCATCGTTCCACAGGTACTCGCCCTGGATGATTGCCTCCTGCGCCCCCTGACGTATAGCATAGCGGTCGGTCGTGCCTAGATGGCCACGCACCACAGAGAGGTAGTGGATAGCGTCTAGGAGGTTGGTCTTGCCCATACCATTGCCACCAAAGAAGCAGTTGAGCTTGGGGGCAAAGTGACAGTTTGCCGTGGCTACATTCTTAAAGTTGATGACACTCAGCGAACTTAGTATCATAGTCGAGGCTCTATTCCTAACTGCTGCATAGGTACGAGTAGCTCTTCGTGCACTGTACGTAATCGAGTCGTGAGCTGCTCTGTAGCGTGACAGAGGGGCAGGCGCACCGCACAGGTCTCTATGAGGTGAATGGTGTGTAGCAGTCCCTTGATGCCCACAGGATTGCCCTCCTTAAAGAGGAGCTGGTACATCTCCGTAAAGAGCGCATCGATCTCATCCGCCTGCTCTCGCTGCTCCGTAATGAGAGCTGAGACGAGCGCTTTGATCGCTTGTGGATAAGCGTTTGCCACGACAGAGACCACTCCGTCGCCTCCAGCACGGATGATATCTTTCGTCAGGTGGTCATCGCCCGAGTAGACGAGCAGGTCAGGACGGCAGAGCTCACGAATCTGACCGATCCGCTCCACATGCCCCGAAGCCTCCTTGATACCGATGATCTTTGCTGAGTCACGCTGCAACCGAGCCACCGTCTCAGGCTGTAAGTCGCAACCCGTACGCGAGGGGATATTGTATAGTATGATTGGCTTCTTGCTCGCCTCGGCAACAGCCATAAAGTGGAGGTATAGTCCCTCCTGCGTCGGCTTATTATAATAAGGTACCACCGAGAGGATCGCATCGACATTGTCATAGATTGGGTCGCTCATACGCTGGCAGAGGTCCTGTGTATTATTGCTCCCGACACCGATCACCAGCGGGCAACGACCATCGATGGCTCGTCGCACCACATCGATCAGTAGCAGCCTCTCAGGGTAAACGACCGTAGGCGACTCGCCCGTAGTACCGAGTAGCACTACAAAGTCGCACCCGCCTGAGACTACATGCTCTGTCAGCCGGCTCAGCGAAGCCGAGTCCACCTGCCCATTCTCCAGAAATGGAGTTATCAACGCTACGCCAGCGCCTATCAGATGGCTATAAGGATGGTAAGTGTATTTGTCGTACATATATAATAAGGTATAGCCCCTAGCAATTTGTCCAGTTCATATCGAGTAGCTCCGTACGAGCCACATTGTACTCAGCAATAAGATTTTCGAAGATCTGAGCCACCGGCTGCACCTGATCTATCTGCGCAGCCACCTGACCGATCTCTAGCTCGCCCTCCGCCAGGTCTCCCTCGAAGATACCACGCTTCGCCCTTGCCCGCCCGAGTAGCTCTCGTAGCTCATCGGCAGAGGCACCTCGAGCTTGCAGGGTAGCTACCTGCTGGTAAAAATCATTCTTCAGCAAGCGTGTCGGAGCGAGCTCCTTGAGGGTCAATATCGTGTCTCCCTCGTCACTCTTGATGCACACCTCCTTGAAGGCTGCATGCGCGCTACTCTCCTCACTCAGCGCAAAGAGCGTCCCAATCTGCACACCCTCGGCACCTAGACTTTGAGCAGCCAAGATAGAGCGTCCCGAAGCGATTCCGCCAGCTGCTACTAAGGGCAGATCAATAGCTTGAGCCACAGCCGGTATCAGCGCCAGCGTCGTCGTCTCCTCACGGCCGTTGTGACCACCCGCCTCAAAGCCCTCAGCGATCACCGCATCGACACCAGCCTCTTGGCACTTGACCGCAAACTTCGTACTGCTGACCACGTGCATCACCTTGACTCTATGCTTATGGAGTAGGGGAGTAAAGCGCTTGGGACTACCCGCCGAGGTAACCACGATAGGCACCTGCTCCTCGATGATAATCTGAATCAGCGTGTCAATATCAGGGTAAAGCAATGGTACATTGACTCCAAAAGGTCTATCCGTAGCTTCACGGCAACGAGCTATCTGTTCGCGTAGCACCTCTGGGTACATCGAGCCAGCACCTAGGAGACCGAGTCCCCCCGCATTGCTTACAGCTGATGCTAGTCGCCAGCCACTACACCAAACCATACCACCAGCAATGATAGGATATTGTATGCCTAGAAGGTTGCAGAGTCTATTCTTCATATTGTCTTAATTGCAAATTCAAACTTCCTGCACAAAGCTACGCAAATCACGCCACATATCGTCTCCTTTGTTTCTAGAGAAGGCTTCGAAAGAGTGTCTGTTCTCCAGCTATTCAATAGCTTTACAAAAGCAACGCCACGCTTAGGAAGAATCACCTATTTCCTAAGCGTGGCGTCTATAATTAAGTATATATTGATAGGGAAGACTACAAGTCGGCTATATCATCGTGCTCCGCAAGAGGCGTAAGCGTTAGTGTAGAGGTGATAGGCTGCTTGGAGGTATACTCCTCTAAATGATCGGAAGGAATCATCAAGAGCGGAGTGCCAAAGTCTGAAATGCTGTTGATCTCGATACGATAATCGTTGTTTCGAACAATGCCGTAGCGTCCATAACGCTCCTGACTAGGTGCATGCTGGACGGGTAAGTAATAGTAATTGTAACTCCTTAGGTAATAGCGCAGTCCCTTATAGTCAATAGGGTACAGCTCCCCTTGATACTTAGGACTTGAAATGAGCATACCATCACCCTGAGTAGCTACAAACTCTTCGCACACATCTTGCAAAGCTTTCGGATAACCTTCAGGTATCGTTACGAGAGGTTTAGGATTTCCCGTAGCTTTGTTGCGCTTGTAGATGTCTTTTAGATAAGCAATAAAGTCACGACCGCGATAGTAACTACCATTGAAGCTAACCCACCCCTCGTCAGACTTGAAGTCTCCAAGCGACTCTAAGCTAGTCGGATAAATCTTGTAACCAATGAGTACAGCAGGCTGGAAGTAATAGCTATAGTGATCAGGATCAACCGTTGTCTCTGGAATGTAGTATACAAATTGGGTCAGATCACACTCATTGATTGTCTTAGGAACGAGCTTGAGAGACTCCATATTAAAGATGGTTTTGTCATCATTGACAACTCTGTAAGTAGCAAGAAGAGCCTTTTGGTTGTTCTTGTCACTGCTAGCAATCTCGTGATAACCTGGGGAGTAAGCGTATCGAGTAGCAAAGTTTGAACCATCACCAGGCTTTTCCATAACACTCTCAGTGCTTCCGATAAGTGGAGCTAGCTCACGCATCAAAAACGACACATTAGCTCGACATCCAACCTTAAACGTGCCTCCATTAGTTAAGTCAATAGACATATACTGAGGAACTTTCGGCTCTCCAAACAATCTTACACGAGCTAAGGTCCGTGTGAGCGTTACTGGGACTGAAGAAGCTCCTTTATCAAAGGCACTTTCATCAATCTGTACAGGCCCTTGATCGTTACTCCACACGACAGAAGTAACTTTGTTTTCCGACTTTGTGTATAAATCAGCAAGTTTATAGGCTGGCTCAAAGAGTTTTGTCCACAATAGTCCTTGACCAAGCGAACTTTGAATAGTTGGCGTACCATTAAGCACAGCAACTAGGTAATAGGAGGCTACTGGTAGCGACATAGATAGGGGTGCGTTAGTTGTTAGCTCTGCCTTACCAAAGGTGCGATGAGCCACCAAAGTCCGCTCCGCAGGCACCTCCTCGCTCGAAAAAAAGTATAGATCTAGCTTCTCTACTGCAGATATAGGATCATTTTCGCCAGACCTAAGATCTGCCCCTAAGTAGTTCAGCCGTATCGTTAGATTGCCTTCTGTAGCTGTGTGGTCGACAGCCTTGGGCGTTTTACGACAAGCCCCCAATAGTAGTATACTCGTACACAGCACTAACGGGATTAGTCTAGCCGTTGCAGTACAAGTGAGCTTTAGTCTCGTATTTTTTGTTTTTCGCAAGATACTCATCTCCGTTTGACGATGAGACTTTTGCTTCAGATGCTTCAGACTAACGTTAGTCTTTGAGAGTAGTTCCATAGATGTATGATTTTTTTTGTATGAAAATCTACGCCATTACGATGCAAAGGTAAACAAAACAGACGAGACTACAAACTTCTAAACAATAAACACGCAAAACGCACATTCCAGTGTCAAGTGCAACACACTTACAAATGTAGGAAAAAAACTTCA
>URDQ01000093.1 GCA_900546675.1 uncultured Porphyromonas sp. | reverse complement strand
GTCTGGACAATCTTGCAAGCAAGATTGTGAGACTGTTGACTTTTGCAACAGTCTCTTTTTGCCTTCAGACGAATAGCTTCGCTGTCAAAGAATAGGGGCAATCGGCCGATGAGCCGACTGCCCCTAAGCATTTCTAGTTAGACTGTGGACTTAGATCGCGTCTGGACCAGAGACGTACTCGAAGTTGCCACCGCCGAGACCCTTGTAGGTGAAGGTCACGGTGCTATTGGTGTAGTTTTGCCGTAAGCCTGTGGTGATGACGTACATCTGGTCGATGCCGTTGGTCTGTGCAGGCTTGTCAGCATAGTGCGCCTTGAGGATGAGCTGGAGTCCCTCCTTGATGCGCTCTAGGCGTAGCTTGAATAGCTCCTCGGTAGACTTGCCCTCCTCATCAGGACGAGCACCGAGGCTCTTGCCTCCGTCGAGGTTGAAGTTCTTGTAGTAAGCACTACCGCAGAACCACCACTCCTCATTGTCGGGGTACTTCTCGCTGATGTAGTCGGGCTTGTTGGCCTTGACCCAAGCGTGCAGTATCATAAAGTCGTCGGCCGTCAGCGTGAAGCGGATCGTCGGGTCGAAGATCCACTGCTTACCGATATTGACAAACTGGCTTGCGGTCTGAGCTACACGCCACTGATTGCCCTCGAGCTTGAAGCTCTGGTACTCAGCTGTGGTGACCTTGTTGTCAAACCACTCGTAAACCACGATAAGCTGGTTGCCTGGCTGAGCGTATGGCATGCTCTGCTGCAGTAGCTGTGGAATGTACCGCTCGGGGAGCATCGAGCTGCTAAAGTTGCCGTACTTACTGCCCATAGCTGCGTACTCAGCGGGTGAGATGACCTTATAGATACGATTATCGGCGAGACGCTCTCCGATGAAGAGCATGTTGCGCTGCCCATCAGCGAGAGCAACTTTCGCTAGGTAGCTAGTACCCTTGTCAGCGTAGGTCGTTGCGAGGTACTTGCCCAGCTTATCAATCTCATCTTTAGAGAGCTTGTTAGGGTCTGTCGCCGTGAGACCAGCTTTGGTAGCATCGTCGGTGGAGACCTTGACAGAGATGAGCTTGTCTAGAGCAGCGTCCTCTGCGGGGTGCTGCTGCATAGCGTAAGAGACGGTCACGGCAGAGCCTTTGCCCCACTCGGGGTACATCTTAGCCATAAGGGCTGGGACGTACTTCTCGGGAGAGACCCAAGCGGTGAGCGTGCGGTTCGTCTTGACATAGTTCGCCTCGTGCTTGACCTCTTTCATAAACGCCTCAGCATCGGAGCCGGTGTAGCCTGCCTCCTCCTGCTTGGTGAATGCTGAGGCTATCGTCTTGTAGTCGGCATCCGTGAGGGCGTAGGCGACGCTCTTCTCTATTGGATGGTCTACCGAGTCTAGTTCTTTGTATATCTGCTCCATCGGATTGCAGGCGGTGAGCAGCAGGAGTGCTGCGGCTGCGAGGAGCTGTGTGATCTGTTTCATATTATTTGCGTGTCTGAGAGTTAGAAGTTAATGCGTAGACCAGTTGCCCAGTTCGTACCAAAGCCGTAGTAGACGAGTGCTGACTTCATATCGTGGTTCTTACCATCGCGAGCGTCAGAGATGTACTCGGTGTTGGTTACGTTGTTGACGTTGATGTAAACGGTCGCATCGCAAGAGCCGATGTTAAAGCGGTAGTTAGCACCTAGGTCTAGCGTAAAGTAGTCAGGCATACGCCAAGCATCCACTTTGTCGGTCTCCTTGGTACGGTTCGTCGGGTCAAAGTCTGCGTAGTTCTTGCCAGCGTAGTTGAGGTCAGCCTTGAGGCGGAAGTCCTTGAGTGCCTCCCAGGAGATGCCGAGGGCAGAGGTCATCTGTGCTGAGTTACCTACGTGTACGCCCTTGACAAAAGCATTGATCGTGCCGACATACTGCTGTGCATCATCGAAGACATCAGCCTTGACATCGTCAGCCCAGATCCAGTCGCCCCAAGAGAACATAAAGCGAATGTCTAGCGGCTTAATCGGCGTGTAGGTAGCCTCCAGCTCGACACCCGCATGGCGAGCATCTAGACCAGAGATATTAGCTGTCGTATTATTGCCTAAGCTACGTGTGAGGCTCTTGTCCAGCCACTTGGTGTAGTAGCCGTTGAGGTCGATGCGTAGGTTTTGCATCTTAAAGCCGTAGCCGACCTCGCCCGTGAAGACACGCTCATACTTAGCGCCTGTATTGATCGTCGTGTTGTAGCGGAAGAAGACATTGCGGAAGTATGGCGCGATGGTGAAGTAACCCGCATTGACGAAGACGTTGCTGTGCTCGAGGAACTTGTAGCTTGCACCAGCCTTGACGCTCCAAGGCAGGTAGGTCGCCCACTCAGAGACGATTTTGTCGGGAGGTGTCAGCGCGTCATATTGCTCGCCCGTACCGCCGAGGTTGACGTAGCGATAGCCCTTGTGCGACACAGCACCAGAGATGAAAGCGTTGAAGTTTTCGCCCGTGAACTCACCCTGTGCGAAGAGTCCGTTCCACAAGACCTCGCCGATGTTGTCGTACTGAATGTAGTCACCCACCTGTAGAGGCTGGTAGGGTTTGTGGTACATCAGCTTGGTTGATGAGTTCTGAGGCTCTATGTAGTAGTCACCACCGAGTAGATCCTCGATAACCTCACGGTGTATGCCCTGGTAAAAGCGTCCGTCGAAACCAGCGGTCAGCTTAAAGAGGTCGCTGAACTTATTGGTGTAGTAGGAGAGTAGACCGTACCAGTTGTGCGAGTTCATCGCATTACTGAAGATAAGCTGCGAGCCGTTGTTAGAAGCCTTATTGGCCTCCATAACACGATCGAAGTCTAGCAAGCCATCGGGAGTACCCATAAAGGCTGCTGGGTCTTTCGGGCGACCTGTATTGTTATCGATGGTGAGCCACTCTGTCTTAGCACCACGGATGCGACGACCTCCACCATTAGAGATAGAGGCGTAGATAGAAGTGTAGATGCTGCTCTCCTTATTGATATCCCAGTAGTGGTTGAGAGAGAGCTGAGGCTTGTGATAGAAGTTGCGAGCGTAAGCACCACCCTCTACACGTCCATTGATATATCCGTAACCACGATTGAGGCGACGACCCTCAGCCGCATTGTGATAGTCCTCGATGAGGTACATCTGTCCACGCTGGTTGTGCCACTGAGGTGCTCCAAAGGCGGTGAAGGATAGACGATGGTGTTCGTTGATGCGCTTAGAGACATTGACGAAGTAACTCCAGCCGACGAAGTTGGTCCCGTCTACGTATCCATCGCCTTGGCTACGAGATCCTGCAAGGGAGATGGCCCAGCCATTGTCCATAAGGCCTGTAGAGACATTGAAGGAGGTCTTTAGGAAGCCGTCATTACCTACACCGGTGTAGATGCTACCGCCCTTCTTGGCATCGGTACTCTTGGTCACCATATTGATAGTACCACCGACGGAAGAGAGACCTAGCTTAGAGGCTCCTAGACCACGCTGCACCTGAATGAAGCTGCTGACGTCGTTGAGACCAGCCCAGTTGGACCAGTAGACCTTGCCTGACTCCATATCATTGATAGGCACACCGTTGATCAGGACACCTATATTATTAGAGTCAAAGCCACGCAGGTTGATGCGGGAGTCACCGAAGCCACCGCCACCCTTGGTCACGTAAACTGATGGTGTCGCCTTGAGTAGCTCGGGAAACTCAATGTTGGGGGCTTGCGTCTGAATAGCTTTCATCGTGACGTTGGAGACGGGCACTGGCGTCAGTCGGTCCTTGGGTACGACTGATGCGATGACGCGCACCTCGTCTAGTCCGATGGCGCTAGTCGCCATATAGACCTTGCCAAAGTCATAGCTACCCCGTGCAGAAGCTGGGACCCGAAGCGTCAAAGTCTCATAACCTATGAAGCTCACGGTAAGCTTACTACCGGCCGACACATTAAGCTGGAAGGATCCATCGCCCTCTGTGTAGGTCCCCGATGCTCCTCCATCAGTGTAGACCGCTACACTAGGCATAGGCTCGTCTGAACCCTCCTCTAGTACTGTACCCTTCACCTGCACCTGTGCAAGTGCCGAGATGCTACTCGCTAGTAGGAGTGCGAGTGCTGTGATGATAAGTGATAAACGTTTCACCATATATTCTGTTGAGTGTTAGTGATTAGTATACTGAACGTTAGTCTATGAAGCCTTTCGAGAGTACTCCTTGGAGATGCCACTTCATCTCCATTTACTTGCAAAAGTAACTAAACATCTTAACAAATGCCACTCTAAGCTGTTTCGTTATTGTTACGTCTAGACTCTGCAAGTTAGGTAGCTCGATGAGATGTATTACGATATACGGCTCCATTTGACGAGTAGTGATATGTCAAAACGAGACGTGTAACCCTTTATAGAGACGCACGGATAGTGTCTAGTCGGAGGGCGTTCGTCCCCGTTAAAGCCCTGATGCTGTAACCTTTGATACAACGGACGCACAGACCGTGCGTCCCTACAAAGGGCTACTCGTCACGGCTGTCCCCGTTAAAGGTTACAGTGTCAAGATGTAACGATAATGGGTGACGTCATGCCTTGATACAACAGACGCCCTCCCACTCGATACTCACCGTGCGTTCCTACAAAGGGGTAGTTGTAAGATTTGCTACATCTAGGAGGAGATGACACAAGAAAACCCAGCACCTCTCAACGTGTACAGATGAGTAGTACTGGGTATAGAAGACGTAGGGAGTGTCCCCAAGGGGACTCCCTACGCAAATATTCTAGTCATCAGTGAGATCTCGCTACTCTCTAGCGTACAATTCGCTCAGAGGGTGGAGTCTCTAATAAGTCTTTAAGCGTCTAGCTCCTCCTGACGAAGTGACTGCACGTAGCGAGCCTTCTCCATCATACGACGATCGACGTCTGAGGGCTTCTGAAATGCTTGGCGCTTGCGGAGTTCGCGAACGATACCGATGTCGTTGTACTTACGCTTGTAACGCTTGAGTGCACGCTCGATGTTTTCGCCCTCCTTGATTGGTACAATTATCATACTTGCTATTCTTTGTATTACGTTTGTTGTGATGAGAATATTTCAAGGATAGTACGTCTATCCTTACTTCGGGGGGCAAAGGTACGAACTTTATTTGAACTAGTCAATAGTTTAGCGTAACTTAGTAGGTCCGCACATTCCAGTGTCAAGTGCAACACACTTACAAATGTAGGAAAAAAACTTC
>URDQ01000092.1 GCA_900546675.1 uncultured Porphyromonas sp. | reverse complement strand
ATCAGAAGCTCGATGAAACCAATTCAGTTGCATTTGATAGTTGAATCTACACTCTCTTATTTCTAACCTCTAAAGTCTATCTTTCTTCTTATATTTGCACTTAACAAACGATAGACAACTCACATGCAGCGCAAAGACCCTAAGCCTCTAGGGGCAATCATATCAGACTGGCTCTCCGAGAGCCCAGAGGTAGACCAAGGTCTCCTCGAGCTCCAGGCACTCCAATACCTGCGCACACGCTTCTACCCGCTCAGACGACAGATACGTGAGCTATCGATCGCAGACCATACACTGCAGATGCGCATCACCTCGGCTAGCTTGCGACAAGAGATACGGCTCACACAGCAGCAGCTCATAGAGCAGATCAATGCACACCTACAGTACGACCTTATAGACGAAATTATAATCCGATGAAGCAAAGACCCTCTTACCTCTTTCATACTAGCAAGTACACGCTCCTGACCACATTACTCTTGCTCCCGCTACTTCTCAGCACGGGTTGTAGTAAAGTCCGAAAGAGCGTCTTTAGCTCCGCCCCCCTCCTCGTAGACTACGTCGATGTGCATCAGGGGACGTGGGATGCCGAGCATAGCGAGGAGATATTTCCCATCGTACAGCTTCCTCACAGCCTACTGCGCATCATCCCATTCAAGGAGAGCTTGCGATCAGCTCGCATCAAGGGGCTACCACTCTACACACCTGACATCGATGGTCGTCCACTCTTCTACCTAATCCCCGAGAGTAGTCATAGTAATCAAGACCCCTCGGGGAGACTGAGTTTCGACTTTCAGGAGATTACCCCATACAGCTATCACCTTTACCTCGATGAGCTACAGGTCAATGTGGACTTTTCGCTCACCTCTATGAGTGGTCTATACGATCTCTCCTCACGAGACTACAATGGCAGTGACACGCACCAGCTCTCCTTATATATAGACCGCCGTGACTCGACTACGTGGGAGCAAGTGGCCGACGATGCTATCGTTGCTGAGGTCGCCTATGGAGGTACCACACCGACACGCATTTACCTCTACCTACAGCTCAATACGAATATAGAGCAGATGACGAGTAGCATATCCCCCAGCGACACTACCTATGAGTGCCTCACCTTACAACTGCAGAAGCCCAACAAGCGGATCGTTGCCAAGTATGCCATATCTCTCATCAGTTGCGAGCAAGCCAAGCGCAACTTAACCACACAGATCCAAAGCTTCGAATACTCGCCACTGGTCAAAGCAGCACGCAACGAGTGGCAGAAGACCCTGCGCCGAGTGGAGGTCTCAGGCGGTACAGAGGTCAATATGCGTAAGTTTTACACAGCCCTATACCGCTCACACCTATGGCCCGTCAGCATCTCCGAAGATGGGCAGTACTACTCCCCTATCGATGACTCGGTACATAGCGATGAGGGGATCACGCAGTACAGCCAAGATGACCTGAGCTATACCCACGAGACCAATTATCCCCTACTGATGCTCCACACGCCTGATATGATGGAGGAGATCATCGTGTCGTATCTACGTGCTATACGTGACTCAGGAGGACGACTCCTAGAGACCCTCGACCTAGGCAGTGTCGTCTACACAGAGGAGTCGCCGCTCCTCTTCTTACTGACCGATGCACTCGCCAAGGGACTCCTCGACCAAGACATCAAGCAAGCCTTTGAGGTGCTGCGCATCGCCATCGACGCCGAGCCTGAGCGACGATCGGGCTACAAGCTCTGGTGTCTCTCACAGCTCGCTAATAGCATCGGCTACACCGCCCTAGCGAGAGAGTACGCAGAGCTCAGCGACACCTATCACCCATCACCAGGCAGGCTGTCTGCACAGCAGGTCGCATCGATACTAGAGCATCCCAGCGATGCTACTCCTGTGCTACTGCCTAAGGGGCAGATCAATATAGACAGTCTCTTCAGCAGTTCGCTACACTCACTCAATGTAGACCCCGACCTCTTCGCTTTTCTCTTTACCTACAACCTAATGGGTCGTCCACACGATGCGCAGAAGTTCGTACGCCACACCATCGACTACTTCTTTGGGGTAGGCTCTTTCGGCTATCCAGGTCCTGACGACTACGGCTCTCTCAGCGCATCACTTGTCTTTGCTATGATGGGACTGTATCCTGTGGCTCCTGGCATCAACGGATACTCAATCGTTGCGCCTTCCTTCAACGAGATCAATATCGATATGGGAGGCGGACGCCATCTCTCGATTAAAGCGCAAGGTGCCTCTCAAGTCAATAAGTATATCTCTGACCTGACCCTCGGAGGGCGACCTCATACCGTCTATTGGGTCAAACATAGCCAAATAGCCAGCGGAGGAACCATCTCTATGTTCCTCTCCGATGCAGACGATTGATACTTTCTCCTCGTAGCACTTGCACGTTTAGCGAAAATGTTGTAAGTTAGTAGCGGATTAAAGAAACTCATACAAATCACTAAGTACATACAGTTATGGCAAAGGAAACAATCTCATTCAACGAACTGCGTCGCATCAAGGATAGCCTACCCGATGGCTCTATGCACAAGATCGCAGAGCAACTAGGACTCCGCGTAGACACTGTCAGAAACTACTTCGGAGGAGCCAACTACGAGGAGGGACGTGGCGCTGGAGTACACATCGAGGCAGGTCCCGACGGTGGAGTCGTAGTCATCGATGACAACACCATCCTCAATCAGGCACGTGTCATCATAGGAGAGGAGCCTGTCCTCTAAGAGAAAAGCAGTCAGCAGTCAGTGACCTCTACTAGTCACTGACTGCTCCTCTATGACCTTATCATAGGATTGTCGTGACGTATCGACAATCCCCTCATATCCATCACCATTATCACCACACTTATGCCACAAGACAAAGACCAGTCCAAGCTGGTGACTGTAGCTATACACACCTACGAAAAGGCGCAGATACTCCAGAGCCTGTTACAAAGCCAAGGGATACCAGCTACACTACACAATGTAAATACTGTACAGCCTATCTTCTCTACGGGGGTACGTGTACGCATAGCAGAGCGTGACCTGCCTCGTGCACTCGCCTACATAGAGGATCTCAAGTGGGATCTAGACGAAGCATACGATGACCTACAGGAAAAGACTGAGCTAGCCAACGAATCGCCAGACTCAGCTCACGTCGCTGCCTATAGGGGCTATGTCCTCATACCTGTCGACTTCAGCATCTATACGGACAAGATTGTCAAGCTAGGCTTCAACTTTGCAGCACGCCGACAGCTACACGTACTGCTTATGCACGTATACACGGGTACAGTACCACAGATGAACTTCCCCTATGGTGACTTTACGGCACTCTTACCACAGATTCAAGCAGCTTCTCTCCAAGAGGCCAAAAGAGCTGAGCAGCAGATGACCGAGCTAACCAAGGAGATCGACGCTAAGATGGCTGAAGGCTCTCTCCCAGAGGTCACCTACCGCACCACCATCCGTGACGGTATCCCTGCAGATGAGATACTACGCTACGCTAAGCGCAATCTTCCAGCAATCATCATCATGGGTACACGAGGCAAGACCGAAGATAGTGACTACATCATCGGTAGTGTCGCCGCCGAAATCATTGATCGGGCACAAGCTCCCGTACTAGTCGTACCTGAGCGAGTAGCCATAGACGATCTTATGCAGGTCAAGCATGTAGGAGTAGCGACCAGCTTCGACCAGAGAGACTTGGTACTCTTTAATCAGATGATGCACCTGATGGCACCCCTAGAGCCTGAGTATAGACTCTTTAATGTGTCACGCTCTGAGGGCAAGTGGGGAGACGTACAGCTACAAGCTATACAGGAGTACAATAAGCAGCAGTACCCCAATGCACACATCGAGTGGACCAAACTCAGCGAGGGAGAACTCTATGCGGCTCTAGAAGACTTCGTCGCAGAGCATCAAGTCGAGCTGATTGTAGTCAATACCTACAAGCGCCGTGTACTCGCTAAGCTCTTTAACCCGACGATGGCACGACGTATGCTCTTTCACGCAGGGACGCCTATCCTCGTGATGCACAGCAACTCTTCACAATAGAGTGGCTCCAGTCAAAAGAAAGAGATAGATAACACCTCTATTCCGTAAATCGCCACTCATCTCATCGGGCGACCCTATCTACGGAATCCAGGATAACAGCAAGAGCTCCGTAAGTCTTCGAGGACTTGCGGAGCTCTCTTTATATAACGGATTCAGCCGCTACGATTGGGTTACTTGTCTGAGGGAAAAGCTGAGGAGACGAGCTTCTGGATGTCCTTCGGAGTAAAGTCGCCCGTCAGACCGACTATATAGTACTCATCTTCATCTAGGACAGAGATGAGTAGCTCTGGACACTTGCGCCAGCACCAGATGCCAGACTCACGAGAGACGATCTGCACCTTGAGATTATCTTCTGATAGGTTGACCGTAAGCAGTGGCTTGATAGAGCGATGTAGTCCAGGCGTTAGCATCGGGGCAAAAGCCTTCTGCAGCTTGTCGATAGTCTCTGGCGTTGAGGCGAGGTATACGTCGAGAGACTTCAGCTTCTTGAGGAGCGTCTTAACGCTAGCCATGACAGAGGAGTTACTATCCTCCTTGATCATTTTCATGATACTCTCCATAGGGATCATATCCAGCATATTTTCATTGAAGGAGAAGACCTGCACACCATCCGCAGCCGTGGGTAGTGCCTTGGCATCTACATACTTGAAGGGGCTAGTCTGTGCCATAGCACCTAGCGTTACGGTCAGCACCAGAAGCGTAGCAACCAGTTTAGACAACAGGGGTAAAGAGATTCGTTTCATATAAGAATATCGGGTTGATAAATAATTAGTCTACAACTATTTCAGATAGAGCCATGACACCACCGTCATAGGCAGTGTAGGCGCTACTATATGATAGACGAGCATGAGAGAGAATTGTTGCAGAGGTTCCTAAAAAAATGTAGCGCCAGAAAAAGTGACTAACCATAGGGAAGCTAGCAGTCTCTGTAGACTCTTGAGTGGCTCCCCACGTAGGAATTTCCAAATCCCCACGTGGAGATAAAACATTTCCTACGTAGGGACGAAATAAAACTTCGGAGGAAATGTTTCTCGCCTACGTGGAGAATTTTCTTTTCCTTCGTAGCTATTTAGCATTCTCCACGTGAGGAGTAGACCACAACTCCGCACATTGTCTTTCCAACGGTGGAAATAAAAGTTTCCTCCCCTAGAAAAATGAATTTCCAAGGGTGGAAAGTTTTTGGAAAACTAACACTTCGTATATTCAATTAGTAAATGCAACTCATACCTACAAAAAATGGATCGCACC
>URDQ01000091.1 GCA_900546675.1 uncultured Porphyromonas sp. | reverse complement strand
GGAATCAAATGAAACTTCGGAGGAAATGATTCGCCTCCACGTGGAGAATAAAAAACGACCACGTGGCAAATCCGCATTTTCCACGTGGCGGTGCAATCGTTACTTGACGACAGCACTGACTACTCGACAGCAAGTCACCTCAACCATCGACAGGATCACATTACAATTGGAAGCCTCTAGTGAGACCACTTGTCAGCTCAGTATCAAGTGGTAAGCAGTGCCTACTCCTTGCTAGTCCATTTATGGCAACTTGTCACTCGGATCGGGCAGTTCGCTCGTTTTGTTAAGATTTTTGCCAAGAGTACTTGTCAATTGAAGAAGTTTGCGTACCTTTGTCCTACCAAGATATAGGTATCTAGTCCAAGCATCAAGATAAAGTAGTGGAGGCACTCTATAGAACACACGACTACCTGCTGCGCAACCTGAGCAATCCGATACAGCGTAGCCTCTTTGGCGAGATTGACTTCTCCGCCCCGCTGATCGGCATCTATGGCTGTCGTGGCGTGGGCAAGACCACCTTCCTCCTAGACTACGCTGCGAGGACTTTTGGGTCGCTCAATAGGAAGTGTCTCTATGTCAATCTGAATAACTTCCTCTTTACGAGTGAGACGCTTGTAGACTTTGCTAAGACCTTTTACGACCATGGCGGGCGACATCTGCTACTAGACCAAATATATAAGTACCCCTCGTGGCACGAAGATCTGCTGGCTTGTATGCGCCTGATGCCCGACCTGCAGATTATCTACACCACCTCGATCGTACAGTACGACTCAGCGCTCCCCATCGAGGAGCAGCTACCAGGAGCTGTCTACCGGCTAGACGGCTTCTCGCTCCGTGAGTTCATACAGCTCAAGACGGGGCTTAACCTCCCGCAGGTCACGCTCGAGGAGATACTGAAGGATCACGAGACTATCTCTCGCGAGATCATGGGGATGGTCAATCCGCTCAACTACTTGGCGGACTATACGCACCACGGCTACTACCCCTTCTTCCTCGAGGATCGCAACTACTCGGAGAATCTGCTGAAGAATATCAACATGATGCTGGAGGTCGATGTGAGCTTCCTACGCAACCTCGACCAGCGTCTCCTACCCAAGCTACGCAGACTACTCTACGAGCTGGGTCGCACGGCACCTACCTCGCCCAATATCTCGCAACTCTCGCAGATGATCAGCGCCTCACGCGCTACCATCTCCAACTATATGCACATCCTCTCCGATGCGGGTCTCGTCACGCAGCTATACCGTGTAGGCTCAGAGGCGACCACACGCAAGCCGGCTATGTGCTATCTGCAAAACACCAACATAGGCTACGCACTCGTCCCCGAGCCGGTGACCAGTCCTGAGCTTTACTCCACCTTCTTCCTGACGCACCTACATCATGCACACCAAGTCAATGCAGGTGGGCGAGCTCAGGTACACTTCGTACTGGACGAGACTTATGAATTTCGCATCGACAAGGAGCTGGGTGGGCGCTATCGTCCCGACCGCTACTACGCAGTGCAAGGCATCCCCATGGGGCATGACAATGTCATCCCGCTATGGCTCTTCGGCTTTATCTACTAAAGCAACATACTAACAACAACACACAAAGGAATATCAATACATAGAAATGGCTAATCCAACTAAAAAGACAATGACCTGTGACGGCAACCAAGCGGCCGCACACGTCGCCTACATGTTTAGCGAGGTAGCTGCTATCTACCCTATCACCCCCTCCTCCACGATGGCGGAGTATGTCGATGAGTGGGCAGCTGCAAAGCGCAAAAACATCTTCGGAGAGATCGTCGAGGTACAGGAGATGCAGAGCGAGGCTGGTGCTGCTGGCGCTATGCACGGTGCTCTACAGGCTGGTGCTCTCGGTGTCACCTTTACCGCATCTCAGGGACTACTACTGATGCTTCCTAATATGTACAAAGTGGCTGGTGAGCTACTCCCAGGCGTCTACCACGTAGCTGCTCGTACGATCGCATCGCAAGCGCTCTCTATCTTTGGTGATCACCAGGACGTGATGAGTGCTCGTATGACGGGTCTCGCACAGCTCTGCACGGGTTCTGTACAGGAGGTTATGGACCTCGCTGCTGTAGCACACCTCACAGCGATCAAGAGCCGCGTACCTTTCATCCACTTCTTCGACGGCTTCCGCACATCACACGAGATCCAGAAGATCGAGTACCTCTCTAACGAGGACCTCGAGCCACTCATCGACCAGAAGGCTCTGCGTCAGTTCCGTGAGCGTGCACTCAGTGCGCATGCTCCTGTAGTACGTGGTACTGCTCAGAACGGCGACATCTTCTTCCAGGCTCGTGAGGCCTCCAACCCCTTCTACGATGCAGTCCCTGCTATCGTACAGGACTATATGGATCAGCTGGCTGAGATCACGGGACGTCACTACCACCTCTTCGACTACTACGGAGATCCCGAGGCTGAGCACGTCGTCATCGCTATGGGCTCTGTCACGGAGACCATCCGCGAGTCTATCGACTACCTACGCGCTCAGGGCAAGAAGGTAGGACTTGTAGCCGTACACCTCTATCGTCCATTCAGCGTAGAGCACTTCCTCGGTGCACTGCCCAAGAGCGTCAAGCGTATCGCTGTCCTCGACCGCACCAAGGAGCCAGGAGCTGCTGGTGATCCACTATACCTCGATGTCAAGAACGCTCTCTACACACAGCCCAACGCACCACTCGTCGTGGGCGGTCGCTATGGTCTATCGAGCAAGGACACGACACCCGCTCAGATCATCGCCATCTTTGACAATCTAGCGATGAACGAGCCGAAGGATCAGTTTACCGTTGGTATCGTCGACGATGTCACCTTCAAGTCTCTACCCCTAGGCAAGGAGGTCGAGCTCGAGAGCGATGCTTACGAGGCTAAGTTCTTCGGACTAGGTGCTGACGGTACAGTCGGTGCTAACAAGAACTCCGTCAAGATCATTGGCGAAAACACCAACAAGTACTGCCAGGCTTACTTCGCTTACGACTCTAAGAAGAGCGGTGGCTTTACCGCCTCTCACCTACGCTTTGGCGATCAGCCCATCCGTAGTACTTATCTAGTCGTACGCCCCAACTTCGTCGCTTGCCACGTACCTGCTTACCTACGTATGTACGACGTCCTCGCAGGACTTCGCAAGGGCGGTACGTTCCTCCTCAACTCTATCTGGGATCTAGACAGCGTCGAGGAGCATCTACCCAACCACGTCAAGCGTTACCTCGCTGAGAACGAGATCTCCTTCTATATGATCAACGCTACCGAGATCGCTCAGCGCATTGGTCTAGGCAACCGCACGAACACGATCCTGCAGAGTGCCTTCTTCAAGATCTCTGGCGTCATACCTTACGATCTAGCCGTAGAGCAGATGAAGAAGTTCATCGTCAAGTCTTACTCTCGCAAGGGTGAGGACATTGTCAATAAGAACTTCGCAGCTGTCGACGAGGGTGCCAACGTTATCAAGGTTCCCGTCAAGGCTGAGTGGGCAAACCTACCCGACGAGCCCGAGGTCAAGCACCCAGGTGACACCGACTTTGTACACAACGTAGTCCGTGTTATGAATGCTCAGAAGGGTGATACGCTCCCAGTATCTGCTTTTGCAGGTCGCGAGGATGGTACTTGGGACTCTGGCACGGCCGACTCAGAGAAGCGTGGTGTCTCTGCTCTCGTACCCGTCTGGGAGTCAGCTAACTGTATCCAGTGTAACCAGTGTGCTTTCGTATGTCCTCACGCTACGATCCGTCCATTCCTACTCGATGAAAAGGAGGTCCAGGGCACGAATGTAGATCTACTCGAGGCTACAGGCAAGGGCTTCAAGGAGGCTGGTCTCAAGTTCCGCATCCAGGTCAACTACCTCGACTGTCTCGGGTGTGCTAACTGCGTCAACGTCTGCCCAGGCAATAAGCAGGGCAAGGCACTCAAGATGGTTCCCCTTGATGATGTACGTGACAAGCAGAGCGACTGGGACTATATGCGTCATCAGGTGACCAACAAGTCTTATATGGTCGACGTACAGTCCAACGTCAAGAACTCACAGTTTGCACAGCCTCTCTTTGAGTACTCAGGAGCTTGCTCTGGTTGTGGTGAGACACCTTATGTCAAGCTACTGACGCAGCTCTTCGGTAGCCGTCAGGTAGTGGCAAACGCTACGGGCTGCTCCTCTATCTACTCAGCTTCAGCACCCTCTACTCCCTACACGACCAATGAGCGTGGCGAGGGTCCCGCATGGGCTAACTCTCTCTTTGAGGACAATGCTGAGTTTGGTATGGGTATGTACATTGCCTCTAGCTCGAACCGCAACCGCCTCGTGCACCTCGTCAAGGAGGTTCTAGAGGAGGGTCAGGAGCCTATTAGCGATGAGCTACGCCAGCTACTCAATGAGTGGGTCGAGCAGCGCTTCGATGGAGATGCTTCACAGCAGCTCAGCTACAAGATCCTACCTCTGCTCGATGCTGAGGCTAAGGGTCGTATGCACTACGTCTACAACCTGCGTCATCACTTCGTCAAGCCCTCACAGTGGATCATCGGTGGTGACGGATGGGCATACGATATCGGTTTCGGAGGTCTCGACCACGTACTCGCTTCGGGCAAGAATGTCAACGTCCTCGTACTCGACACGGAGGTTTACTCCAATACGGGTGGACAGTCTTCTAAGAGTACGCCTTTGGGCGCTATCGCTAAGTTTGCCGCATCAGGTAAGCGTGTTCGCAAGAAGGATCTAGGTCTCATTGCGACCACCTACGGCTACGTCTATGTAGCTCAGATCGCTATGGGCGCTAACCCCGCTCAGACACTCAAGGTACTCCGCGAGGCTGAGGCTTACGAGGGTCCCTCACTCGTGATAGCTTACTCACCCTGTATCTCACATGGTCTCAAGGGTGGTATGGGCAATGCACAGAACGAGCAGAAGCGCGCCGTAGAGTGCGGTTACTGGCACCTCTGGCACCACGACCCACGTCGTGAGCAGGAGGGCAAGAACCCCTTCGTACTCGACAGCAAGGAGCCAGACTTCTCGAAGTTCAAGGACTTCCTCAAGGGCGAGGTACGCTACGCTTCACTCTTCAAGATGTACCCAGAGATTGCTGAGGAGCTAGCCAACGAGTCACTTCGCTCAGCTTACAAGCGCTACAGCACCTACGTACGTATCTCATCTACTGAGTGGGAAGACAACTACGGACCTCTCGATGACATCCTCGAGCCCAAGCCCGAGCCCACCACGCCTGAGGAGGTACATGCCGTAGACCTCACCTAGTCGCCAGACTATCCCGAGCCTGCGGCGTAAGCCCAGCAGGCTCCCCAACATAGCAAAGCCGTGTAGCCCTAGAGTTACACGGCTTTTGTGTATGACGGGCATGTCATACATTCAAAACTCCGAGCCCATGCCGCTTAACCCAAGTTTCACGGGAGGAAATATGTAATGGTTGCTGGATGCGGACTGTGACGTTTGAGTTATGGACTTTGTGTCCTACAGATTTGAGTTAGTTATTGTATTGCGCTT
>URDQ01000090.1 GCA_900546675.1 uncultured Porphyromonas sp. | reverse complement strand
TTTATCAGAAGCTCGATGAAACCAATTCAGTTGCATTTGATAGTTGAATCTACGCCCTATCCTTATACTTACCGCCTTTGAAAGGTTTATTCTTAGCATAGAAGAGTCCATCCTCTCCTCTGTAGAAGGTGCCATCACCTTTTTCGAACAGAGTTCTCTGGTAATCGTTGTAGAATAGATCTAGATTAGGCGTAAACTTCGTACGAACTAGTACGTAAGGTGTGTTACCACGACGGAAATCTCCCGTGTAGGTCTTAACTGTCTGACCCTCTTCGCCAAACATATGGCTAGCCTCAAAGATGAAAGCGCTGCTCTCGAGGCTCTTCTTACCGATCTCTAGAGCATCACCAAGGCTAGCTGCTACAGGAGCTGGGCGAGGAGTCGTGACAGTCGCATGTAGGTCACTATAGTCGTAAATCTTAGCCTGATCCTCATAGTTGGTCAGCTTGCTCTTATTAGCAGGATCAACCAGTGGCAGGAACTTATATCCTGGAGTGACGATGCTACCAGCCTGATTCTTCTGCTGGCTAATGTAGAAAGCCTTCTCGCCCTGAGCTACTGCGTAGGTAATGTTTTCGATTTTACCTAGCACAGTACCATCTTGGAGCTTAATCTCATAGCTGGGTTCTTTTGTCGTTAGGATCACACGTGCTACGACACGCTGTACGTTAACCTTGGCGCAATTCTTCGTTCCTGCGATAGCCTCATCCTTGGTGACACCATCCTCGATATCGATATTACACTCAGCAGAGTTAGACATCATGATGACATCCTCCTTCTCTCCGTCTGCACGAGCTACATCACGAGCTACATCAGCAGTCTTCATATCCTCAACAGCCTTGGCATAAGCCTCGTTAAAGTGAGCTGGCATAGACTTCTCAAGAGTCTCAGTGATTGCCTTAGGAGCATTGATGAGCGCGTAAATTTTCTTAGCACCTGGGGTGGTAAGGATAGCCTTGTTAGGCTTGATGGAGATGTTGTCACCATCGGTAGCCTTGTTGATCTTAAAGTCATTGGCCTGATACTGACCATAGGAGACCTCACCGTTACCAACGACATAGACGTCTACCGTCTCGATAGCGTCCTTGCCGTTCCAAGTACCCTTGTAGTTAAACTCCTTGTCATCACTATCTCCAGCACGCAGGCTAGACTGTAGGTTGATCGCTACGCTTACGTAGGTCGATCCCTCATTCTGCAATGGCTCTGTACGCTCCTGCTTGCAGGAGGTCAGAGCGACTAGACCTATCGTTAGAAGGCCTAGCAGTGTTCTTACTGTTCTGTTCATTGTTTGTTTGTTATTTGATTGATATAGATTCTTCGATATTCCATCGAAATGTAAGTGTCTAAAAGCGCATTCGGCACGAAGTTACAAACAATATAGACACCATCGTCCAAAACCACTTGACATAATCGGTATAATGTTTGACATATTCGGTATTTCGGAGCTATCGGAGTGAATCGGAGCGTGACGGGTAACCCGCTGTAGGGACGCACGGATAGTATCGAGTCGGAGGGCGTCCGTTGTAGAACCAGCCTGACGCTGTAACCCTTTGACACAACGGACGCCATCCCACTAGACACGAGCCGAGCGCCCCTACAAAGGGTTACTCCTCTTAGATCGCTGGGAGGTTCATGCCGGTGATGCGTCGGTAGAGGTCTAGTGCGTAGGGGTCTGTCATACCGGAGATGTAGTCGAGCGTGCATTGGAGCTTGCCGTAGATCGACGCTTCGTGCAGGTTGTACTGGCTGCTCACCAGCGAGAGGAGCGTGCGACTGTACGCATCGTCGGGGTGCAGGAGCGAGTGCATCAGTTTGTCGATCAACTCTGAGAAGATCCTATGCCCCGCCAGCTCTACGTCGATCACCGCCCGTGCCGTGTAGATCTCACTCTGCGCCACCTCGCTATTGTCTCGGTAAGCCGCATAGAGCCTCTTGGGCATCTGGCTGACGAGCGTTCCTGTGAAAGCGCCCCGCAGTATCTCCTCCTCATGCTCTATGAAGACCTCGGCACACGCCTCCACGAGGATATTGATCGCCTTAGCTCTCAGGTAAGCTATCCGCTCGTTGCGATCGCCGATAGTCTCCAGCGTTGCCAGCGCATGATCGTGACTCTCTGCGGGGAAGTAGCGCAGGAGCAGATCCACCGTACGCTCGTAGCTCAAGATACGTAGCTTGTAGGCGTCCTCCACGTCCATCACCTGATAGCATATATCGTCGGCTGCCTCCACGAGGTAGACCAGCGGGTGACGCACGTAGTGACCCGTGGCGGGGTCTACTGGCAGGATGCCCAGGTAGTTCGCCACATCGAGATAGGTCTCCCGCTCCGACTGGAAGTAGCCAAACTTCCCACTCTCAGGCGCCCTAGCCGACGACCAGGGGTACTTGACAATAGCTGCCAGGGTGGTGTAGGTCAAAGCAAAGCCCCCAGGGCGGCGTCCCTCAAACTGATGCGTCAGCAGACGAAAGCCGTTGGCATTGCCCTCGAAGTAGGCGAAGTCCTCCCACGGGTGTCCCTCCCCCACTACCGCATCATACCATTGGCGTCCATTGCCCTCGGTGAAGTAGGCTCGTATGGCTCGCTCGCCACTATGTCCGAAGGGTGGATTGCCCATATCGTGCGCCAAACAAGCCGCTGATACAACCGTAGCGATGCTCCCCCGATGAGGCGTGTCTTGATTGTCCGTCAGGCGGCGCGCTATGTAGTTGCCCAAACTGCGTCCCACGCAGCTCACCTCCAGACTATGCGTTAGGCGGTTGTGTACGAAGATGTTTTTAGGTAGCGGGAAGATCTGCGCTTTGTTTTGCAACCGACGAAAGGGAGCCGAGAAGATCAGCCGATCGTAGTCTCGGTCAAACTCGGTACGCATCTCCATCCCCCCACCAAGAGCACCAGTGCGCTCAGGCTCTGGCGCCCCAAAGCGTCGGTTAGAGATCAGCTGATCCCAGTTCATCCTACTCATTATTATATATAGTGTATCTATTGTCTTTGTGAAAAGAGCGTCCGGAAGGCGTGATCCACCCGATCACACGGCACGATCTCTATGTCGTAGCTGCGTCGCTGCAGGCTCTTAGCATTCGCCTTGGGGATTAGTATGCGTGTGAAGCCCAGACGATGCGCCTCCGCTATGCGTCGCTCGATGCGGCTCACGGCACGTATCTCGCCCGCCAGCCCCACTTCGCCCGTCATACAGGTTTTTGAGGGGACGGCTATATCTAGATTGGAGGAGAGGACGGCACAGAGCACGGCTAGATCCACGGCGGTATCGTTGATCTTGATGCCACCCGTGATATTGAGGAAGACATCCTTTTGGATAAGCTTAAAGCCAGCCCGCTTCTCCAAAACGGCCAGCAACATATTGAGTCGCCTCAGGTCAAAACCAGTGGTGGACCGCTGCGGGTTGTTGTAAATAGCGGAACTGACCAAAGCTTGCGTCTCGATCATGATCGGGCGAATACCCTCCACAGCACAAGCGACGACCACGCCACTGAGTCCCTCCGTATTGCCCGAGATGAGGTGCTCCGAGGGATTGCTCACGGCGACCAGTCCCGAGCTATTCATCTCGTAGATGCCGAGGTCGTCGGTAGAGCCGAAGCGATTCTTATGACTACGCAGGATGCGGTAGAGATGCTGCTTGTCGCCCTCAAACTGCAAGACCGTGTCTACCGTATGCTCCAAGATCTTCGGACCCGCTATGGAGCCCTCTTTGTTGATATGCCCAATGACGATCACGGGTATGCCACTACTCTTGGCAAAGTGCAGGAGCAGGTTGGCGCACTCCTTAATCTGGCTAATGGAGCCAGGTGAAGATTCGGAGCGTGCGGTCGTAACCGTCTGAATACTGTCGATGACCAGCAGGTCGGGCGCTATCTGTAGAGCCTTCAGTAGTATGTTGTCCAGATCGGTGTCACAGTAGATGAGACACTGCTCCGAGTGTATGCCGATGCGGTCTGCACGTAGCTTGAGCTGCTGAGCGCTCTCCTCACCAGATACGTAGAGCGTCTTGAGCTCTGGGCAGCGGAGGACGGTCTGGAAGATCAGTGTAGACTTACCAATGCCAGGCTCGCCACCTAGCAAGGTGAAGGAGCCCTGCACCAGTCCGCCTCCGAGGAGGCGGTTGAGCTCCTCATCGTGTAGGTCTACTCGACTCTCTTCGCTTCCCTCGATGAGCTGTATGGGACGCACCTCCTCAGAGTGTAGCCCGTCCCACGTGGCGCCCTCATGGATCTGCGTGAGCTTACGCTGTATCTCCTGCGCTGGAGTCGTCCGCCCCGAGGGGGTCGTAGGCTGTGCTAGCCGCTCCTCGATCGTGTTCCACTCTTGACACTCGTTGCACTGACCTTGCCAGCGGCTGTAGGTGGCACCACAGGCGGTACACTTATATATAGTCTTGACCTTTGCCATCTACTATGCTCGCTCTAGAGGACATGTGGAGCAGCGCAGCAAGCCTCCCTGCTTAGAGATCTCACTGTAGGGTACCTCCTCGACGGTCATGCCAGCCACCTCACGGAGGTAGCGCTGCAGACGCTCGGCACCCGCCTCGACACAGACCACTTCGGGAGAGAGGGAGAAGAAGTTGGTATGCATCTCGACCGCCTCCTCAGCGGTGATGGTCAGCAGCTTGTCCTTGCCAAAGACCTCGCCAATGATCCCGCGCGCCTCTCGTGAAGCGACACCCTCGGGATAAAAGACTGCGAAGTCATGCCCGACGGGCTGGAAGGCGCAGTCTAGGTGCAACACGCCACGCAGTGGATCCTGGTCATGCTTGTATAGTGGTACGGGGACGACACGCTTGTGGGGGAAGAACTCACGGAAGAAGTCCACCGCACGCTCATTGGTTCTCGTAGTCTTGAACTGCCCAAAGGCTCTTGGCTCGCAGCACCCCACGAAGAGGATATCATCGTAAAGGATCACATCGCCTCCCTCGACACGTACCTCGGCGGGTAGATGCACGATGCTACTCGGCTCGAAGAGGTCGTAGATCGGTGCAAAAGCGTCGACCTCTCGTCTCCTATCGGGGATCATATGTGCCACAAAGAGGTGTTCGTCGATCACGAAAGAGACATCTCTTGCGAAGATCTGATTGCACGCTTCTATTGGCTCAGGACGATACACCTCCACGCCGTAGCGCTGCAAGATAGCGAGGAAGCCCTCCATCTCACGTACCACCGACTGCTCCGTGGGGTAGTCCCCCCGCAAAACCGCTTGATAGCTCTTAGCGTCGTAGGTCTCCTCGAGGGTCGGTGGCGTGCCGAGCGCATGAGGTAGCCCGAGGACGACCTTGCGAAGCTGGTTTGTTTCGTTGGTAACGTGAGGTGTGAGTCGTTTCTGTTGTTTGTCCATCATATCTTCAGTTTAGTGGCTCCCTGCATGGTCTAGGTGCGGGGAGCTTTATTCTTTACTCAGACAAATATAGGGAAAAGTGAGAGATTAGAGGTTAGAGACGAGTAGCCCTTTGTAGGGACGCTCGGCTAGTATCAAGTCGGAGGGCGTCCGTCCCCGTTAAAGGTTACTGCGTCAAGCTGGTTCGACAACGGACGCCCTCCCGCTAGACGCTTCCGTGCGTCCTTACAGTAGTCGTCAAGTGCGTCCGTCCCCATCAAGGCAAGACGAGTAACCCGCTGTAGGGAGCTGTGTCAAAAGTCTCTCCGCAACAGAAGGAGGAAGTCAGAGAATC
>URDQ01000089.1 GCA_900546675.1 uncultured Porphyromonas sp. | reverse complement strand
AAACTTCGGAGGAATCAAATGAAACTTCGGAGGAATCATTTCGCCACCACGTGGAAAAACAAAAATAGCCACGTAGGAAATTCAGATTTCCTACGTGGCTATTGTATTATAAGCGTTTGTCTGTCGTAACACACTTCCGTGGAGACTCTCTTATAGGTAGGCTAAGTGGTGCGGGTTTAAGGCTTTTTAGGCTCTTTTAGACGGCTGATTATGAGATTATTCGACGGGACTGTTTGGTTTGAGCTGTACACTGATTCGTTTTCCCTATTGCAGATTCAAATATTTGTACTACCTTTGCAGTGTACTACCAAAGACAAACGCTAAGCCAATACGCTTATGAATGCTAAACCAGTCATATCGCTACGCAATCTGCACAAGACCTATCAAGGCGCGCAGCCGCTACATGTCCTCAAGGGGATCAACCTCGACATCTTCCCAGGCGAGATGGTCGCTATCATGGGAGCTTCGGGCTCGGGCAAGAGTACGCTCCTCAATATCCTCGGGCTCCTCGACAGCTATGACGAGGGGAGCTACCATCTAGGCGAGGAGCTACTGAGCAACAGCCTCTCGGAGAACCGCGCTGCCGAGATCCGTTCTAGACAAATAGGATTCGTCTTCCAGTCGTTTAACCTTATCCCCTTCAAGAATGCGCTGGACAACATTGCCCTGCCACTCTTTTATCAGGGAGTCGGTCGCAAGGAGCGCACCAAGCGTGCTGCCGAGTTGCTCGCCCGTATGGGACTATCCGACTGGGCGGAGCATCTGCCGAGCGAGATGTCGGGAGGGCAGAAGCAGCGCATAGCTATCGCACGAGCCCTCATCACCACGCCCTCAGTCATCCTAGCCGATGAGCCGACGGGAGCTTTGGATAGCAAGACCACCATCGAGGTGATGGAGCTACTGCGAGAGATCAATCGCGAGTCGCACCTGACGATGATTATCGTGACGCACGAGCCTGGCGTAGCCGAGATGTGTGACCGCACGATACATATCAAGGATGGGCTGATCGAGGGGGACGGTCTGACGAGCAGTCTGCCCGAGGAGGTGTTTGAGTAAAGAGGATCACACATTATGCGTATAGGACACGAATACTTCTCCGAGATCATAGACAATCTCAAGCGCAACCGCCTGCGCACCTTCCTGACAGGCTTTGCCGTAGCGTGGGGGATCATCTTTCTAGTCATCCTCCTCAGCATCGGCGTGGGACTTAATCGTGGTATCTCTAAGAGTGCCAACGCGGGCGACACGGAGCCAAACTACGGCATATACTTCGGTGTCTGGATGACCAACCTCCCTTACCAGGGTTACCCAGCAGGGCGTTTCCTGTACCTCGCCGAGTCGCAGTTCGCACAGTTGCAGGAGATGGTACCAGCTATTGAAGACATCGCACCCCGCCTTAGGTCTTGGAATAAGATAACCTACGCATCACAGGTGACCGAGGGGTCGGTAAAGGGTATCGGTGCCAACTATTTCGGACACTTCGAGACTCGTGTCAAGATGCTGGCGGGACGTAGCATCAATGGCAACGACGTGTATAATAAGGAGAAGACACTCCTCATCAGCTCCTCCGATGCGCTCAAGCTCTTTGGCACTGATCGGTACGAGGAGGCGGTTGGCAAAAGCGTCTCTGTCGACAATGTCTCCTTTACCGTGGTGGGAGTCTACGAAGCTCAGCAAAACCAATCGGCATCCTATATGCCGAGCAGCACCTTTACCATGATTCAATCCAATGATCAGCGTATCGATGGTGGCTATATCTATGCGCCTACGATACGGAGCCAGAAGGATTTCGATGCTTTTAATAAGGAACTCCTCAAAGCACTCAGCTCGATACTCTCCTTCTCGCCCGATGATGAGAATGCGCTGTGGGGCTACTCAAATTATGTCAACAACGAGCAGTATAATAAGGTAGTCAACTACTTCTACCTCTTCCTCTGGATCGTCGGGCTGAGCACGCTCCTCATCGGTATCGTCGGCGTGAGCAACATTATGCTGGTCACGGTGCGGGAGCGATACAAAGAGATCGGCATACGCAAGGCTCTGGGCGCTAAGCCCCGTGACATCTTAGCGATGATTATGGTCGAGAGCCTCCTCATCACGGCGGTGGCGGGTGCTATCGGGCTGGTCATTGCTGTGGGGCTCGTCGCTCTAGGCGACTACCTCGTGACCGCTTACCACATTGGCGAGATGTCCATTATGGGCGAGACGATCCATCTCTTTGACACACCAGTCCTCTCACCACAGATGGCGCTGGGCATCCTCGTTGTGATGATCATTGCGGGGATCGTGGCGGGCTACACGCCAGCTCGTAGAGCGATACGTATATCTGCTATCGAAGCGATGAGAGATTAGTGACACACCCTAGCGTAAAGACTGTACTATGAGACTATTTGATCGAGACATCTGGGGTGAAGCTTTTCACTCCTTACGAACGAATCGCAAGCGTTCGATCGCAACCGCCTTCGGCATCTTCTGGGGCATCCTGATGCTGGTCATCTTGATGAGCTTAAGCCAAGGCTTCTCCAATGGCATGCGCAAGCAGCTAGACGGCATCTCAAGCAATACCACTATGCTCTACTGCTCCACAACCAGCAAGCCGTACAAAGGTTACCCCACCGACCGCTGGTGGACGCTCTCGGTGAGCGATATAGCCAACCTCCAGAAGCGTTTTCCCGAGATAGAGACGATAGCTTCTATCCAGCAAGGCTCGTGGAACACGCCCGTCAGCTACGGCACCAAGAGTACGACAGCACCGCTCTACTCCGCCTGGACCTCTTATGACCAGATCGTCTACTCGACGATCCTGGCGGGACGACGGCTCAACGAGAGCGACGAGCAGCAGCGACGTCGCAACTGTACCATCGGTGAGGAGGTGAGCCAGAAGTTCTTCGCTTCGCACGAGGAGGCATTGGGCAAGGTTATCAATATTGACGGCTCTTACTACACCATCGTGGGAGTCCTCAAGGGCAAGTCTAAAGGGATGAATATCAATGGTTCTGAAGAGCAAAAGGTGCGTATCCCCTACACAATCCTCTCCGCATCACTCGGCCAAAGCAATGAGGTCTACCACTTCCTCTACTCGCTCCATGGAGATGGTAAGGATAGCAAAGCGATCAACGACCGCATCAAAGCTTACATCCGCTCTACCCACGACATAGCACCAGACGATGAGAGCGCCGTAGGTGAGTTTAACCTCTCAGAGATTTTCACCGCCCAGAACTCTATGCTGTGGGGTGTCAATGTCTTCGTCTGGTTCATCGGTATCGGCACGCTCCTCTCGGGCATCATCGGCATTAGCAATATCATGCTCGTCTCCGTCAAGGAGCGCACCCGTGAGATCGGCATACGTCGTGCGCTCGGAGCGCAGCGCAAAGACATCATACGACTCATCCTCCTAGAGAGTGGCATGCTGAGCCTCCTCGCGGGGCTCCTAGGTCTTCTCCTCGGTGTGGGGATTATGTCTATCGTCGCACAGATCACCGCCTCCATGGGAAACGAGATGCTGGTCAATCCGCTGATCCCCTTTGGCACAGCGATTGGCGCGCTCCTCTTCATCATCATCGGAGGCGTGGTGGGCGGTCTCTTGCCGCTCAAGAAAGCACTCGAGATTCGCTCCATCGAAGCGATTCGTGAGGAGTAAACCAACATTCAACTATAGGTAAAAACAAACACAACATAAAGAACTATGAAAGCTAAGCGTATCTTCAAACTTTCCCTTTGGGTCATCTTCGGCCTGCTCGTCATCATGACCTTCGTCTTCCTCTATAAGAAGGCACAGCCCCAAGCGACCATCTACTCGGTGGAGACGGTGACCCGCGTCCCCTCTATCCAGCGCTCTATCATCCTCACTGGCAAGATAGCTCCTCGCAACGAGGTGATGATCGTGCCACAGCTCAACGGCATCATCGCCGAGATTATGAAGAAGCCCGGCGACCTCGTCAAGGCGGGCGACATCATCGCGCGTATCAAAGTGGTGCCCGAGATGGGTTCGGTCAATCAGGCAGAGTCGCAGGTCGAGATAGCAAAGATTGCTCTCGACGAGGCAGAGCAGAAGTACAAGATAGCGACCGAGCTACACCAGCAAGGGATCGTAGCCGAGGAGGAGTATGCCACGACCAAGGCTAACTACCTACAGGCTAAGGAGCGCCTTGCGAGCGCTAAGGATGCTTACAACATCGTCCTCACTGGTATGAGCCAGCGCAACGCTCAGGGCTCTACGACACTAGTCCGCAGTACGGTAGATGGGACAATACTCGACATACCGGTCAAGGAGGGTAACTCGGTCATTCAGGCTAACTCCTTCAACGCTGGTACCACCATCGCCACCATCGCCGACATGACGGAGATGATCTTCATCGGCAAGGTGGACGAGGTCGACATCGCTCGTGTCGCTACGGGACTACCTGTCACGGTGCGCATCGGAGCGATCGAGGGTTCCGCCTTCTCGGGCGTCGTCGAGTACATCTCGCCCAAGACAATCCAGCAGCAGCAAGGCACGCAGTACGAGCTCAAGGCCGCCATCACCATCGACGACTACAGCCGCATACGCTCCGATATGAGTGCCAATGCGGAGCTTATCACTGACCAGGTCTCCAACGTCCTGGCTGTTCCCGAGGGCGCACTTCAGTTTGAGGGCGACAAAGTCTATGTCGAGGTGGTCACCTCCGACGCTGACCCGAAGCATCTAGAGACGGAGCGCCGTGAGATCCAGACCGGCATCAGTAATGGTAGCCTCATTGAGGTCAAGAGTGGTCTCAAGGAGGGCGAAAAGGTCAAGGGTACTCCAGTAGCAGCCTAACTAATCTCTTAGACAAGACAATCCTATGCTTACACTTCGTCATATCTTTCCCTTAGTCCTACTGGTCGCAGGGAGCTTTACCTTAGCAGCGCAGCAGAGCTGGACGCTGCAGCAGTGCATCGACCACGCCGTCGCTCACAGCATCACGGTCGAGGAGGCACGCTTACGCTTGGCCGGGAGTGAGCAGCAGCTCGCCACCACGCAGCACAGTTACCTGCCCTCGCTCTCGGCTAGTGCTAGCCAAAGCGTTAGCCTCGGACGTAGTGCCGACAAGACGGGCGTCATCGGCGACCAGTCCTCGAGTAGCACCTCCTTTGGGGCAAACCTCTCGTGGGACGTTTTCTCCGGTATGGCTCGTCCTAAGGCAACGGAGATAGCACGTCTCAATCTAGATGCCGCAACCGCTGGGCTCTCCTATGCTGAGGAGCAGATCGGTCTACAGGTGGCTGAGGGGTACTACAATCTGCTCTTTCGCCAAGAGCTAATCCACGTGGCTGATGAGCAACTCAAGCTAACCCGTGAGACGCTCACGAAGACTGCCGCAATGGTTCAGGCGGGTAAGTGGTCTCGTGACAAGCTCGCCGAGGTGGAGGCGCAGCTCGCTAAGGACAGCGTCAACTACCTCCGCGCCTGCAGCGATACGGAGCTGGCGCGTCATCAGCTGGCACTCATAATCGAGTTGCCCGACTACACAGAGCTGCAGATCACCTTGCCCGATGTCAAGAGCCTCAGCGCTACGCCTGCTCCTGAGCTGGCACTGGCTGACGATGCGCTCCTCGAGCAGGCGCGCACGATGCGTCCCGAGATGGAGCAGGCAAGGCTACAGCTACAAGTCGCGGAGCGACAGATCGGACTGGAGCAGACGGGCTACATACCGAAGGTTTCCTTTGGCGCGGGCTACAACACGGGCTATTACTACATCCTAAATAAGGAGTTACGGCAGTTTAACCAGCCTTTTGGGGATCAGATGCGCAACAACGGACGCTACTTCGTTGGGCTTTCGCTCTCTGTGCCCATCTTCGATGCGATGCGCACGGCAGACAATGTGGCGCAGGCTCGTCTCCGCTACTCCGACCAGCAGATCGCTCTGCGCAAGGTGGACAAAGAGCTCACGCAGCAGCTCTACACGGCTCAGATCAACGCCCGTGCCGCTTACAGTCAGATAGCAGCTGCCGAGCGGGCAACCGAGTCGGCCGAGACGGCGCTGCACTACGCGCAGATCAGCTACGAGGCGGGACGTGCCTCTTCGTACGAACTGGCCGAGGCGCAAAACCGACACTTCGTCGCTCAGAGCGAAGAACTCCGCGCTCGCTACGACTACCTCTACCGTGTGCTCGTACTGCACAGTTACATCTCTCCCGCAGAGGAGACTAAGTAAAGTCTTCACAACACTTACGAGTAACGATCCTCCGAACAGCGAGATGAGTAACCCTTTGTAGGGGGGTGTGTCAATAGTCCATTTGTCGTTTGAGAGAGGGAGGAGGCTGGGAATT
>URDQ01000088.1 GCA_900546675.1 uncultured Porphyromonas sp. | reverse complement strand
GAAGTTTTTTTCCTACATTTGTAAGTGTGTTGCACTTGACACTGGAATGTGCGAAAACCGCAAGCGTTGTAGAGAAGTTGCTTGGTAATAAGTTTTTTTTATATTTGCCATCGAAGAGGTTATCCTAATTAAAGGAACAGCTCAGAAGTTATAGTGAGCTTCCTAGCCTCTTCACACGGATGCTTTACTATTAACCCTTTAACGCCTCATCGCTATGAAGAAATTACTACTATGTTGCTTAGTCGGGCTCTCCATGTTGCTCGTCAAGCCTCTCTATGCCGGTAGTACAGACAAGCTACTACCTGTGGGGAATAGTATCGAGAACCGCCTCGTCTATGAACCGATCGAGGTGGTTTATCTCGACTTCTCCGTTGCTATCGCCATCTCTGATGGTGCCAAAGCCACGATCACTTGTGATGGAGAGCGTATGGCAGAGGGTGTCATCACGATGGGTGATGCCCGTGGCCAAAGTCAGGCTGCCATCCTCTTCGACAAGACGATTCTGCCAAAAGGCAAGTCCTACAAGTTGGAGGTGCCTGCGGGTGCTATTTATACCCAGAGCCAGCCAACTATTGTGATGGATAGCTACGTCACACCCTTTACGGTACCTGAGTACATAATTACTAGGGATTGCTCTATCCAGGAGGGAGATACCGTCGGGTATACCAACTTGATTAGCTTTTACTACGACACGGAGACCGAGCCTCTAGGCACTCCTATCGCTACACTCTATCGAGAGGGTGTACCCATCAAGAGCATTCCTGTCAACATCACATGGGACTGGGACTTAGGTCAGATGCATGCACACTTTGATAAGTACGTGGACTTTGAGGAGGGTGTACACTACACCTTCACACTGCCCGAGGGGAGCATGACGCCACGATTCCGTACAGACATCACAAATGCTGAGAGTAGCGTGAACTTCATCGGAGGTGCTGCCACTCCTCCATCTGAAGCTCCAGACCAGACCCCTTCGCTCTGCTTCGTAAAGTGCAGTCTCTTTGATGGGACTACGCCTCTAGAGATACTCAACGAAGTGTACTTCTACTACAATGAGCCAATCAAGCTGTCTGATAATCCTAAGATACAGCTATTCTCTTACGCCGATAAGAGTCTGATCAAAGAGGTGACACCGACATTGACGCATGATGATGTCTGGTGGATCGTCGCTTGTGACTTTGGTGGAGTACGCCTTCCAGATGATGGAGCTACGCTCGTTATCACAGCAGGCTCTGTACTACGAGCTGGTGATAATAAGGGACAAAACGATAAGGACACGATTCGGATCACTCCGACACCTCAAAGTACCGATCAGGTAGAGGCTAATAACCCATCTATATACGGACATAATGGGCAGATCATCATAGACAATGCACCCATAGGCGAGCTAGTCTCAGTCTATGCCGTAGATGGAGGTCTTATCGCTAGGGAGGTAATCTCAGCGCACTCCTTCGTACTCAGCGTGGAGCCTAGCGCTGTTTATGTAGTCTCCTTGCTGGGACGCACTTACAGGGTCATACTCTAGAGTCGAGATCTCTGCGCTGGCTTGTCGCACAGCTTGCGGTAGTCAAGCTGTGCCGAGACACGAGGGTGTACCCCTTCGAAGACTAGTCCTTAGCTCCTAGAGCTGCTGCCACCTATTCAGTCTCACGATCTTACATAACCCAAGTTTCACGGGAGAGATCGTGTAATGGTCGCTGGTTGCGGGGTGTAGCGTTTAAGATATGGACTTTTTGACTTTTATCGGACAGCAATAATTGTCTTACTACCTAATCGGTCAGAGGTAGCAAAATGGTAAGAGAGGGCTCAACCGCTATATCTGCAGTTGAGCCCTCCTCATCTTTATTACTCCTATGTAAGCTAGTGACACAAAAGCTTGAAGATGTGCATAACGCCTTGCATATCAACGACCTTAGCTATATATAGTCCGACCTCCCACGAGGGGAGGTCGTTATGCGGGGTGTAGCCATCGGCTCCCCCAGTCGTTCGGGCTACGCCCTCCGACTGGGGGGACAAGACGTCGCCCATTAATCGACCCCTTGTGGGTCGGACTAGGAACTCTTTACTAGCGAACGACCTTGAAGGAGGTGATTCCTTCACTGCTACTCACAGCGATGATATAGCTGCCACGTGGTAGCGGTCGCATATCTATCTCACGCTCCGTAGTAGACTGGAATACCTCTCCAGAGAGACTGTATAGCGTCACCGCTAGGAAGTCCCCGTGGATTGTACAGAGTCCATCCTCCTGCGTTAGTGTGATAGCACTATTCGTGGGGACGGTAACAGCATTACCCTTGACCTGCTCTAGCTTAATATTCGTGATTTGGAGACAAGCGTAGCGGTTCTGATTGATCGGTGATATGAGATGCATTCCGATAGAGGAGACACCCTCGGGGATGTCTACTATAGCCTCGTAGCTTTGTAGCTCTATCACACCATCGTCATTGGCAGTGCCTGCAGGGATGACTATATTAGTCATCTTCGTTTGGTCTGTCACATTGTTGTTTTTGCCTATAGTAATCTCAATCGTCTCCTCCGAGATAGCACGAGCACGGAAGGTGATCTTGCAGCGCTTGTCCTTGTCAAAAGTGATAGGCGGAGAGATCAACCATTCATCGGTAGCCACTACATAGGTAGGCGTAAGCGTAGGATTGATAATGTACTCTATGGCATCGGCCACGTCGTTGAATATCTGTCCAGTAAAGTCACTATTGACAAACCAGCTCCAGCCGTCATGGTTACCATCGATGAGCCTCCAGCGCTTAGCATACTCCTCTCCCTCGAAAGTCTCCTCGACAGGAGGCGTGAGAGCAGGACCAGCTACGACCCAGTCGCTGTGTGTCGTACTTTCGCCAGCTTCGTTGATAGCCTTGATAGTATAGTAGTATCCCGAGAGCTCAGAGATGCTCTTATCGCTGTAGCGAAGCTCCTTAACAGCCTTGGCAATGGGCTCTGTACTATCGGAGCGATAGAGATCGTAAGAGAGTTTGTCCTTATTGATAGTAGCTCCATGTGCTCCCACCTTGGGTGCTTGCCATGTGAGCAGCACCTCTTTCGATCCATCGGTCGTCATCAGCTCTATATCTGTCACCTGAGCAGGAGCGTCTAAGCCTACCCATAGAGATATGGAGGTGCGCTCACCTTCGCCAGCATCATTGAGAGCAGAGACGGTGTAAAGGTATTCACCAGCCTGTGGCACCTCTTTGTCCTCATACGTGAGGAGCTGATCAGGAGTAGCATCGGCAAAAGAGTGGATCTCTACGCCATTGCGATAGAGCTTGACAGAAGAGAGTGCTGAGAGGGGCTTGCCTGAGAAAGTCTTAGCGGGATTCTGCCACTGAACAGTGGCTACCAGTGCGCTACTCACATCAGCCTCTGCGACTAAGTCAGATACAGCCGCAGGAGCCTCATTGCCACCCTGAGCAAACGGAATAAAGAGTGCTTGTAGCATCACTTTTTCGCCCACCTTGCCGAGCGACTTGACCGTAGGAGTAGCAGGCGTAGAGAGGTCAAAGCGTACCAGCTGAGCATTCTTGTCACTCATCGTAGAGGTGGTAGCAACCCAGTAGAGGAGATCGCCGTCTGTACGGTCGAACTCAAGCGACTGATTGCTCAGTACTCCTCCTAGCTGAGGATCGATCACCTCTTCAAGCTTACCACTGGCGGGATCTATCTTGTTAAGTACCCCAGCGGAAGTGAGCGCATAGAACTCCCCACGACTGTTTACCGCCAGAGGACCACAGGTAGACTCTAATTGGCAAACCTCCTTAAAGGCTCCAGTCGCTAAATCTACCTCAACTAGTCTAGCACTCCCTGCGGAGAATGTGGTGGCATACATCTTGTGCGTCGTATAGTCGTAAGTCATATCGAGCACCCGTGCACCAAAATCCTCTGGGTCTGCCCATCGGCCGATATTTTTGCGCTCCTTAGTGCGTACATTGTAAGAGATAAACCACTCAGGGCGTGGTCCTCTCTGACTAGTATAGACATAAGTGCAGGCATAGATGATGCCGTCACAAGCTGCTCCAGCATAGACTCCCTCATCGTTACCAAAAGTGAGATCACGCTCCGTTTTCTCTGGATCATCTAGGTAGAAGTGGCCGAAGCCGTACTGCCCTGCTCCAAACTGCTGGTTGCTCTGGAAGAATCCATACGCTATGCGATGAGGAGCTTCGGACGTAGATCTCTTCTCACCACTGTATGGCTGAGGCTTTTCCTCACCATACATCTCTATATTCATTGAGTAGACGGGCCACCCCTTGGCAGTAGCTATCGCCACCTCATCTTCGTAGGCAAAGTTGCCCTCTAGATCCGTTTTTTCCAGCAGATAGATGCCCTGTGGGTTAAGCCCCATATAGTCATCCCAATCATCTGCAGCGAAGGCGCGATACTCTGGCAGCGCACTCAAGAGCTGTATCATCGCATCGCCCTTGATCTTATTGCGCTGTATCTCTAGATGCCCTAACCGGTTGAGAGAGGCTAGCTTGATCTCCTCAATGTGGTTGTTGAAGCAACTAAGCTCTTGCAGTAGCGGGCAGTGCGACAGGTCTAGCGTACCGGTCAAGAGATTCTCTCGGCAAACGAGAGAACCCAAGTTAGCATTGTGACTCAGGTCTATAGAGACAAGCTTATTGCCCCAGCAACTAAAGTCAGCTAACTGAGGAAGACCACTGAGGTCTATCGACGTCAGATTGTTAGAGCCGACGTAGAGACGTACCAAGTTAGGTAGCTCACCTAGAGTGATTGAGGTGATTTCATTGTCATCTACGAGGAGCTGCTCTAGACTCAGAGCCTTGCTCGCATCGACTGTGAGGAGCTTATTGCTAGAGCAGTCTAGCTTCTTAACCTTGCCTGTAATAGTAATCGTCGACTCCTCTAGCTTGTAGTAACCAGGTGAGTCGTAAGAGGCTCCCGTGACCGTGATATCCCCATCGGCAGTCATATTCAGACCGATATATTCGCCCTTTTGCTTTGCAGAGACGAGGACGATCTGCTCATCTTGTAGCGGATCTCCCTCCTCGCTGATAGAGAGGAATGCGTCATCCCACACTTTTACGGCTTGATAGAGAGCTTTGCTCCCAACGGGGACGAAGAGATTCATCTTATAGTTGGGAAACATCACACCAAAAGCTCCAGTCTCAGCTGTGGGTGGCTCCACTGCCCGAATGTGAAACTCTGCCAGCTCCTTACAGTTGTCAAAAGCTCCCACGTCAACTGTCGCAACAGTCGAGGGAAGGTATATCTTCGTAAGCTTTGCCGCTGAGGCACAAAAGCTATTGGGTATATCAACGACTCCCTCCGAGATAATCAGCGTCTCTAAGCTTTGTGTACTCTCGAAAGCTGACGGCTTGATGGTGGTTACCGTCGTAGGCGTCTGATAGCTGGTACGCTCTGCAGCGGCTGGATAGACGAAGAGCGTCCCTTTTGCCTTGTCAAAGAGTACCCCCTCCTCGGCACTAAAAGAGGCATTGAGCGATGATACAGAGATGATTTTAAGCTCTGTACATCCGCCAAAAGCCGCATCGCCAATACTCTCGAGGGCTCTCCCTAAGCGCACATCTTGTAGCTTACTGCCCCAGAAGCAGGTCTTGCCTATATTCTTTAGAGTAGAGCTCTCTGGGAGCGATGTCAAACCCGTTTTGTAGAATGCCATCTCGCCTATGGACTCAAGGCTGTTCGGGAGGTTGATCCGCTCCAAGAGGTAGCAGCTCATAAAGACCTTAGCGTTTAGCTTCTGAAGCCCTTCTGGCAGGGTCACCTCCTTAAGAGCACTACACTTGAAGAAGCAGGAGGCTCCAACCGTTGTGATATTACGGGGTAGTGAGAAGGTCTCAAAGTGCTTGTTGCCATAGAACTTATAGCTGGGCAGTGTACCCTCCGGAGCTCCCTGAGAGTTAACAAAGTCTGCCTGCGAGAGGTCTACATGCTTGAGCGATGATAAGCCATCGAGTGTGCCAAGGTCGGCATCGTTGAGGACACCCCGGACGATAAGTGTCTCTACGCTCGTACTGCTCGCCAGCTGATCGGCTAGTCTACCAGCCTCTGTGATCGTCACCTCTAGACGCGTGTCTTGGGCCAAGATCCTCTGTGAAGTGAAGAGGAAAAGGCTCCACGCCATAATCAGAGCTACGATCCTAGCTCTGGATAGGAGTATTTGTCTCGTCATAATTATAGTGGTTTAGTTAATTGGTGACATAACTACAGGTATAGCATCGCAAGCTATGCCTCCTGCGAGCCAAATATACACTTTATTTTTTATAGTGGAGACACCGCACTCCGCAACGTAGATTCAACTATCAAATGCAACTGAATTGGTTTCATCGAGCTTCTGATAAA
>URDQ01000087.1 GCA_900546675.1 uncultured Porphyromonas sp. | reverse complement strand
TTTCATAGTTGTTGGGGGTGGCTTCCCAACTGTGTACTATTTCAGGAGAGGACAATTTGGAAATGCCTCCGTGAAGATCGGAATAATCGCAGAAGACTGGCGTGCGTTCATCGCATCAAGGTAAGACGAGCAACGATGATGTCGGGACACACCGAGCGTAGTTAGTTGTCTCATCGGGTAAGTGACACCGCAAGATTCGGATTGTATAGGGTAGTCGTGAGCGCTATTTTTCGTACCTTCGTACCGAATAATCAATCCTTTAGATAAAGCTTTATGATAGATCCAAAAGAACTACAGCAGATGGGCTTCGCTACGCGTGCCATCCATGCGGGTAGCGAGCACAATCAGCACGGTACGCTGGCTACTCCTATTTATCAAACCTCTACTTTCGTTTTTGACTCTGCAGAGCAGGGCGGCAGGCGCTTTGCTCTAGAGGAGGACGGCTACATCTACACCCGTCTAGGGAACCCGACCTGCACAGCTGCTGAGCAGAAGGTCGCCTCGCTAGAGGGTGGCGAGGCTTGTGTCAGCGCCTCTTCAGGTATCGGTGCAATCACATCAGCTATCTACCCCTTGGTACAGGCTGGTGACCATATCGTGGCTGGTAAGACGCTCTACGGCTGCACCTACTCGTTCCTCGAGCATGGACTCTCACGCTTTGGTGTGGAGGTAACTTTTGTCGATGCGCGCAATCTTGATGAGATCAAGGCTGCTATGCGTCCCAATACTAAGCTGGTCTACATCGAGACTCCCGCCAATCCTAACATGTACCTGACAGATATCGAAGTCGCTGCCAAGATAGCTCATAGTCAGGAGGGTACGGTGCTGATGGTCGACAATACGTACTGCACGCCTTTTATCACACGTCCTCTAGACCTCGGTGCTGATGTCGTGGTACACTCAGCTACGAAGTATCTGAATGGTCACGGTGATGTGATTGCCGGATTCGTCGTCGGTCGCAAGGAGTATATCGACCAGGTGCGTCTCTTTGCTGTCAAGGATATGACGGGATCAGTCCTTGGGCCGTTTGAGGCATACCTGATCGCTCGTGGTATCAAGACTCTAGAGATACGTATGGAGCGCCACTGCGCTAATGCACAGCGTGTCGCTGAGTTCCTCGAGCAGCACCCTGCTATCGCATCGATCGCTTACCCAGGTCTCAAGAGCTTTCCACAGTATGAGCTGGCTAAGAAGCAGATGCGTCTACCAGGCGCTATGATTGCCTTCGAGCTGAAGGGTGGTCTAGAGGCTGGTCGCAAGCTGATGAATAGCCTCCACCTAGCTACGCTCTGCGTGAGCCTCGGTGATGCTGAGACGCTTATCGAGCACCCAGCTAGCATGACCCACTCGCCCTACACGCCAGAGGAGCGTGCTGCTTCTGATATTGGCGAGGGTATGGTACGTCTCTCGATCGGTCTGGAGAATGTCGAGGATATCATCGCAGACCTTAAGTGTGGTCTAGACGCACTCCTATAGTAAGCTGGTAAAAGGCTATCACCACGAAGCGATAGCCTACACCAATAAATAAGCGCTCCCCCCACCGCAGTCGATGAACTGTGATGGGGGGAGCTTTCTTGTGTCGAAACTATCGGCGGGTGTCGGTTCGCTAGTCGCGTACCTCGTAGGTTCGACTGTCTGTGATGATGTAGTGCATCGCTACGTCCCACGGCTCTAGCGGGATCTGCTCGACGATTTGCAGCGAGGTCGTGACGGCGGCACGAAGGGCGTGGGGACAGCGAGCGAAAAAGCGATCGTAGTAACCCTTGCCACGACCCATACGTCCCCCGTGCAGGTCGAATGCGACCCCAGGCACCAAGATAAGCTCTATCTCTGCGGGATCTACCGCTTCCTCGGCAACTGCTGTGGGCTCTAGGATCTTGTAGTTCTCACTGGAAATGAGCGACTCGGGCTGATAGCTATAGAAGTTGATATCGTCACCCTCTACACGGGGTATGAGGAGCCGCTTATCGCCCTTGTACTGCTCTAGTATAGCGGTCAAGTCTACCTCATCGGGCAGGGCGCAGTACAGTGCTACGCAATGACTACGCACGAAGGGTAGAAAGGTCTCTATCTGCCGACAGACACGCTCAGATACCATCTGTCGGTACTCCTCGGTCCATTCGCTCCGCATCTTAGTGCGGACGGCGTGGCGTAATGCTTTTTTCTCTTCTCTCACTCTGTCACAACTCATCATCGTGTGTGATAATTTTCCTGTATATACTGCTCTGCGCTACTGATCATCGGGTCGTCTTGAGTCATCACCTGATAGAAGCCCGTAGCGCCAAAGAGATGATTAGCTATCAAGGCGTACAGCTGTTGCTGCAAGCGCCTAGTAGCTTGGCGTAGCATCTGTGGTCGCTGAGCGATACCTTGCTCAGCTGCATATGCGGCTAGATCATTGATTAGAAACTTCTCCTGAGCAAGCAAAGCGAGTAGCTCCTGCACGGAGCCAATCTCACGAAGGCTCTCTCTATTTAAGTCTACAAAGTAAAAGGCAAACTCCTGCATCGCTCCCGACATAATCAGACGTGCTGCATAAGCATTAATCATCGCTGTGTCTTGCGGTACGAAGATATCGGGCATAATGCCATACCCGCTGAAGAGGAGACGCCCCTTGTCGCTATGGTACTCTCGAGGCTTCTTTAGAGTCAGCGTGTCAGCGTAGTCGCCCACAGGCTTGATTCCCGAGACGCTCATAAGACTCTCCTCGATCGAGGAGAGACTCCCCTGCTCATAGGGGCGCTGTATGTTACGCCCCGAAGGCGTATAGTAGCGAGCCACCGTGAGACGCACGCTAGAGTGATCTGAAAAGGTAAAGGGTTGCTGGACCAAGCCCTTGCCATAGGTCTGCCGCCCTACGATCATCGCCCGATCGTGGTCTTGCATCGCTCCCGAAAAGATCTCAGAGGCGGAGGCGCTGTTCTCATTTACCAGCACCACTAGAGGCATCTGTTGGAGCATTCCCTCACCATTGGCGACTACATCTTCACGAGGCATCGTGCGACCCTCGGTGTAGACGATCAATTGTCCCTCCTGGAGGAACTCATTGGCGACGGCAACGGCGGAAGTCATATAGCCTCCCGTATTGTCTCTCAGGTCTAGGACCAAAGCTTTGGCTCCAGCCCTCTGCAAGGCGCCCCAATGCTGGATAAACTCGTCATAAGTAGTACGCGCCCAAGTGGTAATCTGCATCAGTCCGATCGTTGGCGTGAGCATATAGCACACATCGATGCTTCGAATCGGTACGGGGCCACGCACTACGCTCACATCTCGTCGCGCCTGACGGCGCAATATCGAGAGATGCGCCACGGATCCCTCGGGACCTCTGAGTGCCGAGGTGATGGTGTCTTGGTTATTGCGCTCACCGAGGAGGCTCTTGCCGTCACAAGCTAAGATGCGGTCGCCAGGCTCTAGACCAGCGGTCTCAGAAGGTCCGCCAGCGAACACTTGATCCACGACAATCGTGTCGGTGATGATGTTGTAGATGATACCCATTCCCTCAAACCGTCCCTCTAGTCTCTGCTCCTCGCGCTCTGACTCCAAAGGCGGTATGTAGGTCGAGTGCGGATCCAGCGACCCTAGCATATAGGGGAGTATGTCCGTACGCAACTGCTCGATATCGACAGAGTCTACGTAGTACTTCTCGACAAGCTGTAGCACTTGGTCGAACTTGTCGGCGTGCGTGAAATTGCGATAGCGAGAGAGAAGCCAAAAAATAGCTGCGCCAATGAGCGCACCCACCAGGAGACAGATTATATATTTATACTGACGACGCATATCTACCACTTATTCTTCTCAATAATCTAGATAGAAGCTATACTAAAGGGTCGAGGGGTGTGCAGTAGACGGCATCTCGTCTAGCGGTATGTAGACCACCTCAATGCCCGCACGCTCGAGTAGCTCGACACCATCGGTGAGTCTGTACTGCTCACCATACACGACACGTCGTATGCGACTCTGGATAATCAGCTTAGCGCACTCTAGACAGGGAGAAGCGGTGATGTAGATAGTTGCCCCCGTGCAGTTATTGCCCGATGCAGCCACCTTGGTGATAGCATTGGCCTCAGCATGGAGTACGTAGGGCTTGGTGATTCCTTCGTCATCTTCGCAGACATTCTCAAATCCCGAGGGAGTACCATTGTATCCGTCCGAGATAATCATCTGATTGTGTACGATGAGGGCGCCTACTTGTCGTCGCTGACAGTAGGAGTTCTCAGCCCATATACGAGCCATACGCAGATAACGGCGATCCAAGATTGTCTGCTTTGAGTCAGAAGCAGAGGGAGTAGTTGGTGTGATTGTCATCGTGTAGTGATTTACTCATAGTGTAAACCGCTACAAAGGTACTGATTATTTAGTACAAATGGTAGTCATACCGATACTGCGCAAAACTCACACGTAACGACCTGTCGAGACACACAAATAGTGTCCCGACAGGTCGTTAAGCATTTGTGTCCTAGCGAAGGGCGTAGGTAGCGCGGACGGTGACGGAGATGGTCTTTTGGCGCGAGGAAGTGTTGAACGCACCGCCCCACGAGTAGTCCTCTCCAGCGTTCTTGCCAACGATCTGGAAGACTCCCATCGAGGCATTCTGTAGCTTACCCACCTTACCACGGCTTCCAGAGGCAATCTCCTCGGCACGGTCTAGTGCGTCCTCCGAGGCCTGGCGTAGCATCTGATGCTTGAGGTCGTCGAGGCTCGTGTAGTAGTAGGCGGGCGCTTGGCTCGTTATCTCCACTCCCTGAGAGATGAGCGAAGAGATACTCTTCGAGAGTTCCTCGACACCATCTAGGTCTCCGCTCGTTATGGTCACGCTCTGCGTGAGGACATATCCGTTGGGTACCTGCTGATAGTTACCATGCGTATCGTAGCCACTGCTGTAGCTCTGCGACACATCTAGGCTCCCGAAGGAGTAGCCGTCAGGCTTCAAGCCAGACTGCTTGAGATAATCCTGTACGACAGCCCGCTCACGCTCTATCTCCGTGTAGGCCTCGCCCAGCGTAGCACGCTGCACACGGAAGGAGGCACTCCACACGATCAGATCGCTCTCGAAGTCTTGCTCCGCATTGCCCGTAACTGAGACGATACGCTGCTTACGCACCGATAGATAGGTCGACCCTGCGATCCAAATGCCTAGTACAAAGGCTATGGCCAGCACCAAGGCTGCCCAAAATGTCCACTGCTTATTCATATCTATATTGTGTTAGAAGATTTATCTGTTAGAGCGAAGAAGTCTCGCTAGCGTAGTGCTATAGTCCCTTCTCGAGGAGATACTTCTCCACCTCGAGTGCAGCTCGGCAGCCAGTACCCGCAGAGGTAATCGCCTGTCGGTAGCGTGGATCAGCTACGTCACCAGCGGCAAAAACTCCCTCGACATAGGTGAGCGGTCTCCCCTCTCGAGTTACAATGTATCCCGCTGCATCAAGCTCCAGCTGACCTGCGAGGAAATCTGTATTGGGCTTGTGTCCGATAGCGAGGAAGAAGCCGTCAATCGCTATATCACGCTTAGCCTCCTCGGGGGTCCCCTTCTTATATACAAGGTGAGCACCCTCCACGCCATTATCGCCAAAGAGCCCGACCGTGTTGTGCTCGAAGAGCACCTCAATATTCTCCCGAGCGAAGAGTCTCTCCTGCATTACCTTAGAAGCGCGTAGATGATCCTTGCGCACGATGAGGTAGACATGCTCTGCAATGCCTGCTAGGTAGAGTGCCTCCTCACAAGCCGTGTCGCCACCGCCCACGACAGCTACACGCTTCTTACGATAGAAAAATCCGTCGCACGTAGCGCATGCCGAGACGCCCATACCAGCATACTTCGTCTCGTCATCTAGCCCGAGATACTTAGCCCGAGCACCCGTAGCGATGATGACAGAGTGTGCTGTCAGCTCTGTAGAACCGTCAATCTCAACCTTAAAAGGTCGCTCCGAAAGGTCTATGCGCGTCACCTCGCCAGAGCGAATGTCTGTACCAAAGCGCTCAGCTTGCTGGCGCATCTGCTCAAGGAGCTGAGGGCCCGTGATGCCCTCGGGGAAGCCTGGGAAGTTTTCCACTTCAGTAGTCGTAGTAAGCTGACCACCAGGCTGTAGTCCCTGATAGAGTATGGGTGAGAGATTAGCCCTTGAGGCGTAGATAGCAGCTGTATATCCAGCAGGTCCTGACCCGATGATCAGGCAGCGTATAGTCTTGTCTTGTGACATATTAGTAATTCGTTAGATGGTGGAAATGTACCTGTACCACAAAGGTATATAAATCTTACCAAGTAAGTCACCCCTCATCAGCAAGATTTCATCGCGTACATTCCACCCGCTAATGCAATTTCTCAAGAATGATGTTTTTGATGACTT
>URDQ01000086.1 GCA_900546675.1 uncultured Porphyromonas sp. | reverse complement strand
TTATCAGAAGCTCGATGAAACCAATTCAGTTGCATTTGATAGTTGAATCTACGCGTCGTTGTAATCGCTATGTGCGCCATTAGTCGTACATTTGCAGTAAATCATATGCAATCTATGCCTGAAGAGAGCTTTCATCCACAACAGGTCGACATAGCAGCCATCCTCAATCAGCGACGCAAGAAGCCGTTGCCCGCTTTCGTGACCAATGGCGTGGCGCGACTGATCCACCAGCGTGAGATCAACGATGTGCTACGTCGCTACGGACACCTAGAGGGGGTAGACTTTATGGATGCCCTGATCCAGGAGTTTCGCATTGACCTGACGCTCATCGGTGCCGAGCATCTGCCCGCAGATCCTCGCGCACTCTTTATCAGCAATCACCCGCTGGGTGGACTAGACGGTATCTGTCTGACTCACCTCATAGCTAGTCACTACCAGACTGATATCCGCTACATCGTCAATGACCTCCTACTCAACCTGAAGCCTCTAGCCAATATCTTCGTCCCAGTCAATAAGTACGGAGCGCAGGCGCGCACCTCTATTCAGAAGATGCACGAGGCACTTGAGAGCGACTTGCCCGTGATCACCTTCCCCGCAGGACTCTGCTCACGCCTGATCAAGGGAGAGGTACAGGATCCTCTCTGGCGACCTAGCTTTATCAAGCAGGCACGACAATATCATCGCCCCATCGTGCCACTTTTCTTCCACGGGCGCAACTCGATGAGGTTTTATCGTATCGAGCAGCTACGCAAGACGCTCGGCATACGCTTTAACATAGGCACCGCATTGCTACCACACGAGATGTTTGCCGCACAGGGTAGCTCCTTTACCATAGTGGTTGGGGAGCCTATTCCCTACGAAACGCTCGAGGGGCTGAGGCCTAGCGAATTACCTGAGCAGGTAGAGCGCATCCGGCAGCAAGTATACCAACTGAAAGACCAACTATCCAAATGAGTGCTACAGTGCAACCCATCATAGCGCCGATAGATCGGCAATTGATCCGACAGGAGCTGACACCAGAGCTCTTCGTCCGCACGACCAATAAGAGTAATAACGAGATCTACGCCTTTCGCGCTGCGCAAGCACCACACACGATGCGTGAGGTGGGACGTCTGCGCGAGGAGAGCTTTCGTGCTGGCGGTGGCGGCACGGGGCTTGAGTGCGATGTAGATAAGTACGACCTGATGGACGATGGCTACGTACAGCTCATCGTCTGGAACCCTGAGCTCGAGAAGATTATGGGTGGCTACCGATACATCCTCGGCGAGGCGGTGCTACGCCACCAAGAGCAGACGGATGCGCTAGCCACATCACATATGTTTAGCTTCAGCGAGGAGTTCGTACGGGACTATCTCCCCTACACGATCGAGCTGGGACGTTCATTCGTGAGCCACGAGTTTCAGACGACACGGGCGGGACTTATGTCTTCCATCTACACGCTAGACAACCTATGGGACGGGCTCGGAGCTTTGACCGTTATCTACCCTGAGATCAAGTACTTCTTTGGCAAGGTGACTATGTACAAGACTTACAACAAGTACTGTCGCAACTTGATCCTTAAGTTTATGGAGATCTACTTCGGAGACAAGGATCAGCTTGTCCGACCGATGAACCCTGTCGAGGTGGATATAGATCCCGAGGAGATAGATCGTCTCTTTGTCAAGAACGACCTCAAGAGCGACTACCGCACGCTCAAGGCGGAGGTGCGCAAGCACAATATCAATATCCCCCCCCTCTTTAACGCTTATATGTCGCTCACACCGAAGATACGCATCTTTGGCACTGCGATCAACGATGAGTTTGGCGATGTCGAGGAGACGGGACTGCTGACCCCCATTGCGGACATTATCCCTGAGAAGAAAGAGCGGCACATAGACACCTTCCAGCACACCCGCAAGGCTTAAGCCCCCATCTTATGGCGCTCGCTAATGAGCTCGGGGCTGCTGGCGAAAGGGCAGCTCAGCGCTACCTCCTCTCCCGACGGATACGCATCCTTGAGGTCAACTGGCGTGATCCGATCTGCGAGATAGACATCATAGCGTCTGACGGACGGCATCTTCTGATCGTTGAGGTGAAGAGCCGTATGGAGTACACTGCCACGAGTCCGCTAGATGCCATCAATGCAGCAAAAGCGCATCAGATGATGCTCGGAGGTATGCGCTACGCAAAGCGTATGCATATAGACTTACCGATACGCTATGACGTCATCGAGGCACTATACTGCCCTGCGAGCGATGTTTTCGAGATGAAGTACCACAGGGGCTACTTCTCCGCAGATGAGATCGCCCTCTAGGAGACACTCCCCCACAGCTCTGCCCAGCCCTAGATGAGAACTCCTTCACGACAGATGAATGCAAAGGTAATCTAAGCAATAGACGAAGCTACACCCAATCGCACGCTAGTGAGTTCAACGAGCACTTGTCGTCTGCCAACTGCTCCCAATCGGACTCAAGATATAGGTGCACTCTACGTTTTTATCTATATTTGCAGAAAGGACTTGCAGATATGAAACGAACACACTTATCCAAGCTATGGGGCGCTGTTGCAGCCATACTCTTTATGCTCACCCTGTCGGGCTGTGCTCTGAATGCCCCTCAGGTGAAGACCTACCTCCCGCTATCTCAATTCGAATATGCCTACATTGCTCCGACGGGTAGCGTGTTAGGCGCATTTGGTGGCTACTCGCAAGGTAACCTTAACTCTGTCAATCCAAGAGACTTTATCGCTGGGCAGCTCTTTAAGAGAGGCATCATAGTCGTTCCTGAGATCAATCCCGAACAGGCGCAGAAAACGCTGGTCGTAAGCTATGGCGAGGGAGACAAGAGAAATATATTGGTCGGCTATGCTCTGGAAGTTACCATTCAGCTAACTACGGCCGATATGAATAAACTCGTAGCAGTAGCTACGGCCGAAGGGTATGGAAAGACCGAGTCTGACAAGATCCGAGATGCTATCTCGCAAGCTATGACAGCGCTCTTTGAGCCTGAGAAGATCAACGAGAACTCGCTCGGTCGCTACTTCTAAATTTTCATAAAGAGGGCTCGCCCTACTCGCTCTCTACTGCGAAGCCGAGAGCCGTGAGTGCGGGACGGACGGAGGCGGGGATGCCTCGCACGGTGTAGTCACGTGGCTCGTAAGGGTGCTGGTAGTGGACACGCTGCTGCTCGAAGGTGTCGGGGCTAGACACTAGTCGGCTCATAATAGCGGGCAGGTCGAGCGTGTGGATCATCGCACGCCAAGGTATCTGCCACGATTCGCACCCCGAGAGGTCTAGGTATGGCTCCGCCAAGGGACGAGGGTGTGCCAGAGCTATCCGCTCGTCACTGAGATCAAAGAAGTCGCACAAGTGGCGCAAACTCTGCACAGCTCCCTGCGCCTTGCCATGCACTGAGAAGCCCGCAATGTGGGGTGTGCCGATGAAGACTCGGTCTAGTAGTGTCTGTGCTATGTGTGGCTCACCCTCCCAGCAGTCGATCACGGCTCCTGCGACCGCCTTATCGTCAAGGGCGCATACCAGTGCGGGGGTGTCGACGACAGCTCCACGACAAGCGTTGATCAACCAAGGTCGTTGCTGAGCATTTCGCAAGAAAGCGTCATCGACCAAGTGATAAGTAGGGTGTGCGCCCCCCTTTGTCAGAGGCACATGACAGGTAATCACCGTAGCCTCAGCGAGGAGTGCGTCTAGGTCTACGAAGCTATCCCGCAGACTGGGCATCTCGTCCGCAAGGTAAGGACGAGGTAGTCCGTTGCGATCCAGCTCCTCCAGATAGCTCTGCCAGTCAGGGTGCTCATCGTAAGCCGCTACAAGCGGTGGATCGTAGAGGAGCGTCCGAATGCCGAGCGCCTTGGCACGCTGATAGACCCGTCCGCCGGTATGTCCCGTGCCAATAATCCCGAGAGTTATATCCTCAGAAGCCAATCCCTGCTCCAGTGCGATACGAGAGATAGCCGTCAAGACATACTGCGCCACAGAGGCGGCGTTGCACCCTGGAGCATTGTACCAGCGAATGCCCGCCTCACGGCAGTACTCGGTATCTATATGGTCAAAGCCCGCTGTCGCTGAGGTGATCAGACGCACAGCACTCCCCTCCAGCAGCGTGCGGTCACAACGCGTCACGCTACGGATCATCAGGGCGTCAGCATCAGCGACCGCTTCGGCCGTTATCTCTCCACTCGGCAGGTAATGCGCCTCGACTCCGAGGGGCATACCGTCGGCAAGGTATGGGATAGAACTATCTACGACTATTCTCAGGGACATATATATAATGGTATAGCTACTTAATATAAAAAGGAAGGTGACTAGATCTGCACTCCCGATGTGATGGGATAGCGTCTAGTCACCTTCGTTGTTAGTTATGCTTTGCTGAGTGCTGTGATTACTTGAGACTGTTGCATAAAGGCGAATCGCTGTGTTGCTTTCGGGATTTGGCTTCGGTCACATACGGAGGTATGTGAGTTTCAGACCTCACCCTCAGCGCCTTGCGCTTCATCCTTTCTGCAAAGTCTAGACAATCTTGTAGGCAAGATTGTGAGACTGTTGACTTTTGCAACAGTCTCTACTTAATCACATCCAGCTCCTTACCGATCTTGATAAAGGCAGCGATTGCCTTGTCGAGGTGCTCGCGCTCGTGAGCTGCTGAGAGCTGAACGCGGATACGAGCCTCGCCCTTCGGTACGACTGGATAGTAGAAGCCCGTCACATAGATACCCTCCTCGAGGAGACGAGCAGCGTAGCGCTGAGATAGCGGAGCGTCGTAGAGCATCACTGCGCAGATAGCGCTCTGTGTAGGCTTGATATCAAAGCCAGCTGCGAGCATCTTATCGCGGAAGTAGTTGACATTCTCCATCAGCTTCGTGTGTAGTGAGTCATCCTCCTCGAGCATCTTGAAGACCTCGATACCAGCACCAACCACTGCGGGGGGCAGTGAGTTAGAGAAGAGGTAAGGTCTAGAGCGCTGACGTAGTATCTCGATGATCTCCTTAGGACCAGCCGTAAAGCCACCTACAGCACCACCGAATGCCTTGCCTAGCGTACCGGTATGAATATCGATACGGTCGAAGCAGTCGAAAGCCTCAGCGACACCACGACCCGTCTTACCGACCACACCTGCCGAGTGGCACTCATCAACCATCACGAGAGCGTCATACTTGTCAGCGAGGTCGCAGATCTTGTCCATAGGAGCTACGTTGCCGTCCATACTGAAGACACCGTCTGTGACGATGATGCGGAAGCGCTGCTCCTGAGCCTCCTGAAGGCACTTCTCTAGCTCCTCCATATTAGCGTTAGCGTAGCGATAGCGCTTAGCCTTGCAGAGACGTACACCGTCGATGATCGAGGCGTGGTTCAGCGAGTCGCTGATAATCGCATCCTCTGGGCCAAAGAGTGGCTCGAAGACACCGCCGTTAGCATCAAAGCAAGCAGCGTAGAGGATAGCGTCTTCCGTGTGGAAGTAGTGTGCGATAGCCTTCTCGAGTTGCTTATGGATATCTTGCGTACCGCAGATGAAGCGTACACTACTCATACCGTATCCGTGCGAATCCATCATATCCTTAGCAGCCTTGATAAGGCGAGGATTGTCAGAGAGACCCAGATAGTTGTTGGCGCAGAAGTTCAAGACCTCCTTGCCCCCCTCTACCTTGATAGCGGCCGTCTGAGGGGTGATGATAATGCGCTCCTCCTTGTAGAGACCTGCATCTTTGGTGTCTTGGATCTCCTTAGCGAGGAAGTTCTTCAGTTCTTTGTACATAATATTATGTGGTAAAGTTATTAGACAAGAGTCGGTGAGCCATACTCGGCTCCAGAGAGGCTTTGTTACTCCTCAGCAGGAGCCTCCTCTGTAGTCTCGCTAGTCTCCTCAGGTGCTGGCTCGGAGAAGTCGGTGTGACCCGTCTCTACGAGGATATTGTACCAGCGAAAGATCTTCTTGATATCGTTGTCGTGGACACGCTGACGGTCGTACTCGGGGAGTACCTCTGCGAAGAGGTCGAAGTAAGCCTCCTTGCCACTGAGCCCCTTAAGGTCTACCGTCTTGCCCTCATACTTGTCGAGTAGCGTCTGCAAGATCTCTCGCAGAGGCGCCTCTTCAGTAGTCGTGTAGATCGATATATCGCCTAGAGATACGACACGATCCGAGGCATACGCAGGGATACGACGCTTCGTCTCTAGATCCTCGACGATGATACTATTTTTAGTGTGTGTCAGGAGCTTAAAGAGTCCTGGCTTACCTGAGATGGATAAGATTTCTTTGAGCATAAACTATATTATGTAGCGAAAGCCCTCGAGGCTCTCGTGATATCTACCTGCAAAGATACCAAAAATCCGTACTCTCTACGTAGGAAATTTGAAATCTTCACGTAGCTATTTTTTATTCTCCACGTGGGCGAGAAACATTTCCTCCGAAGTTTCATTTGATTCCTCCGAAGTTTT
>URDQ01000085.1 GCA_900546675.1 uncultured Porphyromonas sp. | reverse complement strand
TTATCAGAAGCTCGATGAAACCAATTCAGTTGCATTTGATAGTTGAATCTACAGAGGGGCTTAGAGTTGCTTTGTATCAATACTTTTTCATACCTTTGACAGCAAATATGGTGAGATAGTACGCTCAGCTCTTCTCTAGAAGGTATTTCATATGGAGTACCCGACAAGAAAAGAGAGCAGTGATGCTATCCTCCATCTGTACTCTAATCATTTAGCATTATCAACCACTTTAATAGTTCAACTATGAATAAAAAAATCCTACTACTATGTACGGCTCTTGTAGCTCTTCTGAGCTTCAACGGGGCCAAGGCACAGGTCAAGGATGCCAGCATCACCCTTGGTGGTGGCTTTCAGTATGAATTCCTTGACGATGCTCTCAACATCGACAACGCTATGCTATGGGGCCTGCGCGCAGGCTTCGGCTTCGGTCCGATCGTAGAGCTACGTGGTGTCTATGATCGCTCTTTTGGTATCAAGTCCAAGCTCAATGGAAATGAGTGGAATGTAGACCCAATCTTCAAAGAGCAGATGAGCGAGCGCAAGATTGACATCGAGCGCTACGGAGCTGAGCTTAAGTTCAACCTCCTCGATGGCTATACCCTAGCACCTTACCTACTCGTAGGTGGTGGTATCCAAAACATGAAGTACGAGCTCCCCATCGCTGATAAGAAGATCGAGACGATGAAGACTGATCACCTATACTTCTCTGGAGCTCTAGGCTTTAAGGTCAATCTAGCACCTCGTATCGCCCTCAACCTATCAGGTAACTACCTAGGCTTCCGCACGGATCTACTCAACCCATACGTCAACTTAGCAAAGGCTAGCGAGAAGGTAGACAAGCATGGTCTAGCTCTGATAAACAACTTCTCAGCTCGTGCTGGTCTCTCTGTCTACCTCGGTGGCTACGACCCCAGAGGTGGAAACGAGGTAAGCCGTGCTTACAGAGACTTCTTCTCCAACGGATTCCGTGGTATGGTCTTCACGATTGAGCCCTCTATGCTTTATATGGACTTCAATCAGAACTCTTACTGGAACACACGCGACTCTTGGTTCTATGGTGGTCAGGTAGGTCTAGACTTCAACAACACCTTTGGTGTACGTGGATTCTACTACCAAGCTGGTAAGACTGGCAAGAAGCCCAACTTCAAGTTTGACAACGAGCGCGCTATGTATGGTGGTTACTTCACCGGTCGTCTCAACCGACCTCGTGGCGTGACACCTTACGTCAACCTCGGTGCTGGTTACCTCGATGCTAAGCTCTCTGAGGAGGCTACTGAGCTAGACAAGGCTAACCTCCATGATGTCGTCTTCGGTATGGCTGGTATCGGTCTAGAGGTACCCCTCTTCCGCTATGTCAGTCTGTTCGGTAGTGCTAATTTCATCGCGCACCCAGCTCCTGGCGTCAAGACAGCTTCTGTCACAAAGAGCTCTGAGATCGTTGCTAAGAATATGGCTTATCAGTGCGGTATACGCTTTAACCTAGGCAAGCCCGCTCGTCACTACCAGTTTGACACTGAGGAGGACAAGACTACGCAAGAGCGTATCAACGAGTACCGTGAGTACCACTACTATGGTGAGAACCGTGACGATGAGTATGTACGTATGACTCCATCTGAGATCGAGGATATGGCACAGCGCATCATCGACCGCAACCGTAGCAAGAAGGGTCACTCTTGCCAGCAGGGCTGCACAGAAGGTCACAACCACTACTACCGTCAGCCTAACGATGACGCACTCACTCCACTAGAGCGTGAGCTAGTACATGCCCTCATCGGCAACTCTCCTCAGTACATCGCTCAGCAGCAGATGCTCGCTAATGAGCAGGTAAAGGCTCAGAGCGCTACAACTGCAACAACTACGACTGAGCTAACAGAGCAAAACGAGAAGATCCTCGATCGTCTAGATGAGATTGACAAAAAGATTGAGAAGAACGATGCTCGTATGCAGCAGTATCAGGCTACACAGCCTGCAACGACTGTCGTAACGACACCTCCTACGCATCCTGCTTACCAAGCTCCAGCTACATCTTCTGCTGTAACTATGGACAGCAATGCAACTCCCGTTGACAAGAACTCCAATAGTCTCATCCGCTTCAACTCTGTAGGTCTACTCGTAGGTACCAACCTCGTAAAGCCTCAGGAGGAGAACCTCTTCGGTACTTTTGCTATCGGGACACGCGCTTATATGCCTATCAGCAATACGAACCTAGACTTCGTTCCTGAGATCTTCGTAGGCTTTGGTAAGAAAACTACCCTGGGTATCTCAGGCAACGTTGTTTACAACTTCAACTTCAAGGAGCTAGGTGACTTCGTACCTTATCTAGGTGCTGGTGTCGGAGGCTTTACAGATACGAAGCTTGGTGTCAACTTCCTCGTTGGTACCTCTTACAAGCTACCACAGCTCAACAGTGCTATATTCCTAGACTACGGTCTACGTCACTCACTACGCAATCATAGCGTATCTCTCGGATATCGCTTCTACTTCTAATCAATTATCACTACAACAGTATGACTAAGAAATCATTTATAGTCGGGCTGTGCGTGATCCTTCTATCAGCTGCTGTCTCCACACCTGTGGAGGCACAGCGAGATAGACGTGATGCACCTCGCCAAAAGTGCGACCGTACAGAGCGCATTGAGAAGGGCGAGCGTGGTCAACGTGAGAAAGAGGTAATAATGACAAAGCAAGAGCTAGCCATGCTCATCAATGCGATAGTCACCGCAGCCGAAGAAGATGAGATGAGTAACGCTTGTCCTCAGCAACGTGACATAACAATCACGAGCAATAAGGACAGAGACCTACTCTACCTACTCCTACAGTATCACAACCTCAACGCTATGAAGGCGTCAGCGCCAATCTATACACAGCCTGGACAGCCTATCAACGTCGGAGGACAGCTATACTACCCAGCTGGTAGTAATCTCGTCGTAACTCAGGGCGCTCAGGGCGCTCAAGCTACAAACGATGCCGACAAGATCAAAGCTCTCGAAGAGGAGCTAGCTCGCCTCAAGGCTGCTCAGCAAGAGCCTCAGCGTGACGATGACCAAATAGCTCAGCAACTGTCTGCTCTACGCGATCAGCTCAACGAGCTCGAGAAGGCTTCTGAGCAAGCTCCTGTCTACAACTACGACAACCGTCGGGTGATCCACCAAGACCGCTCACGCAACAACGTACAGCTCAGTCGTAGCGTTTTCTTTAAGGTCAACTCGGACGTAATCAACGCAGAGGGTCTCGAGGCAGTGCGCAACGTTGCAGACTTTGTCATCAACGACCCACGCGCCCTCGTACTTGTATACGGCTATGCTAGTATCGATGGCCCCGTAGACTTCAACAACAAGCTCGCTGCTAAGCGTGCTGCTAGTGTCATCAAGGCACTCCAAGAGGCAGGCGTACCCGCAGCTGCTATCAAGCGCTACGACAACGGCGTCGACACGACACCTGCTAAGCGTACCGATGCACGTCGCGTAGATATGGACGTCATCTACTAAATAGACTGCATACACTACCCCCATCAAGGGTAGCGCAAGCAATCTTATATATAATTATAGAGAGGAGGAGAGCTCAGATGAGTTCCCCTCCTCTCTCTTTCTATCCTCACAGCCAATCGCCAACAGCCAACAGCCAATCGCTAACTAAGACAATTTGTCACAAGCTTCCACCCTTTGGCACATCTGTTGCTTGAGTCTCTCAGAATCAAACCTTAAAAACATGAACATAGATAAGTACACCATCAAATCACAGCGGGTGATCCAAACGATGATCGCCCAAGCGCGACAGCAGGAGCATCAGGCTCTAGAGCCTATATGCCTCCTAGATGCGCTACTACGTGAGGGACGAGACGTCATCGAGTATGTCGCTACCAAGGCGGGGGCTTATATGCACCAGATAGAGCAGTCGGTAGCACAGCAACTAGAGCGTCTGCCTCACGTATCTGGTGGAGAGCCTTACCTCTCTAACCAGACGAACCAAGTACTCACCCAGTCGGAGCAGATAGCTAGCGAGATGGGTGACCAATACATAGCCGTGGAGCATATGCTCCTAGCACTACTCAAGGTGTCGAGTGACGCTCGGCAGTTACTCCTCGACGCCGGTCTGACTTACGCTGACGCTGAGAGCGCAATCCGTGAGCTTCGCAAGGGACGCAAGGTAGACTCTGCCACGAGCGATCAGCAATACAATGCCCTGGGCAAGTACGCTATAGACCTTTGCGAGCGCGCTCGTGAGGGCAAGCTAGACCCAGTCATAGGTCGTGACGAGGAAATACGTCGTGTCCTGCAGATACTCTCTCGCCGTACGAAGAATAATCCTATCCTCGTCGGTGAGCCAGGTGTCGGTAAGACCGCTATCGCCGAGGGCCTAGCGCACCGTGTCATACGTGGCGACGTACCAGAGAACCTCAAAGACAAGCTCATCTACTCACTCGATATGGGTGCTCTCATAGCAGGAGCAAAGTATCAGGGAGAGTTTGAGGAGCGTCTCAAGTCTGTAGTCAACGAGGTGACCGCCTCCGATGGACAGGTGATCCTTTTTATCGATGAGATCCACACGCTGGTCGGTGCGGGAGCTTCGCAAGGCGCTATGGATGCGGCAAACATCCTCAAGCCTGCCCTCGCACGTGGTGAGCTAAGAGCCATCGGTGCCACCACCCTCGATGAGTACCGCAAGTACTTTGAGAAGGACAAAGCGCTCGAGCGCCGCTTCCAAATGGTGATGGTCGACGAGCCTGACGAGATGAGCAGTATCTCTATCCTAAGAGGTCTGAAGGAGCGGTACGAGAACCACCACAAGGTGCGTATCCAAGATGACGCCATACTGGCTGCCGTGCAGCTTAGTTCGCGCTACATCACAGACCGCTTCCTCCCCGACAAGGCGATCGACCTCGTGGACGAGGCGGCTGCACGACTACGCATACAGATAGACTCGATGCCCGAAGAGCTAGACGAGCTGGAGCGTCGTATCAAGCAGCTAGAGATAGAGCGCGAAGCGATCAAGCGTGAGCACGACGAGCCTAAGCTAGCAGCACTCTCCAAGCAGATAGCCAATCTAGAGGAAGAGCGCAATGCGCTAGCAGCTCAGTGGCATGGCGAGAAAGATCTGGTCAATGAAGCGCAGCAACTGAAGGTAGAGCGTGAGCAAACCTCTATCGAGGCGGACAAGGCGGAGCGACTGGGCGACTACGGTCGCGTGGCTGAGCTTCGCTACGGACGGCTCAAAGAGATAGACGATCAGATAGCCCAGATCAATCAGAAGCTTGCCGAGCAGCGTGCCTCTGGCACCGCACTGATCACCGAGGAGGTGACGGCCGAAGACATCGCTGACATCGTAGCTCGCTGGACTGGTATCCCCGTAAGTCGTATGCTGATGAGCGAGCGCGACAAGCTACTCAACCTAGAGGCCGAGCTGCACAAGCGTGTCGTCGGTCAAGAGGAGGCGATCACCGCCATTGCCGATGCAGTGCGTCGCAGTCGCGCAGGCTTGCAGGATCCCAATAGACCGATCGGCTCCTTTATCTTCCTCGGCACGACAGGTGTCGGTAAGACGGAGGTGGCCAGAGCTTTGGCGGAGTGTCTCTTTGACGATGAGCATATGATGACCCGTATCGATATGAGCGAGTATCAGGAGAAGTTTAGCGCCACGCGTCTCATCGGAGCGCCTCCTGGCTACGTCGGTTACGACGAGGGCGGTCAGCTCACCGAGGCGATCAGGCGTAAGCCTTACTCGGTCGTGCTATTTGATGAGATTGAGAAGGCACACCCTGATGTCTTCAACCTACTCCTCCAAGTATTGGACGATGGTCGATTGACGGACAACAAGGGTCACGTGGTCAACTTCAAGAACACGATCATCATTATGACTAGCAATCTAGGCTCCGACCTGATCCGTCACAACTTCGAGCACATCGATGAGCAAAACCGCGAAGAGGTCATCGAGCGCACCGAGGAGGAGGTCAAGACGCTACTCAAGCAGACGATCCGTCCTGAGTTTGTCAACCGTATCGACGAGACCATCGTCTTCACGCCACTGACCAAGGCTCAGATCGCTCAGATCGTACGTCTACAGCTCGACAAGGTGGCTCGTACACTCCAGGAGAATGGTGTGACGCTCCACTACAGCGATGCCGCCATCGACCTACTAGCCGAGCGAGGCTACGATCCCGAGTTTGGCGCACGTCCCGTCAAGCGTGTCATACAGCGTCTCGTCCTCAACGAGCTCTCGAAGGCGCTACTGGCTGGCACCGTAGAGCGCACGAAGCCTATCACGCTAGACGTAGGGGCTGACAAGCAGTTCACCTTCCTAGACTAAGCTAGACTAAAGGGGCTAAACAGCTTCCTACACTTTGCTGCCACTTCCTAGAAGTGTAGCACAAATAGATCGCAATTTCCAGTAGTAAGTGCAACACGAAGCGTATAAAAGCACCCACCCCTGG
>URDQ01000084.1 GCA_900546675.1 uncultured Porphyromonas sp. | reverse complement strand
TATCAGAAGCTCGATGAAACCAATTCAGTTGCATTTGATAGTTGAATCTACAGGTCCGATATTGTTCTGCTGCTTTGCGCTATATTTCTTACCTTTGCTCCCAGTACTATCAGCTACCTTATGAAGTCACTACTCAAACTGGTCCTCACGATACTTCTAGCTACGATAGCTTGTCCTCTAAACATGCTAGCGCAGCAGAAAGCATATACGGTCGTGATCGATGCTGGTCACGGTGGGCATGATGCGGGAGCCTGTGCCTTCGGACGTAAGGAGAAGGATATCAATCTGGCGGTAGCACTCTTGACTCGCAAGTATATTGAGGAGGCACACCCTGAGATCAAGGTCTATATGACCCGATCTACCGATGTCTTTGTGGGGCTACAGCAGCGAGCTAACTTTGCCAATAAGAAGAAGGCTGACCTCTTCATCAGTATCCATACGAACTCGGCCTCGAGCTCCAAAGCCGCAGGCACCGAGACCTATGTGCTAGGTTTGCGCCGTGCTAATGATAATCTAGAGGTGTCTAAGCGTGAGAACCAAGTGATCCTCCTCGAGAAGGACTACAAGGAGACTTACGAGGGCTTTGATCCGAATAGTACGGAGAGTTACATCATCTTTGAGTTTATGCAAAACGTACACCTTGCGACTAGCATCGATGTGGCAAGCGAGGTGCAGAAGTCCTTTGTCAAGCTAGGACGAGGCAATCGCAGTGTGCGACAAGGGCCCTTCCTCGTGATACGAGAGACGGCTATGCCGAGTATCCTCATAGAGCTAGGCTTCATCACAAATAAGGCTGAGTCGGACTACCTCGCTAGTCAGAGTGGTCGCAAGGAGCTGGCGCGAGGTATCGCAGACGGATTCTCTAGGTACTATGAGAAGTATGTACGTGCTACTAGCTCTCAGCAACGAAAGCCACAAGAGACCGCATCTGACGAAGAGCCTGCAGCACAGCAAAGCACTACTACGACCTCAGAGAGTGGAGCGTATTACCGCATACAGATCGCCTCTTCTCGTCAGCCTATGAAGACGAGTGACCCATACTTTCGCAATATAAGCGATGTGCAGCGCGAGCAGCGTGGCCGGCTCTACCTCTATACAGCTGAGCAGTACAGCACCCTCAGTGAAGCGCGTCAGGCTCAGCAGCGACTCGCTAAGCGCTACCCAGACTGCTACATCGTACGTTATCGCAAGGGCGTAAGAGATAAAGAAATTTACTAAGAGACACAGCTTCACAATGCCAGAGAAAAGACTCATACGACAGACCGTCAAGATAGGGTTCTTCACCCTCTTAGCGATCTTAATCCTCTATCTAGGGATCACTTACCTCAAGGGGCTCTCCATATCAGCACGCTCTAAAACCTACTATGTCTCTATGAATGATGTGACGGGGATCAATGTGGCTACACGGGTCTTCGTCAATGGATACAAGGTGGGCTCTGTGCGGGATATGAAGTATGACTACCACAACAATGGCGAGACGATCCTCACGCTCACGCTAGATCCTGACATCAAGCTACCCCAAGGTACGCAAGTGCAGGTCGCCCAGACGCTCTTTAGTGGTGCTCTGGTCAATCTAATCCTCCCTGAGGTAGATAAGGGAGTCTATATCAATTCAAAGGACACCATACCGATGTCCACACGCGCATCTGCCAAGAGCTTGGAGCAGCTACAAGACGAGTTTGTACCACGACTCTCCACCACGCTCAGCCGTATGGATAGTGTCTTGCTACAAGCTAATGCGATCCTCTCGAATCCCAACATAGAGCCGACGCTCGCTGATGTGCGTCAGTCAGCTCAGCATATCAATGCTTCGTCCGCTCAGCTACAACAGTCGCTCCGCTCGCTTCCCTCGATTATGGAGCGTATAGATGGCTCTTCGACAGATGTGGCAAACTTTGCCTCTAGGCTCGACTCGCTACAGCTACAAGAGACGGTAGCTAATCTAGAGAGTACCTCGCGTGAACTCAAGAGCTTCACTCAGACGCTCAACCAGTCCAATGGCACCGTGGGGCGCCTCCTCAACGAAGATGGACTCTACAACCGCATTGACAGTGTCACGACCAGTCTCGATGCCCTGATCCGAGACATCAAGGCAAACCCCAAGAAGTATGTCAAGCTCTCGCTCTTCTAACCGCTAACCTCTATGACCCGCAATAAAAAGAAGCCGCTCAATTGGCTCGATAAGACACTCTTCGCCCTGATGATCCTCGTTATCGTAGGGATGATCGTAGCGCTCTCTGTCGCTGATGGGGCTAAGCTCTACGTCCTCCTCGGTGGTGGCGGACTGCTCGTTCTCAACCTGCTCTTCGTCCTTTACTTCGCACGACGCAACAGACTATAGGCGAGCTGGAACCTTTAAGATGCTCTGGAGACTCTTTATCACATTCGTACGCATTGGGGGCTTTACCTTCGGTGGGGGCTACGCTATGCTTTCGCTCATACAGCATGACGTCGTGGAGAAGAACCACTGGATGACCAATGAGGAGTTCATCGATCTCTTTGCGGTGTCGCAGTCGCTACCAGGGGTTTTTGCGGTGAATATGTCCATCTTCATAGGCTATCGCCTGAAGGGCTACCTCGGAGCGGTGGTTTGTGCTATTGGTGCGACCTTGCCCTCCTTTATTATCATCTTGCTCTTGGCAATGTTTTACCAAGAGGTTAATGACAACGTCTGGGTACAGCGGGTTATGTATGGCATACGTCCTGCAGTGGTGGCGATGATTGCGATCCCCGTCATCACCACTTGGTATGCAATGAAAGGCACCTGGCGCATCGTCTGGATACCGATCCTATCCGCTCTGCTGGTTTGGCTCATAGGTGTCTCACCCGTCTGGATCATCCTCGGCTCTGCCCTCGGAGGGATCATCTATAGTATTATGAGAAGGGATTAGGACGGCAAAACAATGATCTACTTACAGCTCTTTTGGGTCTACATTCAGATCGGTCTCTTCGGCTTCGGTGGGGGCTATGCTATGCTCTCGCTGATCCAAAACGAAGTGGTCCATAAGTACCATTGGCTCACCAACCAGCAGTTCACCGACATCGTAGCTGTGAGCCAAGTGACCCCAGGACCTATCGGAATCAACAGTGCGACTTACATAGGCTATGTTGTCACGGGCGGTAACATCCTCGGTTCGCTCCTAGCGACGACCGCAGTGATGCTCCCCTCCTTCGTACTCTGTCTCATCATCTCTCGAAGCTTCCAAGCGTTTAGGAACAATCGTTATGTCGATGCTGCTTTCCTCGGCATACGCCCCGCCAGTGTCGGACTCATAGCGGCCGCTGCCCTGATGCTGATGATACAGCCGGGGCTCTGGACGCTCCTCACACTCCCCGCTGGCACGCCGATCACGGTGGACAATATCATCGTCACGGAAAACTTCATCGACTACCGCAGCTTCATCATCTTTGCCGTGACGGGACTCCTCCTGTACAAGAAGTGGGTACATCCTATCCTGCTCATTGTCTTGGCGGGCATTGCTGGTGCTTTGCTCTACTCTATATGATAATTACCCCTCGACTACACCCTCTCGTTGGCAAGCGAGCTGCTTTTTACACACTGGGCTGTCGGCTCAACTATGCCGAGACCTCGACCATCGCTCGCCAGCTAGCGACCGTGGGCGTGGAGCGCATCTCTGACGAGCATCACCACACGACGGAGGTGGTCCCTGATATCTGCATCGTCAACAGTTGCTCAGTGACCGACACGGCGGACAAGAAGTGCCGCAGTCTCATCAACCGTCTGCACCGTGAGTACCCTGAGGCACTCATTGTCGTGACTGGTTGCTATGCCCAGCTACAGGGCGATCGGATCGCTCAGATGCCTGGCGTAGACCTCGTCGTCGGGTCGGGACGCAAGAGCGAGATCGTATCGCTTCTCACCGAGCTGTGCCAAAAGCACAACCAAGAGCGCAACCAGCCCCAAGCAGCTACGCCCCACGTCACCGCCCGCCGAGAGCTACAACACTTCGAGCCGAGCGTCTCTTCGGACGATCGCACGCGCCACTTCCTCAAGGTCCAGGACGGATGCAACTACTACTGCACCTATTGCACCATACCTGCCGCACGTGGTGTCAGCCGCAACGGATCTATCGCCTCACTGGTGGCGCAGGCGGAGCGTGTTGCTGAGATTGGCGGCAAGGAGATTATCTTGACAGGTGTCAACATCGGAGACTTCGGACGCTCCACGGGCGAAACGCTCCTAGATCTGCTCCACCAGTTGACACAAGTCGCAGGCATCGCCCGCTACCGCATCGGCTCCATTGAGCCTGAGCTGCTGACCCCAGAGATTATCCAGTTCGTCGCTGAGACAGCGCAGTTCATGCCGCACTTCCATATTCCTCTCCAGTCCGGCTCCGACGAGGTGCTGCGCCTGATGCGGCGGCACTACGACACGGCACTCTTTGCCGAGCGTCTTAAGCTCATCTACGAGCTGATCCCTGATGCCTTCGTCGGTATCGATGTCATTGCAGGTATGCGGGGCGAACTCCCCGAGCATCACGCTGAGACCTTAGCTTTCCTCCAAGAGCAACCGTGGAGCCAGTTGCACGTCTTCCCCTATAGCGAGCGCAAAGGAACCAAAGCTCTAGAGATCAAACCCGCTGTATCCGCAACCGAAAAGAAACTCCGCACGAAGGAACTCCTCGCCCTCTCTAGCGAGCGACACAACGCCTTCTGCGCACCCTTCGCTGGTTCCGTCCGTCCCGTCCTCTGGGAGGAGACACGCCACGGCGAGATGATGGAGGGCTTCACCGACAACTATATACGCGTTGCCCAGCCGTACGACTCTGAGCTCGTCGGCGCCATCACCCCCGCACGGCTAGCGCATTGGAGCGTGCGGCGACAAACCTTCAGCACCAAGCCATAAGCCGACCTATGAGCCGTCCCGACCTAGCCATCGTCGTCCTCAACTGGAACGGGCGCAAGCTCCTCGAGGAGTACATCCCGCCCCTCGTGGCGCACACACCGCCTGAGGTGGCCGACCTCGTGGTCATAGACAACGGTTCGACTGACGACTCAATCGCTTACCTGCAGGAGGCTTTCCCGCAAGTCAAGCTCGTCCGTCTATCCGAAAACTACGGCTTCGCAGGGGGGTACAACCAAGGACTTCGTCAGCTCGACTACTCTTATTATTGTCTCCTCAATAGCGACATACGTGTCTCGCCCCACTGGTGCGACCGTCCGCTGGCTTTGCTGAGGGAGGGCTACGCTGCCGTACAACCTAAGCTGCGCAGTGACCGCCAGCCCGAAGCGTTTGAGTACGCTGGCGCTGCTGGTGGTGAGCTAGATCGTTGGGGCTATCCCTACTGTCGGGGGCGTCTCTTCGACACTGTCGAGCTGGATCACGGGCAGTATGACGATGAGTGCGAGATACTCTGGGCGACAGGCGCTTGCTACTTCGTCAGAAGCGAAGCGTTTTGGAGGGTAGGGGGCTTTGACGAGAGCTTCTTCGCTCATATGGAGGAGATAGATCTGTCGTGGCGCCTTTGGCTCGCAGGCGGTCGTATCCTCTACACCCCCGACAGCGTCGTCTACCATCTCGGAGGAGCTACGCTCGAGATGGGTAGCCCGAGGAAGAGCTACCTCAACTTTCGCAACAACCTCCGTATGCTCTACAAGAACCTCCCCACACGGTATGCCCGTAGGCGCATCCTCCTCTGTCGCCTGCCACTAGACCTGCTCGCCGCCCTCACCTTCCTCGTCAAGGGGCAGCCCCGACACGCCACAGCCGTGCTACGAGCCGTGCGAGACTTCTACCGCACCCGTCGCCAGCTCGCCCTCTCCACCGACCAGCCTTGGTACCAAGTCACAGCGACCCCGCCCATAGCGCACTACTCGCTCCTCTGGCAGTACCACCTTCGTCGTCGGCGCACCTACGACCAGCTCCCCTCGTGAGCCTCCTACTTTAAGACTGTTGCATAAAGGCGAATCGCTGCGTTGCTTTCGGAATTCGGCTTCGGTCACATACGGAGGTATGCTCCCTTCAGACCTTACCCTCAGCGCCTTGCGCTTCATCCTTTCTGCAAAGTCTGGATAATCTTGCAAGCAAGATTGTGAGACTGTTGACTTTTGCAACAGTCTCACTTTAGGAAGACAAAGTAAACCGCTAGGACAAGGCAGGCGAAAGCGGCTAAGTGATTCCACTGCAACGGCTCTCCACGGAAGAAGATTACCGAGAAGAGCGTAAAGACCGTAATCGACACCACTTCTTGGATCACTTTGAGCTGCATCAAGCTGAAGGCACCGCCATTACCGACGTAGCCATAGCGATTGGCTGGAATCTGAAAGGAGTACTCAAAGAGCGCTAAGCACCAGCTCAGCAGGATAACTAGATAGAGTGGCGTGTGGTCCGTGATGACCCGCATCTGCTCCAGCTTGATGTGTCCGTACCATGCGAAGGTCATAAAGACGTTGGAGACCACCAGCAGAGCGACCGTTAACCAAGGATTCATAGATAGATCTGTAGATAAGACATTACGGAGTGCAAAGTTAGCAACCTTACCGCATTCTAACCCAAGCTTCACGGAAGTGTAGATTCAACTATCAAATGCAACTGAATTGGTTTCATCGAGCTTCTGATA
>URDQ01000083.1 GCA_900546675.1 uncultured Porphyromonas sp. | reverse complement strand
GTCCGTGGGTCGTTCGGGGCTTTGCCCCTTCGACCCACGGCTATGATTCGTCGGATCTCTTGCGAGGTCCTTCTGTGTGCGTCTGTCTATTATGCTTCTGATGCTACAGCGTTTGATGGCTGGATTTGTCGTGTTGATGGGATTCGTGTAGGGGCGGACCTGCGTGTCCGTTGTAGTACAGCAAGACATGTAACCCTGTGTAGGGACGCTCGGCTAGTGTCTAGCGGGAGGGCGTCCGTCCACGAACCAGCTGTAACTTTTGACACAACGGACGCTCAGACCGAGCGTCCCTACAGCGGGTTACACGTCTCGCTTTGATGGGGACGGACGCCCTCCCGCTCGATACTCGCCGAGCACCCCTACAGCAGGTTACACGTCCCAACGGGTTACTCGAGTTGCGAAATTAAGTGTTAGGCTCCCTCACAAGTTCTTCGTACCTTCGCTCTAGCATTTACCCATCAATCACACAAAGCCCTGTCACTATGACGAATAGATTTGTTCCCTACTTACTGAGATCGTTATGCCTATGTCTGTTAGCGTTCAACGCTTACGCTCAAGACGTTATCACATTTGCAAACAGCCCCAGCCCAGCTACTCTAACCCAAGAGGAGAATGCCACTCAAAGGGATCTACAAGTGCTTGGCAAACTTCTAAAAGAGAGTCACCCCAAAATGCTTGACGAGGGCTTTGCGTTTAGTTTGGATAGTGAACTAGCTAAGTTTTATCAGCTAGCCAAGCATGTCGATACTCCTTCCGATTCGTACCTCCTTCTTCAGCAATTTACGAGTTTGATGGGTGACGGTCACACTACGCTGACTCTTGACACCGCTCTGTTTAAAACTTACTACCCAATTAGGCTAGGAATCGAAGAGTACCCTACCGTGCGTCTTATGACAGCACCTAAGACCCTTCAGAGCTATGTAGGAAAAGAGATTAAGTCCATCTGTGACATCCCTATCCTAGATGTTGTCGATACGCTCAGGCGCTATATTAGTGCGGACAATGTGCAGTACTCGCTCTCACAAGTAAGTGCTTTGGGTTCATTCTGTATCTATTGGAGATCTCTAGGCTTGGATACTTTGAAAGTCACATTTGCTGATATGGACTCCATCTTTATCTCGCCCATATCTGTGAGTGATAGAGTGGAACTGTATAGCAGTCCGAAAGCGATGCATTACAACACGCTTACTGCTCCGCGCAAAGCTCTGTACTGGTATGACGTGATGGCTGCTCCAGGAGTTGCTTACCTCCAGATGAACGCAATGAAGGACTATCAGACCGAGTATAGTCGCATTACTACGTCCAAGCCAACTGGATATAAACTAACCCCTCAAGAGGAGGCATACCTATCCTCTCTACCTCGTTTTTCGGACTTTATTGATCAGATGTTTCAAGAGATGGACTCGCTTCATACGCACACACTGATCATAGATCTTCGCTACAATTCAGGAGGAAATAGTATGCTTGGCGATATGCTACTTCAGTATTTACCTTCGCAAAGAGAGGACACCTCACACTATACATATCAGCTACGAGTGTCTGAGTTGTGGAGAAGTAACTACCCCTCCGTGTCCGAGAGGATTCCGAAAGCGTACTCTGGGAAGATGATCGATGGAAAGACTTTTAGTGACCTGATCCATACAGATGGTCAAAGTCAAATGTCACGCAATCAGAGCCACACACCTCGACGAACTTTTAAGGGAGACGTCTACATATTCGTTGGAGAGAAGACCTTCAGTAGTGCTGGGATGCTTGCAACTATAGCACAGGATGCAGGGGCAGCCCTGATCCTTGAAGATGCTAGCTCACCCTGTGCCTTCGCTCCTTGCCACTATGGAGATGTAATCGAATTTACGCTCCCCAATAGTGGCTTTAAGGGTTATACTAGCAGTAAGTCTTTTGTGCGTCCCGATCAGACAAGATGCGGAGAGAAGAGACTTGTTCCCGATAGATCTATCTCTCAGACTAAGGATACGACCCAGCTTGGGGACGATCCGCTGTGGGAATATGTCATTAATACGACACCAGAGACAAGAGAGTAGAGCCTACCGAGCGTCCGTTGTAGTACAGCAAGACGTGTAACCCTGTGTAGGGACGCTCGGTCTGAGCGTCCGTCCCCGAACCAGCTGTAACTTTTGACACAACGGACGCTCAGACCGAGCGTCCCTACACAGGGTTACTTGTCTCGCTTTGATGGGGACGGACGCCCTCCCGCTCGATACTCGCCGAGCGTCCCTACAGCGGGTTACTCGTATCGATTTGATGCGACTCATTGACACGACAGACGACACATTCGCTCTTACGGGACAATCACCTTGCTGTTGTCTACGATATAGACGCCTTGCGGTAGATCACGCATCGCCTCACTGTAGTCCTCAGCAATGCGCACGACCTCGCCCGACATAGTATAGACGATGTGACGACCAGCGGTCGGCACTACGGGTACAATCGCATTAAGAGTAGCTGGCAGATGATTATCAAACCAGTCTACATTCCGCCGAAGGGAAGTCGTGAGTTCCTCAGCAGCACTGCGCAGAGGCTTGAAAGGACCCTCAGACCAGCGCAGCTTGTCCCGCTGATAAGCCTCCTCATAAGGTGCAAAGCAGCTCTCCAAGTAGCGCATCCACTCGTCGGAAAGCACGGGGTGCACCTCTTTCCACACCCTGCAGACGGCTGAGCTAAAGTCTTCATCCTTAAGTAACTCCCCGATCCAGTGAGGCGCAAAGGCGTAGTGCACCTTCATCCTAAAGGTGTAGTCCGTCTTCTCCCGATTCATACAGGTAAGATCCCAGATAGGCCCTGCCACCCACTTGCTCCCCTCGCCCTGATCTTTGTGTAGGTAAAAGCTCCCGTGGAAGCCATCGGGATTGTCCATAACCTCCTGAATGATGAAAAAGCGAGCCATCGCATCGACATCAAGGCGATCCTCCCAGCGACTGGTCGCTTTGTTCGGAGCATAGATATCGGCGTTGATCCCCTTAAACTCATCAGTCAGCCAATTCCTCTGTGCCGTCGAGAGCACCTTCGGTGAATGGTAAGTGATATTGATGATCCAGCGGTCATTCTCTCTAAAGCTAATCTGGTTCTGCTCCTTATAGTTGTCCACCTCTACCAGCCAGCCCCCAGAGATAGTCGTAGCATCCTCGTTATTGTCCGGTTGCTCGTAGATGTTGACACGATTCTTCCCGATCCGTATCGTCTCCGTCAGCAAGTAGAGACCAATATAGTCGCCATTGAGCACCACCTCAATCGGCTTTGTGGAGGGCGTCCAAGCCATCCCCATCAGCTCGCCTAGCTTCATGCCCGCCATCGTCGGAGGCCAAAACTTCAGGAGTGCCCAGTGCTTATTCTTCGGCATACCCATGAGAGAGAGCTTCTCGTCCAGCTTGAGCTTATAGGGCTTCTTGTCCCCCTTCCACGAGGAGTGGCCTCTGCCACGAATGTTCATTTCTAAAGGCTCTGCGGCAGTTCCTAGATTCACCCTCCCTGTGGGGTCGGAGATGTAAAACGTAGCTCGCTTGTACTCTTTCTTCGTGATGATAGGCTTACCATCGGCCGTGGTGATATACATGATGGGGATAGTCTGTGACGGCTCCACCGTAGCATCGGAGGGTAGCTCCGCATCACTCTGCCCCCGACAGGGCAGCAGCGCCGTAAGCATCACACCCAGCGTCAGTATGATCACTGTACCAATCGAATTGTGTCTCATAGCTTGATAACTTATAGTTGACTATGAAGAGGACCCCCTAAGAGAACCACGACTCTACCTTGCGAAACGCTAGGTAGAAGGCATCTAGCGTGAAGGTGCAAAACAGCGCAATCGGCACAAAGCAAAAGAGGTATCTTTTCGCAGAGTAAGCAATCACGTTGTCTATCGAATCCCAAGAGTAGTTGATATGGTAGAGTAGCAGACCGTACAGTAACAAAGGCAATACGAAGGCCATAGCCACTTGTCCTAGACGCCCCCAGTGCTTACGCTTTATTATGATTGGTAGATTGGCGAGCAGCGATATCAGCAACAACAAGAAGCTCCAGCCGTAGAGCTGCGTATTGGTCAGATGCCCCCACAAGCCCTTGGCGATCAGATTGGCCTTGTCGCCATCCCGTAGGAGTGAGGTGATGACAATACTCTCTGACGTCATACCAGTCCACTTTTGATGCAGGAACCAGCAGCACATAGGGAGGAGTATGATCATCCCCCAACCTATGAGGTGCCACCACTTCAGTCGCTTGGCAAAAACTGGGTATAGCAAGTAAAGCCCCATCGCCATCGGGAATACAATTCCATCATACCGAGTCAAGATACTACCCAAGAGTAGCAAGCCACTCACCCAGAGGAGACCGTAGTCAGCGGTCGGCTTGTTGCGGGAGCAACTTTTCAGAGCATAGATCACACCTAGTGAGGCGTAGATCGCATGGATCACATTGGTTGCCGAGAGGGACGAGAAGGCTATCATCTCTGGCGTGATAAGGACGAAAAAGGTTGCGATGATGGCACCTGTACTCCCCACCACATCTCGTAGCACACCATAAAACGAGATCAGGAAAAAGAGAAAGAATAGCCCAGGGATCAGCTTAGATGTCTCAGCCCCCAGCATATAGACTATGCTGTAAGAGAGCTGTACCAGCGGAGCGTAGGTGATGTAGCTACCCGCATTGTGGATCAGCGGATTCTCCTCAGGACTAAAGACCGAGAGACCATACATCGTGTGCTCCTGCGCAATGAGGTAGCCCAAAGAGTCAAAGCCAGCAAGGCTATCCCTATCAAAGGTGGGGAAGAACATACACTTCCTAAAGTTCATCACCTCGATGACCACCACAAGAACGAAGAAGATAAGCCACACAATGTTGATCTTGCCCAACCAGCCCTTTAGGGTAGCCCGCGAAGGCAAGCTGGCGGTGAGCCTTTTGCTCTTATATAGGAGCAGTAAGCCCGCCACCAACACGAGGAGCAGACCCACGGCGACCCATACGAGCGAGAGCCTCTGACGCAGTAGATCTTGTAGCATCATAAGCCCGACGGCAAGCAACATGCCGACGGGAAACGATAGCCCGACGAGTTCGACACGACTGAGCGAACCTCTCCCTACCACACTCATGAGAGTCACTCCAGACAAGCACAGCAATATGACGAATAGTATAATGGATAGCATAGCACAAGGAGGTTATTGGATAGAGTCGTTTGTTAGAGGCACGATCGCAACTTCGATGGATGGCGGAAGCGCACCAGCTGGGAACATCTCACGTCCCCCATCGCCCACGATCAAGACATGCGTTGGCACCCGATGATTGATCTGATACTCTTCACGGGTCACTACTTGCCGTGGATAGAGGAAGCGCATAGCCCAGAGCTTATTCCACGGTTCTCCCTCTACCCCCTCCTGCTGAAAGTACTTAGCCGCTGGGATATAGATGATAGCATCCTCAGGGGTCTTGTCACACACATACTTGTACACTGCGTAGCCGTTGCCGAGCTTCATCTGGTAGCGATCGCTCAGAGACGACTCCTTGTACTCGCTTGCCACCTTCCAGTTGCGTCGTAACATAGACCAGACAAACTGATACCCGTCCTGCTTAAAAGTGTAGGAGATCAACAGCACCGCAACACAGCCTCCGAGCAGGTTACAAAGGACCTTACTTACTTTCATGAGACTTCTTTCTAAAGCGATATTTAAGTAGCGTAGTAATGGCCGTAATGCCATCGCGCCAAGAGATCTTCTTCCCCTCATCCACCGACCTCGGGAAGTAAGATATCGGGATCTCCTTGATCTTTATTCCTCGCAAGGCAGCCTTTGCGGTCACTTCGGGACAAAATTCAAAGCCTTCACACTCCAGATTGAACGACAGTAGCAGCTCCCTTTTGAAGAGTTTATAGCAGGTCGGTTCGTCCGTAAGATGCTGTCCGTATAGTAGGTTGGTAACCTTCGTGACGAGTTGTCCCCCAAGGTAGAAAGAGGTCGGGAAGCGTCCCTTGCGATGCGCTACAGAGTATAAGTAGCGACTCCCGTATAGAACGGGCAAGTCTGACTCCCTAGCATAGCTCAGCATCTTGAAGATGTCATTGGGGTCATACTCTAGGTCCGCATCGTGGATAATGACATATTCACCCGCACACAGGGGCAAGCCCTGTCGTATGGCATACCCCTTCCCCCGATTGACTTCATAGCGGAGTACCTGGTAGCTGCCATCGGCAAACTTATCCTTCAGGACTTCATTTGCGATTGCTGTGGTATCATCAACTGATCCGTCATCAACGACAATCAGCTGACAGTTTAGCTTGGACGCTCGTATGGCTTCGATACATCTCTCTAGAGACAAGCCAATAGTGCCTGCTTCATTATAAGCTGGGACTACTAGAGAGAGAGAGAGAGAGAGAGAGAGAGAGAGTTGTCTATGCTCTGCATAGTTATATTAGGATAATGAGTTAGTTGCCTCTATTGCGTCAGCTAAGTTACAAACAATAACTCTATCCGCCAATAGTTTGACACAAGCCCAAGTCTCTAGTCTAGTCCGACCCACAAGGGGTCGATAAATCAAGAGTCCGTGGGTCGTTCGGGGCTTTGCCCCTTCGACCCACGGCTATGATTCGTCGGA
>URDQ01000082.1 GCA_900546675.1 uncultured Porphyromonas sp. | reverse complement strand
CTTTCTCAGTGTACCATAATAGGAATTCGCTTTCCATTTATAATGCGTCAGCCCTATGACGCATTATAAACGAAAGCTAGAATTTGGTCGTGAGGAGATAATGAAGGACCTAACAAGGAAACTCAACCCAAGTTCCACGCTTTGTAGTCTGCTGTGTTACCTTTGCAGAGTCGATTAACTAGGCTTTGCTTTACGATTGGCATCCCAAGCAGCTTTAATTAAGGGGTGCTGGGGATTAGCTGATTTGTCCCCAGTGGTGGGCGTTGGGGTGGATGCGTTCGAGGTTGATGCGGTAGAGCTCTGTGTCGGGCTTGTCGAGGAGGGGGCTATAGTCAAGGAGGTAGTTGACATCTAGTCGTGTGAGGACGAGGAGGTTGTAGTCGGCCACGGGGTCGGCTATGCTGATGCCCGCTAGAGTGCCGCTCTGCCGTGTCCCCTCCATCTGTCCGAAGCCTCGTAGACGCATATCCTCCTCGGCAATTTTGAAGCCGTCTTGCGTGGCAACCATCGTGTCGATACGTTGCTTGGCATCGCCCTGCAGGTCGTCGGGCGTGACGAGGATGCAGTAGCTCTTGTCGCCACCACGTCCCACACGTCCCCGCAGCTGATGTAGCTGTGCCAGTCCGAAGCGCTGTGCATCGTTGATCACCATGACCGTAGCGTTTGGCACGTTGACACCCACCTCGATGACCGTCGTGGCTAGGAGTATCGGCACCTCTCCCGAGGCAAACCGCTCCATCTGCTCCGCCTTGTCCTCGGCGCTGAGTCGTCCGTGAACGTAGACGACTCGCACTTCGCCAAAGTGCTCTACGTACTCCTTGTAGCCCACCTCTAGATTGGCAAAGTCAGACTCCTCCGTTCCTTCGATCATAGGGAAAACGACATAGATTTGCTGTCCACGATTGATCGTTTCGTTGATGAGGTTGTAGAGTGTTTCTTTCTTCTTTTCTGCTATTTGGACGGTCGTGATCGGTTTGCGCCCAGGGGGCATCTCGTCTATCACCGAGACATCGAGGTCGCCATACATCGTCATAGCTAGGGTGCGGGGTATCGGTGTGGCACTCATGACGAGGATGTGGGGAAGGGTCAGCACGTTCTTGCCCCAGAGCTTGGAGCGCTGGGCTACGCCAAAGCGGTGCTGCTCGTCGATGACCGCCATGCCGAGCTTGCGAAAGGCGACCCGTTCCTCTAATATAGCGTGCGTGCCGATCAAGATGGAGAGGCTCCCATCGGCTAGGGCGGACAGGGTCTCACGTCGCTCTCTCGTCTTGCTGCTCCCCGTGAGGAGTGCGATAGAGACATCCAGCCCCTCGACGAACTCGGAGATGGTCTCGTAGTGCTGCTGCGCTAGGATCTCCGTCGGGGCGAGCATGCAGGCTTGGTAGCCATTGTCTACGGCTAGGAGCATGGCAAAGAGTGCGACGAGGGTCTTGCCACTGCCCACGTCTCCCTGTATGAGACGGTTCATCTGTGCCCCCGAGTTGGTGTCCCGACGTATCTCACGGAGGACTCGCTTTTGCGCTCCCGTGAGGTCGTAGGGTAGTGCGTGGTATAGACCATTAAAGAGCTTGCCCACCTGATCTAGTCGGTAGCCTTCGTAGCGCATGCGCTGCATGACGGCTAGGCGACGCAGGTAGAGGTTGAGGTAAAAGAGTTCGTCGTACTTCAGTCTAAACTTAGCCACCTGCGCCTGCTCGACACTCTGCGGGTGATGAATCCATCTGATAGCCGTCTGGAGTGGTGCTAGATGGCGGTGCGCGATGAGAGGCTCGGAGAGCGTCTCGGGAATGGAGAAGTAAGAGCTCTGTAGAAGCTGGTCGATGTAGCGTCCTAAGAAAGCGGAGTCGATGCGGGCACGCTTGAGCCGCTCAGTAGTTCGGTAGATCGGTTGGTACCCGCCGACGGATGGATTGGGCTTGTCTGCGGGCTTGATCTCTGGATGTGTGATCTGTAGCTGATTGTTGAAGAGCTGTAGCTTGCCGTAGACGATATATTTGCACCCAGGTGTGAGTGAGCGCTGTATGTAGTTGTGCCCTTTGAACCAAACCAATAGTAACTCGCCCGTGTCGTCCATAAGGCGTGCCGAGAGGTTGCTCTTGCGTCCCAGCGAGGGTGCGCTAAAGGGCTGTAAGATCCCCTCGACTTGTACCTCCGACATTGAGGGCATAAGCGAGCCTATAGGGTAGATGACCCGACGATCGGCGTAGCGGTAGGGGATGTAGTAGAGCAGATCTCGATAGGTGTGTAGATCGAGCTCTTCGGCTATCAGCTGCGCCCGCTTGGTTCCCAATCCAGGGAGATCTGCTAGGGGTGTGGTCAAGAAGCTCATAGCAGTATGGACAGAGAGGGTGGCCTATCTACTCGAGAGCAATTTCTCGGTGAGGCGTAGACGCTCCTGACGAGATGTGGTTAGGAGATGTTCGCCCCAATAAAGCTGGTCGGGGGTGGTGATCTTGATATTCTCCGTGGTGTCAGGCACTAAGGCAAGATTGCTGTAGAGCTGGTCATAGACGGAGCAGTCATCGGTGAAGCTCTCCTGAAAGGGCTGCTGGTAAGCCTCCTTGATGCGCTCAGACCAGAAGACCTGTGGCGTACGCACTAAGCGGTAGATGCTACGATCTACAGCTTGCGAAGGCTGCTGCTCGCCCTCATCGGGTAGATAGCGCAAGCTCTCTGTGAGTTCTAGGACAGGTGCAGCTGCTCCCACTCGCTGCGCCTCCTCGTAGCACTTGTCCACCACCTTGCTAGAGACGAAGGGTCGTACCGCATCATGTATGCCAACGAGGGCTCCGTCAGGTACGACACGCAGAGCTCTCTGGACAGTGTCAAAGCGCTTTTTACCAGCGAGAGTCAGATAGGCACGATCAGCAAGACCCATCGTTTGGAGCATATCCTCGACAATGATGCGGTAGTCATACGATATGCCGAGGACGATGTAGTCCACATGCTTCGCTAGCGCCTCTATGGTGTGCTGGAGGATTGTTTTGCCTCCCAGCTTGATGTATTGCTTGGGCAGATCAGCTCCCATCCGAACTCCCGACCCTCCAGAGGGGATGATGAGATACCTTTTAATATGATCTGACGCAGTTATTGCTTGCTCCATATTTATCGTAGGTGGTGAAGGGGAGGGTTACTTCTCTCTGAGGAAAATGTTGATAGGTGTACCGCAGAAGTCCCAGTTTTTGCGGATTTGGTTTTCGAGAAAACGCTTGTACGGCTCGCGTACCCATTGGGGCAGGTTCGCATAAAAAGCAAAAGACGGGACCGCTGTGGGGAGTTGCTGTACGAATTTGATCTTGATGTACTTACCCTTGATAGAGGGTGGTGGAGTCTTCTCAATGAGTGGCAGTAGCACTTGGTTGAGCTGGTGCGTCGGGATACGTGTCGAGCGCATATCGTAGACATGCTGTGCCGTCTCGATCACCTTCAGGATGCGCAGCTTATTGAGTGCAGAGATGAAGATAATGGGGAAGTCGGTAAAGGGGGCAAACCGCGCACGGATCGCCTCCTCCATAGTACGCTGTACGGGCATACTCTTGTCCTCGACGAGGTCCCACTTATTGACGCATACGACAAGCCCCTTGTTATTGCGCTGGATCACCCGAAAGATGTTGGCGTCTTGAGCCTCTATACCTCTCGTAGCATCGATCAGCATGATGCATACATCGGCATTCTCGATAGCACGGATAGCCCGGATCACCGAGTAATACTCGAGGTCTTCGTTGACCTTACCCTTCTTGCGGATGCCCGCTGTATCAACGAGGTAGAAGTGCTGGTTAAACTTGTCGTACTCAGCAAAGATGCTGTCACGCGTCGTGCCCGAGCGGTCGGTGACGATGTTGCGCTCCTCGCCGATGAGAGCGTTCAGGAGCGAAGACTTACCCGCATTTGGTCTGCCCACGATCGCAAAGCGAGGTAGCTCGAGGAGAGGCTCATGATTGCCCTCCTTAGGGAGTAGCTCTAAGATATGATCGAGGAGGTCGCCCGTTGAGGAGCCGTTGATTGCAGAGATAGGGTAGGGGTCGCCAATGCCTAGGGAGTAAAACTCCGCAGCGTCGTTGTGCTGGGTGAAGTTGTCCGCCTTGTTGGCCACCAAGATGACAGGCTTGTTCGTCTGTCGGAGCATCAGAGCTATCTCGTCGTCTAGGTCGGTCACGCCGTTGAGTATGTCCACGACAAAGAGGATCAGGTCAGCCTCTTCGACTGCTATGCGCACCTGCTTATTGATCTCCTCCTCAAAGACATCATCACTGCGCAAGACCCATCCGCCCGTGTCTACAATCGAAAAGGTACGCTCGCACCAAGTGACGTGGCCGTACTGTCGGTCACGTGTCGTACCCGCCTCCTCAGTGACGATCGCTTGGCGGGAGCGGGTCAGACGGTTGAAGAGGGTACTCTTGCCCACGTTGGGGCGTCCTACGATGGCTACTAGATTACTCATAGCTTGATATCTCTTATAGACTATGTCAGTCTGCTTAGTATATAAATAGGTGCGTCAAAAAGCTACTTATCGGCTATATGTCATAGCCGAACTGTGTCAATGCTTGATCGCTCTGACGCCAATCTTTATCCACACGAACCAATAGTGTCAGGTGGATATGCTTGTCAAAGAATCGCTCTAGATCCTTTCGTGCCGAGATGCCGAGACGCTTGATGGCGGAGCCTTTGTGCCCGATGATGATTCCCTTTTGCGACTCACGCTCCACGAGGATTACGCAGCGCATATCGATTCGGTCGGGGCTCTCGATAAACTCCTCTACGACGACCTCCACAGCGTACGGCACCTCTTGGTGATAGTACTGAAGCGCCTTCTCGCGGATGATCTCCGAGACGAAAAAGCGTGCTGGACGATCGGTCAGCGCATCCTGCTCGAAGTAAGGTGGCGACACGGGGAGTAGCTCCTCGATGCGCTTCTTGAGCGGAGCTAGGTTAAACTGCCTCAGTGCCGACACGGGGATAATCTCCGCCTGCGGAATGATGCTGTGCCAGTAGTCGACTAGCTCCTCTAGATGCTTCTGGTCTGTCAGATCTACCTTATTAATGACCACAATGATCGGGCAGGAGAGTCGCTGTACACGCTCCACAAAGTCGTGATGCTTGTCTCGCTCCTCCATCGTGTCGGTGACGTAGAGCAGCAGGTCGGCATCCTCTAGAGCTTGCTCCGAGTAGGCGCGCATACGCTCCTGTAGCTTGTAGCTAGGCTGTAGCACACCAGGCGTATCACTATAGACCACCTGCATATGGTCGCTATTGACGATGCCTAGGATGCGGTGCCGTGTCGTCTGCGCCTTGCTCGTGATGATCGAGATGCGCTCTCCGACTAGGTAGTTCATCAGCGTCGACTTACCCACATTGGGGTTGCCGACGATGCTCACGAAGCCGCTCTTGTAGCCCTCTGGCAGAGACTTACCGGCGAGGTGCTGTAGCTCCGTCATAGCCCCAAACTAAATAGACTGCTCCCCACGTGTACCCTGCACCAAAGGAGCTTAGGATGAGCTTGTCGCCCTTCTTGAGCTTAGGCTCATACTCCCAGAGGCAGATAGGTATCGTCGCAGAGGATATGTTGCCATACTTCTGAATGGTCACCATCACCTTGTCCATCGGCACATCGGTGTACTCTGATACCGCCTGGATGATACGCATATTAGCTTGGTGAGGTACGACCCAAGCGACATCATCGTTGGTCAGATGATTGCGCTTCATTACCTCACGGCTCACACGAGCCATATCGAGGACCGCATTCTTAAAGACATGTTGCCCCTCCTGATAGACAAAGTGCTCACGCCGTGCGACCGTCTCAGCCGTGGCGGGACTAGCCGACCCTCCTGACTTCATGATCAGGTGCGAGCGACCATTGCCGTCGGTCTTAAAGAGGGCATCCTGTACGCCTAGCGAAGTATCTTCCGTACGCTCCAGGAGGACGCACCCCGAGCCATCGCCAAAGAGCGGACTCGTCTGGCGGTCGGTGTAGTCGATTGCTGCGGACATCTTCTCCGTAGCCACTACGATCAGTCGCTTGTACTGTCCTGAGCGAATGAAGTTTGCACCAGTCTCTAGAGCGTAGAGCCAGCTAGGGCAGGCCGAGTTGATGTCAAAGGTAAAAGCGTGTCGACACCCAGTCTCAAAGGCTACGATCGAAGAGGTCGAGGGAAAGTGATAGTCGGCCGTATTCGTCGCTAGTATGACACCCTCCACGGTAAGTGGGTCTATATCCCAGCGCTCCAACATCTGGCGAACAGCTTGGATAGCGAGGTAGGAAGCACCGAGGCTCTTGTCCTTGAGTATGCGGCGCTCCTTGATGCCTACACGTGTCATAATCCACTCATCGGTGGTGTCGACCATCTGCTCTAGGTCGGCATTAGTCAGTCGATCCTCTGGTAGGTAAGCACCTACGGCAGTGATCATCGCATTGTATTGGGTCGAAATCATATATTGCTAGAAACTACTCGGAAATGGTATTCGGTCGCTAAGGTAATAAAAATCGACCAACGAACGTACATCTAGCTAGAAAGATCTCAGCTGTTGCTCTCGGAGAGAGACTCGATAGTTCGCTCTAGTTGCTTGTTTATCAGGGGAATGTCGAAGAGTCGTCTCATCTAGTTAGGCAAGCATCTCGGTGGGCGGTGGCAAGCCCCTTCGAGGGTGCTTTGTATATTCAATTAGTAAATGCAACTCATACCTACAAAAAATGGATCGCACCCT
>URDQ01000081.1 GCA_900546675.1 uncultured Porphyromonas sp. | reverse complement strand
CAGGGGTGGGTGCTTTTATACGCTTCGTGTTGCACTTACTACTGGAAATTGCGAAAAAGTCTCCTAACACGCACAAAAAAAACGTTTTCCGCAACTAAACATAAAACTCATTCTAAATTTAGCAAGAATATAGTAGAAGAGCCTAGATGAGAAATGAAACTTCGGAAGAATGTTAGGCTTTTTTCGGAGTCGTTAGTTAGTCGGAGTCGTTAGTTAGATTGATAAGGCTCCGATCAGCTCTTGGACATCAGAGATATGATTCTCTTCGAGATAGTTAGACAATTGATGGACAAGCTTAGAGGCTATGTCAGGCTCGACGAAGTTGTAGGTGCCAACTTGCACAGCTGTAGCGCCCGCCAATAGGAATTCGATTACATCTTCAATAGTAGCGATGCCTCCTAGACCTATGACGGGGATCGACACCGCTTGCGCCACTTGCCACACCATACGAACGGCTATAGGCTTGACGGCAGGGCCACTCAGTCCTCCAGTGATTGTCGATAGCTTAGGTTTGCGCGTCTTAACATCAATAGCCATACCGAGGAGCGTATTGATGAGCGAAAGGCTATCTGCGCCAGCTTCTTCGGCAGCGCATGCGATCGCTGTAATATCGGTGACATTAGGCGAAAGCTTGACCATCAGATGCCCCTTGTAAGCCTTTCTCACCGCTGAAATCACCTCGTAGGCACTTTCGCAATTGACACCAAAAGACATCCCGCCCTCTTTTACATTCGGACAGCTGATATTTAGCTCGATGGCACGCACCTTCGGGTGGTCATTTAGTCGCTCAGCACAGGCGACATAATCTTCAATCGTAGAGCCACTTACATTGACTAGTATCTCTGTATTATAGTGACTTATCTCAGGTAGGATATGCTCTATCAAGTAGTCCACACCTTTGTTTTGTAGACCTACACAGTTGAGCATACCAGCCGTTGTTTCTGCCATACGAGGGTATGGATTCCCTTGTCGTGGATGCAGGGTAGTCCCTTTGACTATAAATCCTCCTAGCTCATTGAGATCTTGAAATGGAGCAAACTCCAATCCATATCCAAAAGTACCGGAGGCGGTTAGAATAGGGTTCTTAAGCGTAATCCCCCCTCCTATATTGACAGATGTGCTTACCATAATAATTGATCAAAGTTAAATACAGGGCCATCCGTACAGACGCACGTATTCCCTTGGTTTGCAATATTCTCCACACAGCAAAGGCAAGCGCCCACACCACAAGCCATCAGATTCTCGAGCGAAGCTTGACCAGGCACGTTGTGCTTCTTAGCCCAGCCGTGGATAGCTCGCATCATCGGACGAGGACCGCAAGTATAGACCATCGAGTAGTCTTCTTGCTCTAGCTCAGGAGCGGCCAAAACGGCTCCCCGAGTACCATACGACCCATCGTCAGTCGTATAACTATAAGAGCAACCAATCTCCTCAATCTCCTTGCGAAGTATCAGTAAAGAAGAGGTGCGAGCGCCTATGATCAAGTGGGGATGCACTCCTGACAATTGCTGCAAATGGTGCGCTAGCATAATGATGGGAGCCATACCGACCCCTCCAGCGATTAGGAGCGGACGCACCCCAGCAATCGCAGGATCTGTCGCAAAGGGCGTGCCTAAAGGGCCAATTATATTGACCATATCACCCGCTTTTAGATCGCACATATAGTTACTTCCACGTCCCACACGCTGCACTAGGAGAGTCAGACAGAGCTCCTCGCTAGACCACTTATATATAGATATGGGGCGCCTCAAGAGTATACCTGCTGAGCGACAGTCTATTTGCACAAACTGTCCAGGTTTCACCCCTTGTAGCCACGATGCACTAGAGCTAGAGGTTATCTCCAGTCTTAAGTAAAGTAGGTGATAGCGTGGAGCTACCTGCTCATTGTCTATGACAACAGCATCAACGCTCGCAGGCTGTGATGATTTGATTCGATCCATATCCATTCATTTGTATGCGCATAGAAAACTATCGAGAGCCTCTCTCATAGGACTCCTAGCTTCTGCTGAGACAAAAGTACAGCTTTTTTGCCGTTTGCCCCATAGGCGAAAAATCGGGACAAGGGGACAGAGGTAATTCACAAACAAATATGTGGTACACTACAAATGAAAATCAACCACAAGTGCAAGTCAAAAGTGAGTATCTCAAATGTAACGAAAAATACTTCGTATAAGTGACTCGCCTCCTTTTTGTATAGATGTAACTTCGTTGATTTAGTTGCACAAAGAGGCGTTTCACGATATTATCACAGCTTTCAAATATATCTTTAATCGCTATATATGAGAAGAATACAACGAATATACTAAGTAGATATTCGTTATTGCATTGAGATATATAAGTATCTAATAGCCCAGTCCCTACCCTACTCTACTAGAAGTATTGCTAACTAACAAATACCCAATCAATAGATAGCAATATGCGTAGCTGAAGTACAAGTAGAAAAACTAGGTGCTTACTGAACAATCCCTTATTTGGATCATGTTTGGGCACCACTTCTCTTGTTATTTCAATTGTATTTACTACATTTGTACTGCGAAGAGGGGTTAACACAACTCAATCGTCTACAACTTTGCGCATCACAAATGTATTGTTAAGAAAGAAGACTATGCTAATAGAATCTGAGGGAATTATAGAGCGTGTCCGCTATATGATGGACTCTATGGAGCTAAATGCTACAGCTTTTGCTACCGAGGCGGGGATTACGCCGTCTGTTATTAGTCATATGCTCAACGGGCGCAATCGCCCCACCATAGAGACGCTCAATAACATCATAGCCGCCTATCCATCGTGGAGCTATGAGTGGTTGCTCTTTGGTACAGGGACACCTAAGCGTGAGGAGAAGAGTGTCTCCCTACCCTTAGAGAGCAGTCTCTTCGGGAGTTATGATACCAATGCATCATCTTCACAGACGGCGCACGTGCCCCCCTCTTCTGAGTCAACATTGCAAAGTGGGCAGACCTCTATACCATTTACTCCAGAGGAGGTCGAGCAGATACGTCAGATGTTACTTCAGCAGCGTACTGCAACCCGAGAGGTGAGTGAGATACGTATCTTCTACAGCGATGGAAGCTATGAGATATTCGTTCCTCAGAGCAGGGCGAAGTAGGGATTACACCTGATTGCTACCGCTAAGTTAATCGATGCTATCTCAAGCTTGCAGCCTAATCTCCACCTAGGCAAAAAATAGAACTCCCAACCTCAACTCCGCAAAATATCACTAGTAACGAATGCTTCCTAAGTTCAAAAGCAAGCAAGTCGTTGCACATATTGACTGATTCGGGAACAGACGCACCAACAGTCTGCGCCCGACCCGTGCGTCCCTATTGTGAGAGCTTCTAGTAAATGAAGACCGTGCAAAGGTAATCTAGACGACCTTGGGGATCGCACTCGAGTGTACTCAATATCCGTCTGTAGCCTGCAAGCGTCTTAATACTCCACAAAGAAGCGCTACACAACAACTACTACAAAGCTAAGAAAGGAGGTCAAGACTGCTATGAACAATAGCAACTCTATGACGACCTCCAGCACCTCCGCCACCTATCCGCTATGGATAGGCGCATTGACCAGCTCTTCGACAATACACTCAAGAGGCTGGCGAGCTACGGCATCTTCCTCGACAAGCCCCTCGGAGACCAGCCGTTTAGCTTCTCCGACTACCCCGAGGTACAGCAGGTTATTGACGGCATCTTTGAGGAGTTTAGGCAGTCCGTGGAGGTCACCATCACCAAGGGGCTAGAGTGGGAGGACAACCTCTCAGCCAGCAAGGCGACCGACATCGCCTCACGCTATGGCGTAGCAGTCGCACAGCAGAGGAGCCAAGCGGTCGCAGGCTTCGCACAGCGCAAGGTCGGAGGGCTAGACCTATCCCAGCGAGTATGGAACATCACCGACACCTTTCACAAGGAGGTCGAGACCGCCATGGATATCGCCCTCCGTGACGGCACCCCCGCCAACCGCCTAGCGACCGACCTCAAGCAGTACCTCAAGTACCCCGACAAGCTATTCCGCAGGGTACGGGACGAACACGGACAGCTCCAGCTATCCAAGCGAGCCAAGGAGTTCCACCCAGGACAAGGGGTCTATCGCTCGAGCTACAAAAATGCCCGCAGACTAGCCGTGACAGAGACCAATATGGCGTACCACAAGGCGGACAACGAGCGGTGGCGACAGCTAGACTTCGTACTCGGCTACGAGGTGCAGGTGTCGGGGACGAACCCCAACGTTTGCCCTCTTTGCGAGGAGCTAGCGGGCAAGTACCCCAAGGAGTTCGAGTTCGTAGGCTGGCACCCCCACTGCAGGTGCCACGCAGTGCCGATTATGGAGGACATCGACAGCTTCCAAGCCCGCCAAGAGGCACTCCTCCGAGGCGAGCGCATACCCGCCACGGGACAAGTGACTGAGCCTCCGAAGAACTTCACAGACCACCTCAAGGACAACAACGACCGCCTCCAGCGAGCCAGCAAAGCAGGCACGCTCCCCTACTTCGTCCGTGACAACTACATTACAGACAAAGACGGGAGCCTTTTCCCGCTATTCGGATATGAGACCAACAAGCTCAAGCTAAAAGCCTTCAAGGCAAAAGCCATAGAACTACACCACGGCAAGACGTTCAGAGACGGCATCACCATCTCAAACAAAGCAATAAAGGAGTGGTTCAACCAGCCACACGTAGCAAGAGACTCAAAAGACAAGGCTCTGTTCAACATCGGCAAGGTGCTAGACACCTCAACCTATATAGGGCAAGGGATGGACAAGCACGACCCAAAACTCAAGATGCTCCTTTATCAGACAAAGGTCGGACTGACAGACAGCTGGATAGTAGTACGGGAGCTACCTAATGGGAAAAAGATTCTACACAGCATAAGCGACAATAGATCTATCCTTCAAATAGTAAAGCACCCCAAAAAGTAGAAAGCTACATGCGGAACTACAATCCGCACTGCGATCTACCTTTTGAGGTGCTTCCACTGCAAAGGTACAAACTAACAACCAATAATACAACACTATGAACGACAACAACGCACCGCACTACACCGAGCTACCCATAGCACAGCTCGAGGAGAACATAGGGCAGATCGACGGGCTACCTGCCAACCCCCGCAACATACAGCCCGACAAGCTAGCCAAGCTCAAGCGGAGCATACTGGACAACCCCGAGATGCTCCAATTACGGGGCATCCTTGTCTATCCGCACGGGGACAAGTACATCGTCATCGGGGGCAATATGCGCCTCCGTGCCATGGTCGAGCTGGGTATGACCTCCGCACCCTGCGTCGTTATCCAGAGCCACGTCACAGCCGACAAGCTCCGAGCCTACACGATCCTCGACAACAGCTCTATGGGCGAGTGGGACTGGCAAGCTCTCCAGCTCGAGTGGGACACCGCACAGCTAGACGACTGGGGCATTGACCTTCCCGACTTCACCGACGTGGAGGAGGAGGACGCTATCGCCAGCGAGGACGACTACGAGATGCCCGAGGAGATCGAGGAGGTCGAGACAGACATCCAGCGGGGCGACCTTATCATCTTAGAGGGGCGAGGAGTGACGCACCGCCTTATGTGTGGCGACAGCACGAGGAGCGACCACTTCGCCACGCTGATGGGAGGAGCCACAGCCGACCTCAAAGTGACAAAAATAACTCCCCGATAAACTTGCATATATCACAAGATTGTTACACCTTCGTATTGTCAAAGCAAGCAAGGGGCGGTAAGTAGACCGCCCCGACACACCTATCAAAAACGAGACGATATGAATACAATAACCGCACACATCGAGGGGACGAAGAGCAAAGGCTTTGCTATCTATGCCAACGCCTTTGACTCCGTCATTGCAACCGATGGGAAGACAGTGGCTGAAGCGCAAGCAAGCTTCCGAGAAGCCATTGAGACAACTGCTCTATCATGGGAAGAGACGGACGACAACGACATAGCACAGGCTCTCCGAGAGGCAGAGGTCGAGTACATCTATGACGTGTCGGCACTCTTCTCCCTATTCAAAGACATAAACGCATCCCAGTTTATCAAGCGCACCAGCATCTCCAACGAGACCTTACGACAGTGGCGAGCGGGGCAAAAAGTTCCCAAGCACCGCCTGCAAGAGGTCGAGAGTGCCATACACCAGCTAGCAGAAGAGCTCAGAGCCGTACGACTACGATAAGGTCGATGCTTGCTTTACTTTGACGAGTCGCAAGCCGACTGTAAGCCTTCACAGCGTGATACTCCGTGGGGGCTTTTTTCGTATCCACACCTCACGCAGGTGACAAACGAAAGACAACGCTAGATAAACGAAATCAAGAAGTTATCAACAATTGTGCGATTTCCTTGGAGGGAGGACAATAGACCCTTATCTTTGCACCAAAACGATAAAACAATACAGCAACAATGACACAGACAACACAGCCCGCAGGCGAGGCGACTCAGCAGTACGACCTCCAGCACCTCCGCCACCTATCCGCAATGGATAGGCGCATAGACCAGCTCTTCGACAAGACACTCAAGGAGCTAGCCCGCTACGGCATATTCCTCGACAAGCCCATCGGAGACCAGCCCTTCAGCTTCTCCGACTATCCCGAGGTGCAGCGCATCATCGACGGCATCTTTGAGGAGTTCCGCAAGTCGGTCGAGGTCGTCATCACCAAGGGGCTAGAGTGGGAGGACAACCTCTCAGCCAGCAAGGCGACCGACATCGCCTCACGCTATGGC
>URDQ01000080.1 GCA_900546675.1 uncultured Porphyromonas sp. | reverse complement strand
CTTTTTGAAGAGAAAAATGAAGAGTTTTTGCGACTATATTGAGTCCCCTTTTTAGACCCTTCATTCTCCCCTCAACACCAAAAATCAGCTTTTCATTTATAATGCGTCAGCCCTGCCCTCCAGTGCTTTGTGCCACAAAGTCATAGCGTCGCCAGCCCGAGAGCGATTTATCGCGAAAGGAGATCCCCGTGATCTCCCCCTGCCCTGCTCGCAGTGTCGTCAGGTACCTTTGCCACACCATCGGGGATGGCACGCCGTGGCAGACCACATCGACCGTCGTCAAGTTTTCGTAGGTACGTCCGAGGTAGTGGACCAAGCCTTTGATCTGACAGGGAGTCCCTGTGAAGAGGACGGATCGTCCATCTTTGAGAAACTGCTCCGCTTGTCGATAGCCCTCTCCGATACGACTCTGCAGATACTTACTACCCCTAAAGGGTGCCAGCCCCTCTATGGTCTCCGTATAGTCGTGACAGACGCTCCATGCCTCATCAAATCGCGCCCCAAAGACCACGCCCCCATGTCGTAGCGTATCCTCAGCAAGTAGCGTAAAGAGCCCTCCCGACGAACTTGCCTCACGGAGCACTTCGTCGGTAGCACACGCTGCGTAGACAGCCTGCGGCTCGCGAGGCTCGTCCAGCTTCATAAAGGGACAGACCCGCTCACACTTATGGCACTCAATGCAACGGTCCAGATCGACGACTGGATAGTCAAAGCCCTCCTCGTCACGCTCCATCCGTATGCACTCTTGGGGGCATACCTGTCGGCACGCTTCGCAACCACAGCAGCGTCGCTTCTCCTCTATCTCTATCATCGTATCTAACTCTCTAGTGCAGTGCAAAGTTAACCATTCGCTTAGTAACGACCGCACAGGTGGAATGTGCGGGAGTGAAGCGGACTGACAATTAAGGGCGTATTTGAACAAGATTCTGTACCTTTGTGGACATATCTTATACGAAAGCTCCAATGAAGAAACCCTTTAAGGAATACCAGTCTGCTGACTTTGCACAGATCAACCAAGAGATGCTCGCTCTATGGGACGAGGAGCAGCTCTTCCACCGCTCGCTACATCAGCGTGAGGATGCACCGCTATTTACCTTCTACGAGGGACCACCCTCTGCCAATGGAATGCCTGGCATTCACCACGTTATAGCACGCTCTATCAAGGATATCATCTGTCGCTACAAGACGATGCACGGATATCGTGTGGATCGTCGCGCTGGCTGGGATACGCACGGTCTGCCCGTAGAGCTAGGGGTCGAGAAGAAGCTCGGCATCACCAAGGATGCGATCGGTAAGACGATCTCTGTCGCTGAGTACAACCAGACTTGCCGTAAGGAGGTGATGAAGTACACCGCTGAGTGGGAGTCGCTGACCAACAAGATGGGTTACTGGGTCGATATGGAGCACCCCTACGTAACCTACAAGAATAAGTACATCGAGACGCTTTGGTACCTTCTCAAGGAGCTATACAAGAAGGGATTACTATACAAAGGTCTATCCATACAGCCCTACAGCCCTGCCGCTGGTACGGGACTAAGCTCGCACGAGCTGAATCAGCCAGGCTGCTATCGTGATGTCAAGGACACGGTCTGTACCGCACAGTTTCGCATCATTGATGCCCCTGAGTCTCTCCGTGGACGTGGCGAGAGCTTCTTTCTAGCTTGGACCACTACGCCCTGGACGCTCCCATCGAACACGGCGCTCTGCGTGGGGCCCTCGATCGAGTACTGTGCCGTGGAGACGTTCAACCCCTACAGCGCTATGCCGATCACGGTAGTACTCGCTACGACACTTCTAAACAGCTACTTCGATGCTGAGGACGAGGTGAGCGAGCTACCTGAGACGTGGGACAAGGAGGCGCACAAGAAAGCTCCCTGGCACCGCATCTCAACTTGCAAGGGTAGCGATCTCGTCGGCATCCACTACGAGCAGCTCATCCCGTGGGTCAATCCTGGCGAGGGTGCCTTCCGTGTCATACCAGGTGACTATGTTAGCACGGAAGATGGTACTGGTATCGTACACATTGCACCGACCTTCGGTGCTGACGATGAGCGTGTCGCCAAGGCGGCCGGCGTCCCTCCTCTTCTGATGATCGACAATAAGGGGCAGCAGCGCCCGATGGTCGACCTGAAGGGCCGCTTCTACAAGATCGAGGCGCTGGATCATCAGTTCCTCAAGGAGTCGGTCAACGTACCGCTCTACGACACCTACGCGGGGCGCTATGTCAAGAAGGTTTACGACCCCAAGGACACTCCAGACAAGGAGACGCTAGACGTAGAGATCTGCGTCATGCTCAAGCATGAGAACCGCGTCTTCAAGGTCGAGAAGCATACCCACAACTACCCTCACTGCTGGCGCACCGATAAGCCGATCCTCTACTACCCGCTAGATAGCTGGTTCATACGCTCTACTGAGTGCCGTGAAGAGATGATGCGTCTCAATGAGACGATCGACTGGCATCCCGCCGCAATCGGTGTAGGACGCTTCGGCAAGTGGCTGGAGAACCTCCAAGACTGGAACCTCTCCCGTAGCCGCTACTGGGGTACTCCCCTACCTATCTGGCGCACCGAAGATGGCGATGAGGAGATCTGCATCGGATCTGTCGAGGAGCTATACAAGGAGTGCGAGCGCGCTGTACAGGCTGGCGTTATGTCGGCCAATCCGCTCGCAGGCTTTACCCCTGGAGACTACAGCGAGGAGAACTATGACAAGATCGACCTGCACCGTCCCTACGTCGATGAGATCACACTCGTGGCTCAGGACGGCAAGCGTCCGATGCGTCGTGAGAGTGACCTGATCGACGTATGGTTTGACTCGGGTGCTATGCCTTTTGCGCAGGTACACTACCCCTTCGAGCATCGTGAAGAGGTCGAGAGTGGCAAGGTCTTTCCCGCTGACTTCATCGCTGAGGGAGTAGATCAGACACGTGGTTGGTTCTTCACGCTCCACGCTATCGCCACGATGACCCAAGGGAGCATCGCCTTTAGAAATGTCCTCGTCAACGGACTCGTCCTCGACAAGGATGGCAACAAGATGAGCAAGCGTCTAGGCAATGCGGTCGACCCCTTTGGTATCATTCAGCAGTACGGCTCAGACCCGCTACGCTGGTACATGATCACCAATGCCAATCCGTGGGAAAACATCCGCTTCGATCCGAAGGGGGTTGAGGAGGTGAGCCGCAAATACTTCGGCACGCTCTACAACACCTATCAGTTCTTCGCACTCTATGGCAACTTGGACGGCTTTAATCCTGCCGTTGCTCAGATCCCCTATGCGGATCGTCCTGAGATCGACCGCTGGATCCTCTCGCGTCTCAACTCGCTCATCAAGGAGGTAGACGGCAAGCTGGCAAGCTACGACCCCACCCCTGCGGGACGTGCTATCGAAAACTTTGTCACAGAGCATCTGAGCAACTGGTATGTGCGTCTCTCGCGCAAGCGCTTCTGGGCAGGCTCTATGACCGACGACAAGCTGAGTGCCTATCAGACACTCTACCAGTGTCTCTCGGTGATAGCTCAGCTGATGGCGCCCATTGCGCCCTTCTACGCAGATAGACTCTACCGAGATCTGCACGATGACACAGCATCGGTACACCTCACCGACTACCCCGTAGCAGACGAGGCTCAGATAGACCTAGACCTAGAGCGCAGTATGGAGCTGGCTCAGATCTACTCCACGCTAGTCCTCTCACTACGTCGCAAGGTCAATATCAAGGTGCGCCAACCGCTCAGCGCTATTATGCTACCAGTCAATGACCCAGCCGACAAGATACATATGGAGCAGGTACACGACCTACTGCTCAGCGAGGTCAATGTGAAGGAGATCCGCTTCGTTGATCCCTCCGACTCCATCTGGGTACGCACAGTCAAGCCTGACTTCAAGGCTCTAGGGCCTAAGGTGGGCAAGAATATGAAAGCGCTCGCAGCTCAGATCAATGCGCTCACACCAGAGCAAATCAATGAGCTAGAGCAAACGGAGCAACTCACCTTAACGGTCGGTGATCAGCCTATCGTGGTCGATCTCAAGGATGTACAGATCATTGCGCAGGATATACCTGGCTGGACGGTCGCCAACGAGGGTCGTCATACGGTCGCTCTAGACATCACGCTCACACCCGAGCTGATCGCTGAGGGTACAGCGCGTGAGTTTGTCAACCGCATACAGAACCTCCGCAAGCAGTCTGGCTACGAGGTCAACGATCATATCGAACTCCTCGTGATGGCTCCCGAAGAGGTTGCTCAGGCACTGCGCACCCATCAGGAGTATATCCAGACGCAAGTACAGGCCGACACGATCGACTACTCCGAGGTACTCAGCGATGCCGAGGAGATCGATCTAGATGGAGCTTTGATAGCGGTACAAATCAGCAAAATATAAATACAATTCACGGCGTCTGTAGGCGATCATCTTTAGCACTAGCGAGATTTCGTCTACAGCGCACCAATAGATTCACAGACAGTATGGAAGATAGCAGCAAGAAGCGATACAATCCCGAGGAGCTGGAGGAGTTTCGCATACTCATCGAGAAGAAGATCGCTCAGGCACGTGAGGATCTCAATATGCTCCGTGCAGACAATGCCAACGACATCAGCGACACGACGCCTACCTATAAGGATCTAGACGAGGGAGCCATCACACAGGCTCGTCTTGAGAACGATGCGCAAGCACAGCGTCTGCAAGACTTCATCGAGAAGCTCGAAGCAGCGCTCCTACGTATCCAAAACGGCACCTACGGTATCTGCTCCGTTACTGGCAAGCTCATACCCAAGGAGCGTCTCCGGGCGGTACCTCATACGACCAAGAGCATCGAGGCCAAGCTCAATCGCGACAAGCGCAAGTAAGTCCAGTCGTCTCCTTTATGACTCGCACTAGCCAGCGCCACTGGATTGTCGCAGGGCTCATTCTCCTGCTCATAGTCATCGATCAGGTCGTCAAGATCTGGATCAAGACGCATATGTACATCGGTCAGGAGTACCACATCTTCGACTGGTTTCGCATTTACTTTGTGGAGAATCGTGGTATGGCATACGGTGTGGAACTAGGTAGCAAGCTCCTCTTGACCGCCTTCCGTATCATAGCCATGACGGGGCTGGCTATATGGCTCACACGCTTCGTCAGGCAGTCTCGCCACTACTCACTGAGCTTCTGCTGCATCATCGGACTGGTGCTGGCGGGAGGCATTGGCAATCTCATCGACTCCCTCTTCTACGGACAGCTCTTCACCTCCTCCATCGGACAGGTCGCGCAATTTGTCCCTACGACAGCTGGAGCCGTCGGGTATGCCCCATGGTTTGAGGGACATGTGGTCGATATGCTCTACTTCCCCCTCTTCACGACAGTACTGCCCGAGTGGTTCCCGATAGGCGGTGGGTCAGTGTATACCTTCTTCAGTCCTATCTTCAACATCGCCGACAGCTGCATCACCGTAGGTGTGCTAGCTCTGCTCATCTTCTACCCACGCACCACGACACGTGCTCTCGATCGTCTCTGGCTCTACCTCCGTGGCAAGCATCGCCATACGAGTGGGCGAACCAAGTAAGCGACCTCACAAGTTATGCGGGCTAACAGCGTCAAAGTCTCTTTGCTCAAGCTTGGGCTACTAAGCGCACTGCTACTTCTACTCGGGAGTAGCTGTAAGAGACGCTCGTGGCAACGCATACCTAATGACGAGCTCGAGCAGCTGCTCACGGAGCTGTACACAGCTCGTGGCGTAGGTCAGACGCTCTTCCTTAGCTCCGACCAGCAAGACTCGATCTACGCCTCCATACTCAAGTCGCATAGTGTATCGCAAGAGGATCTAGACAGCACCATCTACTATCTCTCTGGGTCGAAGGCAAAGCTACTGCAGAAGATCATCGCTCAGTCCTCCGCTAGCATACAGCGAGAGGTGGAGATACTAGAGCGCACGACGGGCTTCTTCCGGATAAGCTTAGAGGGCGATGAGGGCAACTTCTACTCTCCCCTACCCGACACGCTCTCTTGTCGTGTCATCCCGCTCTCGACCTATCCCGTTCGCATCAGTAAGGAGCAAAGCAGCTACCACTGGCGGGTGGCTCTCGCTGACATCCCCAACCTCCCCGACACCATTCGTCAGGTAGAGATCCAGGGACTGGTCAGTGGCACCCATTTACCCGAACAAGGTCAGATGCCCCGCATCGCTCTCTCCAAGCAGCTCGATGCTACGCCTCCGCCTCTAGCTATGGAGAGTGTCTCGTCAAGGCTACCTATAGGAGGAGCCTTCGTACTCACCCTCGGGTCAACAACTCCCGAGAGTACCGCAGAGCCTAAAGAAGAGCTAGAGTCAACAAGCTCTATGGATAGCGTTGCAAATAGTCTCGCAAATCTTATGCCAAGTGATCTAACAGGTAATGTAGTGGACAATCTCTCCGTGAGCCGATCAAACAAAGAGCCAGCACGTAGCGTTCCACACTTCTCAGTGAGCGATACCATCTCTATCTCCATCTACAGCCTACCGTCAGACTATCTAGGTACACAGTCGCTACACTTTAGGCTACAAGAGCTGCGCATCATCGCCCGCTAAGAGCTACGCATAGCCACCTACGCAGCAAGCAGCGCATCAGACCGATGTCACGACAGATCATCCTACACCCAGGCGAGCGGATTGCCCTCCGAGAGCTACGCTACCGTGGCGAGCTACTCCACTCCGTACTACTCACCTACCACGATCGTGAGCGAGGCATCGAGCTAACGCCTTGGCATCACAACGAACCACCGCACACGCTCTACTACTCAGGCAGGTGGTGCCTCATCGAGGACGAAGGCGCCAACCACCATTACCTATTACGCCACGAGTAGCGACAAGACGTGTAGGAGTCGTCTCACCATACATCCCTAGAAAAATCGAATAGCCACATGGAGGTTTACGAATCTCCACGTGGCTAATTTTTATTCTCCACGTAGGGGAGAAACATTTCCTCGGACATATCATTTGATTCCTCCGAAGTTTTATTTCTCGCCTACGTGGAGAATATTCTTTTTCCACGTGGGGATTTGAGAATCGCCACGGAGGGAAGCGATTGGCTAGAGACTAGAGCTATCGGAGACATCGGAGTGAATCAGAACTATCAGAGGGAATCGGAGACATCAGAGGAAATCGGAGCGAATCAGACTTCTAATCTCTACGTATATTCAATTAGTAAATGCAACTCATACCTACAAAAAATGGATCGCACCCT
>URDQ01000079.1 GCA_900546675.1 uncultured Porphyromonas sp. | reverse complement strand
TGAAGTCATCAAAAACATCATTCTTGAGAAATTGCATTAGCGGGTGGAATGTACGATATGCTTGGTGCGTGGGGGGAATGTGCGGTCAAATCTTTTTTTTCCTTACCTTTGGAGCTAGATTATATGTTAGGTGCTACCGAAAGGTCTCTACTTCATCTGCCGAGACCTATGGCGAAGCGCCCGACTCTCAGACTGAATCTATGAATCGGACTTTACTAAATACCCTCCAGATGCCACTCCTAATCTGCATCTTATGTGCATTGGGACTGACCTCTTGCAACGACAACTACTCGACCCTCGGAGGGAGTCTGCGACCTGAGCGAGATCTCGTCACGGCTCGGGGAGACTCGCTAACCTTTACAACAAAGACAATACGACTGGACTCTATATATAGTCGTAGTGCCATCTCGCTACTGGGACAGATCTCAGATCCCGTCTTTGGAGACTTTGAGGCGTGCTATATCAGTCGGGTGCAGTGTGCACCAGGCTTCACCTTTACACAGAAGCCTGTCAAGGATCGTATCGACTCGGTTACGATCGATCTTTCCTACCTGAGTGCCGTAGGCGACACCACCACGTGGGGCAAGGCGCAGGTCTATGAGATCACGCAGCCACTGCCCAAGAGTCGCTACTCGGTAGACGACCTAACGCCTTACATACAGGGGGCTAAGCTACTCGGGGAACTGACTTACCAACCGGCCGACACGACTGGCATCAAAGGGCTTACAATACGAGTACCGAATGAGCTAGGAGAGCGTTTTCTAAAAGCTTCGCGTGAGCACCCCGAGTGGTTTACCTCGCAAGAAGCCTTTGAGTCCAACCTACTCCGTGGTCTCTACGTCACCTCGACGACAGGTACGGGCCATATCCTCTCGGTCTACTCGACCGCTCTCCGCATCTTCTACACCTTTGAGACGACACAAAAATCTTCTAAGGGCGAAGACTCGACGGTCTACAAGCCAGCGTGGGAGATCTTTAGCAGTAACAAGAGTCTCTACGCTCTGAATAGTCTCAAGCACAGCCATATCGAGGAGCTACTGAAGCCTTCACCTGATGGCAAGACCTATATCAAGTCTCCCGCTGGGGTCGTCACCAAGCTCTCCTGTAGCAAGGAGGAGCTCAGCCGACTGCTCCACGAGTATGAGGCTATGAGTAAGGATAAAGAGGACTTCGGATGGGTGATGAATGAAGGCAAGCTACAGATATCGGTAGACATCCCCAACGTAGATACACACTTCAACCCGCCCCCTCAGCTACTTCTCATACCGCAGGATAGCGTGGCGCACTTCTTTGCCCAGAGCATCACCAATCCTCTGCTCGCCTCCACTTCTTTTGTCTCTGGTCGTTACAGCGTCTTGGAGCGCAACTACACCTTTAGCAATATCAGCCACCTCATTGAGGCGCATATGCGAGGCAATATGGAGACCGCTGCGGACGGCAATCACCGTGTGACTAGAGACTTGGAGCTACTCCTGATTCCCGTAGCCACAGAGCTGGCATCGATGTCTGGGTCGGCTGGTCAGACGGTTGCTATCACCAATCTGCTCTACCCCTCAGCCGTACGGCTCAAGTGGGGTGACAAGGGCTTTAAGCTGGGAGTCATCGGGACTGGGTTTTATAATCGACGATAGGTCGAAAACGAAACAGATTAGCGACAAAAGGTATGACGAAAGAAAAAGAACAGATCAAACTCAAACTGATCGTGATGAACTTCCTCCAGTTCTTCATCTGGGGGGCTTGGCTCATCTCTATGGGACGCTATATGGGCAATGTGATGCAGTACGACGGGCAGGAGGTCGGCGGACTCTTTGCCACGGCGGGCTTCGCAGCAATCATCACGCCCGCACTGACGGGTATCATCGCTGACCGGTGGATCGGTGCCGAGCGGCTACTCTCGATCTGTCATTTACTCACAGGAGCCTGCCTGATAGCAGTCGGCTGCCTACCGGTGGGGACACCCTTTGCGACTACCTGGCTGGTCATCTTTGGGGTCAATCTCTTCTTTATGCCTACCCTATCGCTCTCCAACACGGTCGCATATCATGCGCTCGGCACGGTGCAGGCGGACATTGTCAAGGACTTCCCTCCAATACGTGTCTGGGGTACCATCGGCTTCATCGTAGCGATGTGGCTGGTCAACCTATTTAAGTGGATGGACAGCCCGATGCAGTTTAACCTCGGCGCCTTTGCTGCCATCGCCCTAGCGATCTACGCTTGGACACTACCAGCGGTACCGCATGGAGTCAAAAAGGCGGAAGAGGGTCGCCGCTCGCTCCTATCCATACTGGGGCTGGACGCACTGGTACTATTTAAGAATAGACAGATGGCGGTCTTCTTTACCTTCTGCATACTCCTCGGCGCAGCGCTCCAGGTGACCAATGCTTATGGTAATATGTACCTCGACCACTTCAAGGGGGTCGCTGAGTATGCTGACAGCTTTGCGGTCAAGTATCCCAACATCTTGCTCTCTCTGTCCCAAATCTCGGAGACGCTCTTTATCCTAGCGATCCCGTTCTTCCTAAAGCGCTTTGGTATCAAGGGAGTGATGACGATGAGCTTCGCAGCGTGGTTCCTACGCTTCGGGCTCTTTGGTCTAGGCGACCCCGGGATGCCAGGCATCATCGCACTCGTGCTCTCGATGGTGGTCTATGGTATGGCGTTTGACTTCTTCAACATCTCAGGCTCTATGTTTGTCGATCAGTCTGTCTCACCCTCGATGCGCGCTAGTGCTCAGGGACTCTTCCTCTTGATGACCAACGGACTAGGTGTCGTGATCGGCTCGCTGGGTGCTGGTTGGGTCGTAGAGCACTTTACCACAGCAGGCGTGACTGAGTGGACGACTGTCTGGTACATCTTCGCAGGCTATGCACTTGTCACGGGTCTACTCTTTTGGATTCTCTTTCATCCCAAGCAACGCTCCACAGCTCAATCGGTTTAAGAACAAGGCTCAGTCCTAGGAATCATCGGAGTCCGCTAAGCTATGGCTAATCCAATCGGCAATGCACTCAGTGTCATGGGCGAATACACGCTCCTCATGGCACAAGTCTTCAGAAGGCCTAAGAAGTGGGGTATCTTCTTCAAGCAGCTGATACGAGAGATGGCTAAGTATGGCCTCGACTCGATATGGATCGTAGTGCTTATCAGCTTTTTCATTGGTACGGTGATCACGATCCAGCTATCGATCAATATGAGTTCGCCACTCATTCCCCGCTTTACGATAGGCTACGCTGGGAGAGAGATTATGTTTCTCGAGTTCTCCTCCTCTATTATGTGTCTTATCCTCGCGGGCAAGGTGGGATCTAGTATCGCCTCGGAGCTAGCGACCATGCGCGTGACCGAGCAGATAGATGCGATGGAAATAATGGGTGTCAACTCGGCCAACTTCCTCATCCTCCCCAAGATCCTCGGTCTGATGCTTTTCATTCCAGTGCTGAGTACCATCAGCATGGCGACGGGGCTGGTGGGTGGATACATAGCCACTTACTTTATTCCATCGATTACTCCTTCGGACTTTGAGATGGGACTGCAGACCTTCTTCGTTGCGAAGAATATTTTCTACTCGATCATCAAGTCGCTCGTCTACGCTTTTATCATTGCCTCGGGTGCTAGTTACTTCGGTTATACAGTCAAGGGGGGCGCCCTCGGCGTAGGACGCGCCAGCACCAATGCGGTGGTCTCGAGCTGTGTGCTGATCCTCCTAGCCGATGTCGTACTCACTAGTCTATTGTTTATGTAAGGCTATGGGAGAAGGAACTAAAATCATCGAAGTCAGAGGACTCTGCAAAGAGTTTGACAAGAAGGTGGTACTGAATCGCATCGATGCCACCTTTAAGCCAGGAAGCATCAACTGCATCATCGGGCGTAGTGGCGCAGGCAAGACAGTTTTGCTCAAGAGTCTCATAGGTCTCATACAGCCCACGTCGGGTGAGATACTCTTCGATGGGCACAATATGATGCTCTTGTCTAAGGAAGAGCTCAAGCGCCTACGACAAGTGACGGGCGTGCTCTTTCAGGGGTCAGCGCTCTTCGATAGTATGACCGTCTTGGAGAATGTCCTCTTCCCGCTCCAGCTCTTCTCCAAGCTATCGCCACGAGAGCGCAAAGCACACGCTATGGCACTCCTCGATCGGGTCGGACTAGAGGGTGCGCAGCGTAAGTTCCCCTCAGAGATCAGTGGCGGTATGATGAAGCGTGTCGCTATAGCTCGTGCCGTGGCACTCAACCCGCACTACCTCTTTTGCGACGAGCCAAACTCTGGCCTAGATCCTACCACCTCGGCATCGATAGATAAGCTACTCAAAGAGCTCACCGAGGAGTACCAAATCACGACAGTAGTCAACACACACGATATGAACTCCATCAAGACTATCGCTAATCATATCCTCTATCTAGACAAAGGGCAGGTCGCATGGCAGGGAACGCGTGAGGGACTCAGTGGCGACATTCCTCTCTCTCTCAAAAACTTTCTTTACCTTTGACCTTCCCACTCCTTTCTCTCATTGACCAATAAGATGACACACGCTAAGCGATATATAGGTTACCTCTTCCTCCTCACCCTCCTACTCTCATGGAGCTGCAAAGACCACAGCAGCGACTACTCCGCCCAAGGTATCTTCGAGGCGGAGGAAATTGTTGTCTCGGCCGTCACCTCGGGCGAGCTACTGCGCTTAGACATCTCTGAGGGAGACCAGCTAGAGGAGGGGCAAGTCGTAGGACTGATCGACACCACCTTCCTAGCGCTACAAAAAGATCTCGTCGACACGCAGCAAGCGACGATCGACGCTGCGGGACAGATCAACGCTTCCACCCAAGTAGCACCTCTAGAGGCGCAGCTCAAGGCGCTCAACAAGGAGCGTGATCGCTACGCTCCGCTCGTAGCTCGTGGCGTCATAGCACAGCGCACACTGGACGAGATCGATGCTAAGATTTCTGCTGTCAAAGGGCAGATAGCTGCCGCCAAAGCGACCATCAGTCAGCAAAACCGCTCCACCAGTGGTAGCGGCGATGCGCTCACCGTACAGGAGAGTCAGGTCGACCAGATGATCTCTCGGAGCTTCATCAAGGCGCCTATCTCGGGGACGGTACTCACCGTCTACCTGCATCAAGGCGAGCTCGCAGGACAGGGTATGCCGCTCTTTCGCCTAGCCAACCTACAGCAGATGTATCTGCGCGCCTACGTCACGGCGGAGCAGCTCCAGCACGTTACCCTCGGGCAGCAAGTCTCTGTCTATAGCGATATGGGCGAGGAGGAAGCTCAAGCCTACACAGGAGAAGTGGTATGGATCTCCGACCGAGCTGAGTTTACTCCTAAGAACATACAGACGCCCGACGCCCGCGCCTCGCTCATCTATGCGATCAAGGTCCGCGTCCCCAACGACGGCAAGCTACGCATCGGACAGTACGGACGTGTCGTACTAGATCAGTAGCCTATGTCTGTAGAGCAGGCGATCCAACCAGCAGTATCTTGTCAGGGCGTATGCAAGAGCTTTGGCAAGACCGTTGCGCTCCAAGGCATCGACCTCACGCTCTCTGAGGGGTCGCTCCTAGGGATCATCGGCCCCGATGGAGCTGGCAAGACAACCCTCATACGCATCATCGCCACGCTCCTCAACCCCGACGCTGGCGAAGTCTCAGTCTTAGGACACGACGTCAAACGCGACTACCGCCCACTGCGTCACCAGATCGGCTATATGCCTGGTCGCTTCTCCCTTTATCAAGATCTCACCGTTCGGGAGAACCTCGAGTTCTTCGCCACCGTCTACAAGACGACCGTCGAGGAGAATTACCACCTCATCGAGGACATTTATAAGATGCTCCTCCCCTTCGAAAAGCGCCCCGCCGGCAAGCTCTCAGGTGGTATGAAGCAAAAGCTAGCGCTCTCCTGCGCACTCATTCACAAGCCTCGCCTCCTCCTTCTCGATGAGCCAACGACTGGCGTCGATCCCGTCTCACGCCGTGAGTTCTGGCAGATGCTCTCCAAGCTGCGCGAGCAAGGCGAGATCACGATGATCGTCAGCACCCCCTATATGGACGAAGCTGTGCTATGCGACCAAGTAGCCCTGATGAAAGATGGTCAGATCCTCTCCATAGACACCCCCGACGGGCTCGTCTCAAATATGGATCGAGCCCTTTGGTCCGCCACCGCAGAGGATATGGGGGACCTACTCCTCAAGTTACGCAGTCTCAATGGTGTGCTCAGCAGCTTTGCCTTTGGCGAGGCGCACCACTTCACCTTCGATGAGCAGGTCATCACCCCCGAGGAGATCCACACGCGCCTCCTAGAGCAGGGCGTCCGGGGGCTAAACATCCGCAAGATCCCCCCCTCCATCGAGGACTACTTCCTCATCATCTCCCAAGAGTCCTAACCCCCGCCCTATGCCCTCCACTGAGTATAGTATATTAGCCAATAAGCTCACCAAGCGCTTCGGCGACTTCACCGCTGTCGACGAGATTACCTTCGATGTCTTGCCAGGCGAGATCTTCGGCTTCCTCGGAGCCAATGGTGCTGGCAAAAGCACCACCATACGTATGCTCACCGGACTGCTCAAGCCCACCTCGGGCTATGCCGAGGTAGCAGGCTATGACGTGCGCAAAGAGACCGAGCAGATCAAGCGAAACATAGGCTACATGAGTCAGAAGTTCTCACTCTACGACTACTTATCTGTCGAGGAGAATATCTTCCTCTACGGACGCATCTACGGTCTCTCGCGACGCATCATACAGAGCCGTATGGAGCGACTACTCGAGGAGCTCAACTTCTACGATCAGCGCAAGCTACGTGTGGGCAGCCTACCCCTCGGGTGGAAGCAGAAGCTGGCCTTCTCCGTTGCCATCTTTCACCGCCCCAAGATAGTTTTCCTCGATGAGCCTACGGGAGGCGTAGACCCCGTAGCACGGCGACGCTTCTGGGAGCTTATCTACAACGCAGCCGCCGAGGGCATCACCGTCTTCGTCACCACACACTATATGGACGAGTCGGAGTACTGCGACCGCATATCCATTATGGTAGATGGGCAAATCAGAGCCTTAGACACCCCACGAGCCTTAAAGCGACAATTTGACTGCGACTCGATGGATGAGGTCTTTTACCAGTTAGCCCGCGGTGCCAAGCGCTCTGAGTAGTCCCCCTCACAGCGAGACGTGTAACGACAATACGTGTAACCCTTTGCTTTTTAAGTTCACATGCAAGTAAAAAGCGAAGTTTTTTTCTCGTTTC
>URDQ01000078.1 GCA_900546675.1 uncultured Porphyromonas sp. | reverse complement strand
AGCGCGCCACGTTCGGGACGTGGAGGTCGGAAGTTCGAGTCTTCTCATCCCGACTCAAGGTGATCGTCGAAGTAGTTCGGCTGTCACCTTTTTTCTCTGCCCTTCCGTCACAGATTGGCGTGGAGGCATCGTAGACCTCTTCAGGGGTCTGGGCGGTGAGTGGGTGGTCCAGCATAAGATATCTTCGTTAGCAATCTATAGTGAAGGCAAAGCTACAAATATTCCCCTCACGGATCGACTCCCTTTTTGTGTCAGTCTTCTTTTTTGCTACCTTTGTGTAACTTCTGAATTTGGCGGCCGAGGGACGTGTCCCCCCTTCGCCAAGTAATAAATATGTCACTCATGGCTACGAAAAGACCTTTACGCTATCCCGACCCACGCAAGTCTGCGCGCTTTCTAAAGGATGTCCTACTCATCTTCGCTGGTGTAGTCATCTACACGTTTGGCTGGACAGCCTTCATCCTCTCACAAGACATCACCTCGGGAGGACTGGCGGGACTGACCACGATCATTCAGCTGGCAACGAATATCCCAGCCAGTATACCTTACAACATCATCAATGTCGGCTTGCTACTCCTCTCGATATGGATCCTAGGGTGGCGCTTCTCGATGAAGACAATCATAGCCGTCCTGATGCTTGCCGTCACGATTCCCGTAGGACAAGCGCTCTTTACCCCTATGGTGGGACAAGGACTAGAGGTGTACAACAATCTGCCCGTCTGGCTGACCAGTACACTCCCCAACTTCGGCCCCCTCTTAGCTCCTGACGAGCCGTTTGTCGCGCTAGTCGTCGGTGCAGCGCTCTGTGGAGCGGGACTAGGCCTTGTCTTCTCTGCCAATGGTAGCACTGGTGGTACTGATATCATCGTGGCGATCATCAATAAGTACAGCACGCTCTCTCTAGGTCGTGCTATGATCTTTATGGATGCGATTATCGTCACGACGGGTGCACTCGTGAGCCACTTCTTCGGGCCTCAGTACAGCTGGGGTACGGCTCTAGGCAAGCTCGCCTTCTCTTTCATCGAGATCACGATCGTGGGGCAGATGCTGGACTACATTATGGAGGCCAACAAGCAGTCTGTGCAGCTACTCATCGTCAGTACCAAGTACGAGCAGCTCAGCGAGGCTATCACGCATCGCCTAGGCCATGGCTGCACCATACTCCACGGTGAGGGTGGCTATAGTCACCAACAGATGCACGTGGTACTGGTGACCATACGCAAGAGTATGCGCGGTGGTCTCTATCAAGTGATTAACTCGGTAGACCCCGACGCCTTTATCTCCGAGTCTACGGTGCATGGCGTATATGGGCAGGGCTTTGACTCGCTCGAGCGGATGACTGGACGAAAGAAGAAGTAATTTCCCCTCTTCCTCTCCCCTTATTTTGAAACTATTTGATGGAATACAAACCAGACCTGCTAGATAAGATAGACTGTCCTCGATGCAAAGGTCAAGGGTCACGCTGTAGCAAGCTCTCGACCTTTGACTGGCTAGCTGATCTGCCCGATGGGGTACAGCAGCAAGAAATCGTCGAGGTGCAGTTTAAAAATACACGCAAGAACTACTACCGCAACGTGGATCACCTCGACCTCAAGCGAGGAGACTATGTAGTCGTCGAGGCTGACAGCGGTGGCTACGATGTCGGTATGGTGGCTCTCACGGGGACACTCGTCTCCACAAAGATACGAGCCAACCATGACGAGCAGTATGTGGACAACGCAAAGGCGATCTACCGTAAGGCACGACCTGCCGATATGGATCACTATCGCGCTGCCAAGCTACGCGAGCACCCGACGATGATCGAGTCACGCGAGATAGCCACTTCGCTAGGACTAGATATGAAGATCGGCGACGTGGAGTATCAGGCTGACGGGACGCGCGCCATATTCTACTACATAGCGGATCAGCGAGTCGACTTTCGCAAGTTGATACGACTTCTAGCGGACGCCTTCCACATACGTGTGGAGATGCGTCAGATAGGTGCTAGACAGGAGGCGGGGCGTATCGGAGGTATCGGACCTTGTGGACGAGCGCTCTGCTGCGCTACCTGGCTCTCACGCTTTAACTCTGTCAGCACCGCTGCAGCACGCTTTCAGAACTTAGCCCAAAACTCGCTCAAGCTCACCGGACAGTGTGGCAAGCTCAAGTGCTGTACCAACTACGAGGTGGATGTCTATATGGAGGCAAAGAAAGCTTTCCCATCGAGTCGTACGCCCCTAGAGACGGAGAGCGGCACCTACTACTTTAATAAGTGCGACCTCCTAGCGGGAGAGATCACTTATAGTCTAGCGCCTAAGAGTCTCGAAGAGCCTGAGACCATATCCGTGGAGCGGGCTAAAGAGATTATAGAGATGAACCAGCGTGGCGAGACACCCGAGACGCTTTCTGACCAGCAGGAGGCTCCGAAGAAGCCTAAGGACATACTCTTTGACAATGCGATCAACCGCTTTGACCAACCGAAGAAGCGTAAGCGTCGCAAGACAAACCGGAAGAGAGAGCGCAGCAACACCAATGCTCCTATAGCGCAAAGCCAAAATCCTACGAATGACCGTGCCGAGGAGGCGACCAATGCTGTCGAAGAGCCTCAGGAGAGATCCGACTCGCGCGAGAAGGGCGCTACGCAGCCCGATCGTAGGCCGAGACGTAAGCCGCAGGCGGGTGGTCGTCGGCGCCGTCCACGCACGAAGCCTCAGGAGGAGTAGTTCACCACGACTAGATCAGTTGTAGCTATGAGCAGAGCCAGCAGAGGGGGCATCGTAGGGGGGCTAATTTTGCTGGCCGTCCTGACGCTTGGCTCTTGCCACTATGCAGCTTACCAGAAGCAGATGCAGACGGAGGAGCTACCACGAGCCGTATGGTCTGCAGAGCATTGTGTCACCTTCGACAGCTTCGTCGAGCAGTCGCGGACGCCTCACACACTCTACCTCTACGTGCGGTACAACAGTCGCTACGCATACACCGCTCTACCGCTCACCATCGAGCTTCGCTCCGCTCTAGGGTGGAGCGCTACGACAACCATAACACTACCGCTCGCTGAGGAGCCTGGTGTATGGGCTGGAGAGGGTTATGCACTACACCAGCAACTCTATAAGGTCAATGCCTCACTAACTCCACCCCACCCAGGACTCTACACCATCAAGCTAAGGCAAGCAACGGGGCAAGCAACCCTAGCGGGCATCGAGACGGTCGGCATCGCTTGGGTCGCTACCGAGCAGTAGCTCCACATAAATACAAATAAAGCAGTCCCACAGGGAGTACTACATCGCTGTAGACTCCTTGCGGGACTGCTTTGTTTTATCAGAAACGTCTTCTAATGAATATGTGGGGTTTTCAAAATAGTGGCATAGTTGGCTGTTAGCTATTGGCGGTAAGGTAAGTTCATAGCAGATGCTATACAAAGATAGTCGTTTACGTCTTGAGCTCCCCTCCTCCCCCATTGGGCAGAAAGAGCGAATGCTCACGTAGGGATTCCCAAATCTCTCGGTGGAAACTAAAAAATGCCCACGTAGGCGAGAAATAAAACTTCGGAAGAATCAAATGATATGTCCGAAGAAATGATCCTCGCCTACGTGGAGAATAAAAAATTGCCACGTGGAGAATTGACGTTTCTCACGTAGCTATTGAGCAAGAGTCGCTCGACTGTAATACATTTGGCTTCGACCTTTCTCAGTGTACCATAATAGGAATTCGCTTTCCATTTATAATGCGTCAGCCCTGATTTCTAATCTCTAACTTCTTTTTCGTACTTTTGGAGTGTGAAGACGAGACACTCTTGGCAATGGTGGCTAAAGAACTTCTTGCCACTCCTCATAGGGCTAGCGATACTGTTCTATCTCTATCGCCACCTAGAGTTCGCAGACACGCTACGCTTGTTGCAGCATGGCGTGCGCTACGAGTATCTCCTCTTGTCTCTACCTATGGGACTCCTGGGCAATGCCACGCGAGGCTATCGCTGGCACCTCCAGATGCGACCTCTATACACGACCCCAGCACGACCCCTCAACCCAGTCTTGATCACCGTCGGGAGCTATGCGGTCAACTTTGTCATACCTCGTGCCGGTGATGTGTGGCGCTGTACCGAGATGAAGCAGCGAGAGGACTATACGCTCTCGACAACCGTCGGCACGATCCTAGTAGATCGTCTCTCAGATGCTGTCGTTGTGGTGGCACTCTTCGTGGCGATGATGCTATTTCAGCCAGGGACTATATCGCAGATCCTAGCCGCTCAGGGGTTAACGCTCGGGGATGGCTTAGGCGACCTCTTTTCGTCAGACCACACCACGGCTTGGCTGATAGCGGGTGTCTCACTCCTCGTCATCGTGCTGGTCCTCTATCGCTTTAGAAAGAGTAGCTTTATGCAGCGTGTACGAGAGAAGCTCCGCTCTGTACTGCAAGCCGCTTCGACACTAAGAGGATGGCGCGCTTGGGGTCAGTTTGTCGTACTCACGATACTTCTGTGGCTCTTTTACTACTACTTCTTCTATCTCACATTTGGAGCCTTTACCTTCACGGCAGAGCTAGGTCATCGAGTCGCTTTTGCCTCCTTTGTCCTCTCCACGCTGATGGTCGCTATCCCCACGCCAGCGGGTGTCGGTCCGTGGCACTATGCGGTGATTATATCGCTGACAGCCTTTGGCGTGAGCGAAGCCGAGGCGGGACACTTTGCCTTGATAGTCCACGCTGTACAGACTCTCTGGACCATTATTACGGGGATTATTGCTATATTTGCCTTACCAATAGTCAATAGACACTACAAACGTGCCTCCTCACTGGAAGACACTTCAAAAAATAAAGAGAATAAGCTATGATGAACAAAGCTGACTACCAAAAGCTCGCCCCCTCCACACTATGGGGCTATTTCTATGATCTCACACAGATACCCCGCCCCACAGGCCACTGTCAGGCTGTCAGGGAGTATGTCGTTGCCGAGGGCAAGCGACTAGGACTAGAGACCCATGTAGATGAGGTGGGCAACGTGTTGATCCGTAAGCCAGCCACTCCAGGACTAGAGGATCGCCCCGTAGCTACCCTACAGGGACACCTAGATATGGTTCCTCAGAAGAACTCGGACAAGGTACACAACTTCGAGACCGATCCTATCCAAACGATGCAAGAGGGCGACTGGATCACGGCCGATGGCACAACACTCGGTGCGGACAACGGTATGGGAGTCGCCTTCTCTCTAGCTGTACTCGCTGATGACACGCTCAAGCATGGTCCCATCGAGGCGCTTTTTACCATTGATGAGGAGGTCGGCATGGACGGTGCTAATGGTCTTAAGCCAGGCTTTAGCAAGGGGGACATACTCCTTAACATAGACTCCGAGGTAGAGGGTGATCTCTTCGTCGGCTGTGCTGGTGGTATCGATGTCAATGTCTCTTTAGAGTACCAAGACAACCACGAGCCTGACGAGGACGAGATAGGCGTACGCCTTACGATCAAGGGGCTTAAGGGTGGACACAGCGGTGTGGACATACACCTCGGTCGTGCCAATGCCAACAAGCTGATGGCGCGTCTCCTCAAGGAGGCTGTCGCACAGTGCGGCGCTCTAGTCGCTGAGATCGATGGCGGTAATATGCGCAATGCGATACCTCGTGAAGCTGTCGCTCTGCTCTCTGTCAAGGAGGACGACACCGAGGCGCTCTGGGAGCTGGTATCTGACTACGAGGAGCTATTTAATAAGGAGTTTGCTGGGATCGAGAACCACATCACCGTCTCTCTAGAGCGTTGTGACCGTCCTAAGACGATCCTCCCCGACGAGATACAGGATGCGCTGATCCACGCACTGAATGCTTGTCAGAATGGTGTCATCTCGATGCTCTCTGAGTTCCCTGACACGGTAGAAGCTTCGTCAAACCTAGCTCAGGTACAGGCTGGCGAGGGGCATATCTCTGTCCGCTTCCTCGTCCGCTCTTCTAGTGACTCACGCAAGATGTGGGTCGCCTCTAGCATCGAGAGCTGCTTCCTACTGATGGACGCTCGCGTAGAGTTTGACGCACCTTATACTGGTTGGCAGCCCAATGCTGAGTCTCACATTATGCAAGTAATGTGTCAGGCCGCCAAGGAGGTCTACGGCAAGGAGCCTGCGGTCAAGGTGATGCACGCTGGTCTCGAGTGCGGTATCATACAGGGTGTTATGCCCGATATGGATATGATCTCCTTCGGTCCTGAGATCCAGCACCCACACTCACCTGATGAGCGTGTGAGCATCTCCTCTGTGGAGCGTAGCTACCGCATGCTCGTCCGTGCTTTGGAACTAATCTAATTCGATAAGAACGTATGAAAAAAGCTTTTGTATTCCCAGGTCAGGGCGCACAGTTCGTCGGTATGGGTCAAGAGATCTATACGAAGAGCGAAGCGGTACGCAAGCTCTTTGCCGAGGCGAACGAAGTGCTAGGCTTTGACCTGACCAAGACCATGTTTGAGGGTACCGAAGAGGATCTCAAGCAGACGAAGGTGACGCAGCCCGCCGTCTTCCTCCACTCTGTGGCGATGACCGTGGCGCTCGGAGAGGCCTTCGCACCAGATATGGTCGCTGGACACTCGCTAGGCGAGTTCTCGGCACTAGTTGCGAGTCGCGCCTTGCCTTTTGCCGATGCACTGCGACTTGTTTCCGAGCGTGCGCTCGCTATGCAGGCTGCTTGCGAGGCACACCCCTCGACGATGGCAGCAATCATCGGACTGCCGGACGACAAGATCGAGGAGGTCTGCCGCAGCATCTCTGGTCAGGTGGTGGTACCAGCGAACTACAACTGCTCGGGTCAGGTAGTCATCTCTGGCACGATGGAGGGTATCGCTGAGGCTTGCGAGCTGCTCAAGGCTGCGGGGGCTAAGCGTGCGCTACCGCTCAAGGTGGGTGGCGCCTTTCACTCACCGCTTATGCAGCCCGCTAAGGAGCGTCTGCAGCGTGCTATCGAGGCGACAACCTTTGCCACACCGATCTGCCCGATCTATCAAAATGTCGATGCTCGTCCGCATACCGATGTGGAGGAGATCAAGGGCAATCTGATCGCTCAGCTCACGGCTCCCGTACGCTGGACGAAGAGTGTCGAGGCGATGGTTGCCGATGGCGCTACGCACTTTGTGGAGCTAGGACCAGGCAAGGTCTTAGCTGGACTCATCGGTCGTATCGCTCGCGATGTGACTTGTGAGAGCTTAGCAACGATCTAATGTATCTTTGCATTACGAGTAACGATTTGTAGGGACGCAGACCGTCGGTGCGTCCCTACAGATCGGGGTTACAGCGTTTGATGAGTGGAATTGTCGTGCTGACGTAGCTTGTGT
>URDQ01000077.1 GCA_900546675.1 uncultured Porphyromonas sp. | reverse complement strand
AGGGTGCGATCCATTTTTTGTAGGTATGAGTTGCATTTACTAATTGAATATACGATATTTCCTGAGAGTGTACTATAAGTTGAGTCGCTTTTGTTTGGTCTTCACGTGGAGAATGTCAAATGCCCACGTGGATGTTTTTTATTTTCCACGTAGGGGAGAAATAAAACTTCGGAGGAATCAAATGAAACTTCGGAGGAATCAAAACGTCTCCACGTGGAGAATGTCAAATGTCCACGTGGAGATTTGGGGTTTTCCACGGAGAGAATCGGAGTGGATCGGAGCTAATCGGAGGAAATCGGAATGGATCGGAACTCTAACCTCTAACCTCTAACCTCTAACCTCTAATCTCTAACTTCTAACCTCTAAATTCGCTACCTTTGCAAGAGGCTTCTGTAGGAGCCTTTTTAATCTAGAGACTGATCTATGCGATTGCTTATAGCACGTCACGGAGAGACGGAGGAGAACTTGCGCTCTATCTGTCAGGGGCAGACAGCTGGCACGCTGACCCGACGAGGGGTGGCGCAATGTCTACAGTTGGGGGACAAGCTCAAGGGGTATCCCATCACACACATATATAGTAGTGATCAGCTGCGGGCACGTCGCTCGGCTGAGCTGATGATGTCGTCGAGTGGCTGTAAGGCGCCTCTGGTGCTGGACGAGCGCCTACGCGAGCGCTCTTTCGGTCGATGGGAGGGGCGACCCTTTGTCGAGATCCCCTCGCCAGACGAGGAGTGGCACGAGATCGAGACTGTCGAGGCTATTGCCGAGCGTCTGCAGAGCTTCCTACACGACTTGAGGCAGAAGCATAATAATGAGGAGGATCTGGTGCTACTTATGGGGCACGGCTTCACTATGAGGGTGCTAGAGGCATTGCTACAGGGAGGACCTCTAGACAAAGTGGAGGAGATCACCTTCCTCCCGAATGGGGACTACCGACTATACGAGGGGGGTAAGCTCTGCCAGCGTCCACGAGTGGTCTACATCTCTGGGGGGCAGCGCAGTGGCAAGAGTGGCTACGCACAGCGACTGGCGCTCTCGCTCTCTGATCGACCGATCTACCTTGCTACGGCGCGTCACTGGGACGAGGACTTCGAGCGTCGCATAGCGCGTCACCAAGCGGATCGGGGGCCTGAGTGGACTACTATCGAGGAGCCTCGCTACTTGAGCCAGACGCAGATAGCTGGGCGTGTCGTACTGATAGACTGTGTGACGCTATGGCTTACGAACATCTACAGTGACCTCGAGTTTGACGCAGAGGCTTCGCTCAGCGAGGCGCGTCGTGAGTGGCAGCAGCTGCTACATCACTGCGCAGCGGATACGCTCATCGTGGTGAGCAACGAGATCGGCATGAGCTTGCACGCTCCCGATGCGGGTTCACGAGCTTTCGTAGATCTACAAGGGTGGGTCAACCAATATATATCTGCCACGGCTGATGAAGCTTACCTGATGGTCTCTGGCAGAGCTTTACGAACGGAACTAATTTCAGACTTATATAGAGAGATATGACTTTTGAGGAGGAACTACAAGAGCGGATCGACAGCCGCACGAAGCCTAAGGGTTCGCTGGGGCAGCTGGAGCGCATCGCCTACAAGGTGGGTATGATACAGCATAGCGTGACGCCTCAGTTGATCGACCCTGTGCTGCTAGTGATGGCTGCAGATCATGGGATCGTCGAGGAGGGCGTGAGCGTATGTCCTAAGGAGATCACTTGGCAGCAATGCATCAACTTCGTCTCGGGCGGCGGGGCTTGTAGTGTCTTGGCACGGCAAAATGGCTTTCGCCTGCGTGTCATAGATGTGGGCGTCGACTACGACTTCCCTGAGACTTGTCGTATCGAATCGGCTAAAGTGATGCACGGCACCCACAATATGCTTCACGAGCCAGCTATGACGACTGAGGAGTGTGCTGAGGCGATGATGATCGGTGCTCAATGTGTGGCGCAAGAGGCAGAGCGTGGGTCTAATGTGGTCGCCTTTGGTGAGATGGGTATCGGCAATACTTCGCCAGCGACGCTGATCCTACACAAGATCACGGGACGCTCTATCGCCTCGATCATTGGACCAGGCTCGGGACTACGTGGCTCGGGTCTAGAGCATAAGGCTAAGGTGCTCGAAGAGGTGGCTGCTCGCTACAATCCGCAGAGTCCTATGGAGCTCCTGTCGCAGATGGGCGGACTAGAGATCGCAGCGATCTGTGGAGGTGTCCTAGAGGCCTACAAGCGAGGTATGCTAATCCTTGCAGATGGTGTGATTGCTACCTCAGCCTTTATGGTGGCACACGATGTAGAGCCACGCATCGTGGACAATGTGCTTTTCGCTCACACCTCCGAAGAGCCAGGACACCAAGCGATGATCGACTACCTCGGTGGAGAGGCAATCTTGTCGCTCGGTATGCGCCTCGGCGAGGGTACGGGAGCACTCGTTGCCTATCCGATCATTCAGTCGGCCGTTGCTTTTATGAGCAATATGCGTGGCTTTGCGGACGCTGCGGTCTATCGTGTAGACAAGTAAGGAGCGACACTTGACCTATGGCTTGGGATCTGCGGCGCACGATACGCTCTGAGTGGGACCTACTGCGTCTCTCGTTACTCTTCTACACCCGCATACCAGTGGGGCATGTGGCGTATAGTGAGGAGCGTATGGGAGAGTCCTTTCGGTACTTTCCTCTGCTGGGAGCGATCGTAGGAGCTGTGATGGCGGGGATCTACGCTTTGGCGGGATACTACCTACCCAATACTGTCGCTGCTGTGATGAGCGTGATCGTTGGTTTGGTTGTCACGGGCGGAATGCACGAGGATGGCCTGTCGGACTATTGCGATGCCTTCGGTGGGTATCACGATAGAGAGACGACGCTGCGCATTATGAAGGACAGCGCGACAGGTGTGTATGGTATCTTGGGGCTTGTGATGCTCCTCATGAGCCGTGTCGTCCTCGTGAGCTACATACCTTACGAGAGCACCATTGGAGCGATTGTTGCTATGGCTGTAGTGGCACGCTGGATGCCTATCCTCGTGATGCGCCTCTCGGTCTACGCTCGTAAGAGTGGCGAGGAGAGCAAGGCGACCCATTTGCGACAAACTGTCACGACAAAGACGCTACTCATTGCGGCTCTTTGGGCAATCTTGGCACTCTTGCTCTTGCCTTGGCAGGCTGCCGTTGTGGCTCCTGTACTTATGATAGGACAGACGCTACTGATCATGCGCATTAGCAACAAGCGCATCGGTGGATACACAGGCGATGTGCTGGGAGCTGTCGAGTGTCTCGCAGAGCTGACGCTACTGCTGGTCACGCTTGTGGTAACTATCTACGCCTGACGGGTATGAGTCTCTATCTCGTGCGGCATACGCCTGTCGCCCTACCTAAAGGGATCTGCTACGGTTGGCTCGATGCGCCACTCTCGGAGGAGTTCCCTCGCTATGCGCAGCAGATCGTTGCGGGGCTGCGAGAAGTTCAGCTAGATGCTATCTATAGTAGTCCCTCCTCTCGTTGCGTGGCTCTAGCAGAGGAGATAGCTCGGGGTAAGGGGCTGACCATTAGTCAGGACGAACGACTGCGCGAACTGAACTTTGGCGCATGGGAAGGGCTCTCTTGGCAGGAAGTTTACGATCAAGAGGCGGGACGAGCCTGGTTTGCCGACTACTGGCACGCTAAGACGGCAGGCGGTGAGAGCCACGACGACTTATTGGCGCGGGTAGCCGACTTTGAGGCGGAGCGGGACAAGGGCTGTGAGACGCTCCTTGTGACACACGCTGGGGTCATTCGTGCTTATCGTATTTTGCTGGGCAAGCTTTCGCCTAGCGAAGCGATGGCACAGGAGGTTAACTTTGGAGAGATATATCAATATGAATAAGCTAAAGCCGATTATGCTCGTCGGAACTGGTTCCGACGTAGGGAAGTCCATCGTGGCGACAGGCATCTGTCGTATCTTGCTGCAGGAGGGGTACAAGCCCGCTCCCTTTAAGGCGCAAAACATGTCGCTCAATAGCTATCCCACCCCCGAGGAGGGCGAGATAGGTCGTGCGCAAGCGGTGCAGGCGGAGGCGTGTGGCATACCTTGTCACACCGATATGAACCCGATCCTCCTCAAGCCGACGGCCGATCAGACGACACAAGTGATCCTCAACGGCAAGGCGGTGGGCAATCAGTCGGCACGCTCTTACTTCAACGTGGAGCAGCGCAAGCCGCTCTTTGTAGAGGCGATGAAAGCGTTCGACAGACTAGCGAGCCAGTACAACCCGATCGTGATAGAGGGTGCTGGAAGCATCTCGGAGGTCAACTTATGGCCGATGGACATCGTCAATATGCGGGTGGCACTGCGTACGGGTGCTGACGTTTACCTCGTGGCAGACATCGAGCGTGGAGGGATCTTCGGCAGTCTCTACGGGACGATCGAGCTATTGCCCCCAGCGGAGCGTGCGGCGATCAAGGGGATCATCATCAATAAGTTCCGTGGCGACAGCTCACTCTTTGACTCGGGGCGAGAGATCATTGAGCGATTGACCAAAGTGCCAGTCGTGGGGCTGCTCCCTTACCTGCCCAATATGCAGATAGATGCCGAGGATGGGGTCTCCATCGACAGCTACGCCGCACAGCCTCGACCTGACACGCTCAATGTGGCGGTGGTGCGACTGCCGCACATCTCCAACTTTACCGACTTTGACTCGCTACGCTTCATCTCTGGCGTCACGCTCTACTTCACTTCCGACGCCGAGGCGCTGCGTCAGGCGGATATCATTATGCTCCCGGGGAGTAAGAACACGATCGATGACCTCCGCTGGCTACAGGCGGAGGGACTCGATGCGATCATCCTCGCTCATCACAAGGCGGGGCGACCGCTCTACGGCATCTGCGGAGGTTATCAGATGATGGGTCTGCGCATCACCGACACTGATGGCGTCGAGGGCGAGCCACGCACCGTCGATGGCTTAGGACTGCTACCCACAGAGACCACGCTACAGAGAAATAAAGCGGTACGTACCTCCACTTTTACCTACCTTCCTACGGGGACTCCCGATTGTCAAGGCTACGAGATACACTGCGGGGTGACGCAGCCCGTTGATGCGCCCGACTCGCCCGTAGTCATGAGAGCTGGTGAAACGCCCGACGGCTACTGGGTCTCTCCTCGCCTGTGGGGAAGCTATATGCACGGCATCTGGGACAATGAAGCGATCCTGCAGCAGATCTTGCACGAGGTAGCTCCAGGACGAACCTTCCACCTAGAGCGCACCTTTGCTACACGCGAAGCGGCTTACGATCGTCTTGCTGAGCATATGCGTCAGCATCTAGATATAGAGTATATGCTACAAAGTCTGCGCAACGTATGATAGTAGGACACGGAGACGACCGATACAGCTACGGAGCGCTCGTGCGCTACGACTTCTCTAGCAATGTGCCTTACCGCAACCATGCGGGCGAAATTATAGACTATCTCTCAGGGCGACTAGAGAGCTTGACGCACTATCCAGACCCTCAGGCGCAGGAGCTGCGGGAGCTCTTGGCTCAGCACTGGGACCTTGATCCCGATTGGCTACTGGTGACCAGTGGATCGACAGAGGCTTTCTACCTCTTGGCGCATCTATTTGCGGGTGGCGAGACGCTCATCACCGTTCCCTCCTTTGCTGAGTATGAAGACGCTTGCCAGCTCTATCGCCATCACCTCACTTATATACCAACAAGCGACATAGCCAGCCAAAGCACCTCTGCCGACCTCCTCTGGAGTGCTTTGCCCAACAATCCCGACGGTGACATCACTCATCGTACGGCACTCCTCAACTACTGCTCGGCGCACCCTGATAGTTACGTTATTGTAGACGAAGCCTACGCAGAGCTCTGTGCCGAGTCGGTGACGCTCCTAGACGAAGTGGCGCATCACCCTAATCTGATCATCGTTCGTTCGCTGACCAAGAGCTTTGCGCTCCCGGGCATACGTCTCGGCTACATCGTCGCTCACCCCTCCCTACTGGCTCGCTTAGAGCCGCTCCGCTCGCCCTGGAGTGTCAATGCCATTGCCCTAGAGGCGGGTGCTTACATCTGCCAGCACTATGACCAGTTGCTACCAGATGCCACAGGCTTGGTACGAGAGGCGCAGCGCCTCGCTCACGAGGTGGCGCAGATAGCTGGCGTCTCGCTGATACCCAGCCCCACGCCTTACTTCCTCGCTTGCCTAGATGAGGGGCGTGGCACCGCAGCCCAGCTCAAGGAGTATCTCGTCACGAAGCATGGAGTCTTAATCCGTGATGCGGCCAACTTCCGCTCCCTCACGCCTCGCCACTTCCGCCTTTCGGTGCAGTCGCCCGAAGCTGGTCAAGCGTTGCTCCGTGGTTTGTCTAGCTACTTATAGTATGTATCCGCTACTCTTCGGTCTCCTCCTCGACCTGCTCCTAGGTGATCCCCGCTGGTCGCTCCACCCGATACGACTCTTTGGCAAGCTCATCGCATGGGGCGAGCGGAGGTTCAACCATCCGCCACACCAGAAGGCAAAAGGCACGCTCCTCTCCCTCGTACTCGTGCTGGGGGTGTGGGGCTTTTTCTATGCTGTCGAATGGCTCCTAGCGGACTATCGCTATGCTCTATTGACTTGGCAGACGATCTTTTTCTTTTTTGCTATCTGCCCGCGGAGCTTGATCGGCGAAGCTTTGGCGGTAGAGCGTTATGTGGTGGCTGACGACCTTGAGGGAGCTCGCAAGCGTCTCTCTTGGATCGTGGGTCGTGACACCTCGCAGCTCACCTTTGCGCAGATCCGCACCGCTGTGCTGGAGACGCTTGCGGAGAATCTCTCCGATGGTGTCATCGCTCCGCTTTTTTTCTACGCTCTGGGCGGAGTGCCACTTATGATGGCTTACAAAATGATCAACACGCTCGACTCTATGATCGGCTACAAAGACCAGCGCTACAAAGACTTCGGCTACTTTGCTGCCCGTATCCTTGATGACGCTGCGAACTATATCCCGTCTCGTCTCACAGCGCTCTTGATGCTCCTCGTGGCCCCGAGTCGGCGAGCCGTACGCACCGTGTGGCGTGATGCACGTAAGCACGCTAGTCCCAATTCGGGCTATCCTGAGTCAGCTCTGGCGGGTATCCTTGGGGTGCAGTTTGGCGGACCCAACATCTACCACGGTATGCTCGTCGAGAAGCCCTATATAGGCACCCCGCTCCACGCTGTCACCGCACAGACACTGCGACGCACCATCCGCATCGTCATCGCCGTCACGCTCCTCGCCAGTCTCCTCGTCCTCCTCACCTACCTCTACCGCTAGAGTGGCAAAGGAGGCGCTCCTTCACGTGGAAATTCCGAAATCTCTACGGAGAAAAAGAAAATTCTTCACGTGGAGACGATTTGATTCTTCCGAAGTTTCATTTGATTCCTCCGAAGTCTTATTTCGTCTCCACGTGGAGAATTTTCTTTTTTCACGTGGCGGTTTTAGATTTTCCACGGAGGAAGCAAAGAAAATCGGAGCGAATCGGAAGAATCAGAGTGAATCGGAAGAATCAGACCTCCGTATATTCAATTAGTAAATGCAACTCATACCTACAAAAAATGGATCGCA
>URDQ01000076.1 GCA_900546675.1 uncultured Porphyromonas sp. | reverse complement strand
TTTTATCAGAAGATCGATGAAACCAATTCAGTTGCATTTGATAGTTGAATCTACATATCTAATCTCTAACTCCTATTTTCGTACCTTTGTGCGTGTCTAGCCATTTCGTCCTAGGGATGCTTCGCTCAGAGCACTACCGAGGGCGCTTTCGGCTTATTTAGGCACCAAACTTAGCTCATGAACTCCGCACGAAGACGTCGTAAACTCTTTTGGATTCTGCTCCTCGTCCCACTGACAGTACTTCTACTATTGGTGGGGTCGCTCTATCTACCTAAAGTACAGCGCTGGGCAGTGGATCGTCTCGTACAGACCCTTGAGGAGCAGACAGGCTGGAAGATCACTGTCGAGGAGATGCGCATTAGCTTCCCACTACGAGTAAGTGTTGACAAGCTACTCGCTACGGAGGGCAGTGATACGATCATATGGGTTGACGAGCTACGCACCAGTTTGCCACTGATGCCACTCTTTAACAAGCGTATAGAGGCTCCCCGCCTGAAGCTACAAGATGCGGTCGTGGCGATGCCTCTAGATAGTCTCAACCGTAGCCGTATCGATGCTCGCCTAGGGGATATGGAGGCAGGGCATGTGCAGGTAGACTTGAGCTCGATGGATATAGATATCGCTGCGGTCTCACTAGCTGACGGGTTCTTTGCTTACACCCAGACTGATACAACGGAGAGTAGCGAGCCTGGACCTCCGATGAGCATCAATGTCAATCGTGTGGATCTCACGCGCTTTGCCAGCTACATACACCTCTACCCTTCTGGAGTACACACCGATGCTCTGATCGATCGAGGTGCTATCGACAGGGTGATGGTAGAGCTCCCTGACTTTAACTTACTCATAGATCATATCGACTTAGACCTTGCCAAGGCAACCTATGCGAGAGATACAGCCATAGTCCAGCTTCCCTACGTGGATTACAGTCATATGGTTTATCGTGATGCACATGTGGATATGGATGGACTCGCCATCAATAGCCAGGGATTGGTACAGATGGACATTAACCAGCTGAGTCTACAAGAGCAGAGCGGAGCGCAGATGGAGCAGTTTAGGGGATACTTTAAGCTAGAGGACAAAGTGATCGATATGCGCAACTTCTCGCTAGCTACCCCCACAAGTAAGCTAGCTGGCGATCTGATCCTACCCCTAGACCTCTTCTCTGGTGATGAAGAGGCGGTCGTCACGGCTGAGCTCAAGGGCACCTTAGCGCCACAAGACCTATACTACTACACGCGCATTAGCCTAGACAGTATGCTCTATAGCCCTGGAGCTCACAAGCAGTTGGCGAATGTACCTCTGTCGGTAGACTTGCGCTCGCGAGGCTCGCTGCGTGCTTTAGACATATACAATCTGGAGTTGCAGCAAGAGGGCTTCGTCGCACTCTCTGCTAGTGGCAAAGCGACTAACCTACTCGATGAAAGAGCACGCACAGCCTCCCTACAAGGTAATATACAGACAGAGCCTGCAGCTAAGCTACTTCTAGCCTTAGCTGGTATAGACGAAACATCTGGCTCTGTAACGCTACCAGATAGGATGGACCTAGACCTAGACGGCACACTACACGGAGATCAGATCACAGCGGATCTGCATCTAGGTACTCCTAGGGGGTCGCTAGCCCTCAACGGGCTATACGCACTAAATCAGCAGCGCTACAAGCTCGATGGTCAGCTCGATGGTCTGGATGTCGCTCAGTTTATGTCACGAGACTCGATTGGTGTGATCTCGGGAACAATCAAGGCAGATGGCGCAGGCTTGTCCCTAAATACCAAAAACAAGCATGGACTCGTCGCTGTAGACCTCGATGAGGTCAGCTACAAGAACTATACGCTCCACAACCTTGCACTCGATGGCTCTCTGCGTGGAGACTCCGTTGCGGTCTCTCTACAGGCTAACGACCCCTCGGCACAGCTCGTTGGGAATCTTGCGGGTACGCTTATCACAGCTAGTAAGCAGCCCTCTTTCGGGGGTAAGATAGATCTAGATGTCTCTCACCTAGACCTGCAAACTATGGGGCTGAGTGATAGCATTATGGAGGGACGTGTGAAGCTGACTGCAGATCTCTACAGCGACTTTGCAGAGACCCATGTGATCGATGGCGAGCTATCTGGTCTACACTTTGCCATCGGCTCTCAGCGAATAGATAACGAACAGATCGACCTACGCTTAGCTAGTGACACGACACAAGTCTTAGCACAGTTAGCGGGCAACGATATAGACCTCCGTGTGACTACGCAGGAAGGGCTGAACCACCTCTTGACCTCTATCTCGGGCATCTCCAAGTGGGCGGGAGAATATCAATTTGATACCCCCCGACTGACCGCTTACAGCGACTTAATAGGCGTCCTACCCAATGCACACATAGCACTACATATGGGATCAGAGCATCCGCTTCGCTCGCTACTAGAGAAGTACAATGTATCTGTAGAGTCTCTCGATGCGGACCTACTGACTAGTCCTAAGCTAGGGATCAATGGACGTATCGAGCTACACCAGCTACAGTACGACACGATACAGTGTGACAACGCACTCCTCCAGCTGACGACGCTCTCTCCAAGTCGTCCCATACTCTTAGACCATCTGACCCATATGAGCCAGCAGTTGCCCTCTGAGGCTATGAGACCGCTACTTCTGTCTGACCTCTCCGATCAGTTTAGCTCTGACGAACTTGCTCAGCGCTATGTACACCCGTTGCTCCAGATAGATCTAAGCCTCGATGGTGAGCGACAAGAGCAGCGCCCGCCATACAAAATCATTGGATCGGCTCAGACAGACCTCATCGCCATCAACCTAGACTTCGACTGGCTACGAGACCATGAGCTATTCTATAGCTTAGGAGCTAGTGGCTATTACAATGCCCAGGGCTTTGGTGTAAGCCTATCCAATAAAGATATCTACCTCGCTGGCGAGCGACTTCGTGCGAATGAAAACAATGCGCTCTTCTACTTCCATGAAGACAATCAAATCTTTGCCAACCTTGAGCTGACGAACCCTCAAGGTGCCAAGCTCTCGCTACACAGCGATCTAGATGAGTCAAGTAATATCCAAAGCTTGCTCTGCAACGTACAGCGACTAGAGCTAAGCGACTTAGTGCGTATCCTACACCTTCCAGATATGAGTGGACGTACCTTTATGGATCTGCGCATAGAGCGTGTGGACAACGTCTACCGTGCCACGGGCGATCTCTCTGTCAATGATATGACCTATATGGATGGCGATCTAGGTAACGTGAGTGTCGCCTTCTTCTATGAGCCACGTGACAACGCTTCGCAATATGTCACTGCTCAGGTGAGTAGCAATGGTAATCTAGCACTGACCGTAGACGGTATCTACCATAGCCGTAAGGGTGAAGAGGCTCTCGATATGAACGCTTTGTTCGAATCCTTCCCGCTACGTTTGGCTAACCCCTTTATGGGTGGTAATCTCATCAGCCTATCAGGTGCGCTCGACGGCTCGATCGCTGTGACGGGTACGCCTAAGAGTCCTATTCTCAACGGAGCACCACACATTACCGATGGATCAGTCGCGCTCTCTCTGACCGGCAATCAGTACACACTAGATAGCCGTCCGCTGAACATCGATCAGAGCCGACTAAACCTCAAAGACTACAAGCTCACGCTACAAGGCAAGGAGACCTCGCTCTACCTTGATGGTTGGCTATACATCTTTGGACCAGAGGCGCTCAAGAGCGACCTACGCCTCTATGCCGACCATGCTCAGGTGATCGATAGTAAGTACCACAACAAGCAGTCGATCTATGGCCGAGCTATCCTCTCTGCCGACCTACGCCTGCAGGGCTACCTGACAGCGCCTCAGCTACTAGGCTCGGTCACACTACATGGAGGTACCAATGCGACCTACGTTATGTCGCAAGCAACCATCAAGGCACAGGACAATATGTCGGGCGTTGTAGAGTTTGTCAACGTCTCCGATACGACCAGTGTCAAGGAGCCTGAAGAGATGCGCACTCAGTCCCTGGGTCGTATGGATCTATCTGTGGCGCTTCACATCGAGCCTGCAGTACAGATCGGCGTCGACCTCTCCTCACGAGGACAAGACTACGTACGCATACAGGGCGGTGGAGACCTTCGTCTGAAGTATCCGCCACTCGGTACGATGAGCCTCGTAGGGCGGTACGACTTCAATGGAGGAGAGGTGCAGTATGATTTCCCTGTCGTAGGACGACGACACTTCGACATCGATCCCGAGAGCTACCTCGTCTGGAGTGGTGAGCCACTAGATCCTTACCTACACTTCATCGCTTCGCAAAAGCTACGAGCCGACGTGACCAGAGGCGAGACAACCAATAAGGTAGACTTTAAGGTATCCATCAAGGCAGATGAAAACTTAAAGGATATGTCACTCGCTTTCGACCTAGCAGCCCCTGAAGACCTAGAGACGCAGACACAACTCTCCTCTATGAGCGAGGAGGAGCGTGGCAAGCAGGCGGTAGCTATGCTCTTATCGGGTACCTACCTCGCCTCCGATATGGGACAGATGTCGATGGAGAAAGTACTCAGCAACGTCGCTATGAGTGAGCTCAACAGCTTAACCGGCAAGCTCCTCGAGGGAACGAATCTATCTCTCGGTATGGAGCTAGGAGGGTACAATCAGTCTCAACTACAGCAGACCAACTATACCTACAGCTTCAGCCGTCGCTTCCTCAACGACCGCATACGCTTCGTCATCGGCGGGCGCGTAGCTTCTGGTAATCTGCCGACCAACTACGAGCAGACCTTCATCGACAACGTAACCTTTGAGTATCGTCTTGATGAGGCGGGCAGACAGTATGTGACGCTCTTCCACAGACGTAACAACGACAATATGCTCGAGGGCGTAGTGACCGAGACTGGTGTCGGTTATCTAGTCAAGCTCAAGGCACGTCGCTTCGTGGATCTCTTCGATCCTCGCAACTATATGTGGTGGCAAAAGAAGAAGTCCGAGAAGCCTTCCGATCCTAAGAAGCAGCCTGACGAACTAGACAAGATGCCGTCAGACAGCACCTCCGTATCGATCGCCACGGATAGCCTGACACACGCTATCCCCATCGCTCCTGATACCGTAAACTCAATCTCTCAGACTCCACAGCTATGAACCGCACTCTCTACAGCAGACTAACCATAGCTCATGCGCTACTCTTACTGATCTGCACTATACTAGCTCTGAGTAGTTGCTCCGTGACACAGCACATCCCCGAGGGAGAGCTACTATATATAGGTATCGGTAAGACACGCATCCAAGGAGACGATGGCAGTGACGCTGCAGATCGAGCTATCTCTAATATGGAGAAAGTACTCAACGTGCCACCCAACGATGCCTTCTTCGGCAGTGCTCGCTCTCGCTTTCGCATACCCATCGGACTTTGGTTTTACAATGGCTTTGTCAATGACAGCACTTGGGTTGGCAAGCGCCTTTATAAGCTCTTTGCCGAGGAGCCTAAGCTCATCAGCGACGTGCGCCCCGACATTCGTGCCAAGCAGTCTCAATTTATCCTACACGAGCATGGCTACTTTAACGCTATCGTGACCGATAGTATAGCACGCTCCTCTAGCGACTCGCTGCAGGCTCGTGTCTACTACAAGGCTGATCTCGGAGCGCCTTACCTCTACGACAGCATTAGCTATATGGAGCCGTGGCTCCTAGGCAGTGGTGAGATACTAAATCATGCCGAACTATCAAGGATACACAAGGGTGACCAGTTCAACTTCTCGCAGATTCTCCAAGACCGCAATATGCTAGTCACGAACCTAAGAGACCGTGGCTACTACTTCTACGCTCCCGATCTGCTCGTCTATCAGGTAGACACGCTACTTATCCCAGGCAAAGTCTATATGCAGGTACGGGAGCAGAGTGGCTATCCAAACTACACCTTCGAGCCGTGGCGCATAGGCTCCATTCACGTCTTACTCACCGAAGACGATAGACTCTCGCTGACGGACTCTATGCAGTTTAAGGGGATCACACTACACTACCGAGAGCATCCGAGAGTGCGCCCCTCAGTCTTTGCCAATAGAATACAGCTACGCTCGGGCGAACTCTACTCGCAGTCTCTCGAGCAATCTACCCGTCAGTCTCTGCTGGGGCTGGGAGCCTTCTCCTATGTCGATATGCAGTTTGTCGCTAGTGACACGCTGCACAACCTCCTCGACCTCTACGTCACCGCTGAGCTAGACAAGCCGTGGGACTCCTCGCTCTCTGGGGTCTTCACGACCAAGTCCAACAACTTCATCGGTCCAGGACTCAACCTATCACTCGGACGTCGCAACCTCTTCGGAGGAGGCGAGCGACTCTCGCTCGATCTCTACGGCTCATACGAGTGGCAGACCAATCGTACTCGTAGCAATCAGGACGTATCCATATCCGACATCAACAGCTACGAGGTGGGTTCTAACCTCAACCTCCAGGCTCCACGCATCTTGCTGCCATGGCTCTACGACCTGCACCTTACACACGACGTGCAGACCACCTATACCCTATCTGCCTCTATGCTCAATCGTGCGCACTACTTCCAGATCACCTCTCTAGGACTAGCTGCCAATTATAGCGTACGTAAGGCGCAGCATCAGCATATGATCACCCCTCTGAGGATACATTACAACCGACTCTCTCGCCAGTCCGAAAATTTTCAGAAGGTCATCACCGACAATCCTATCTTGGGGCTGAGCTTGCGGAGCCAACTGATTCCTCAGATGAGCTACCAGTACACCTTTGACAATATCTTCACGGGACTAGGCAGTCATCACCTGCACATCGACCTAGGCATCTCTCAGGCTGGCAATATCCTCAATGGGATCTACTCACTGGCAGGTCACGACTATTATGAGACTAAAAAGCTCCTCGGCGTCCCTTTCGCACAGTTTGTCAAGGGTACAGCAGAGCTACGCTACACCTACGGCATCGATCGCAATCAAAGCTTAGCTCTGAGAGCAGGCGTAGGCGCTATCTACAGCTTTGGTAATATGACGGTGGCTCCGTATAGTGAGCAATTTTACGTAGGTGGAGCAAACAGCATCCGCGCCTTCACCGTACGCAGCATAGGTCCAGGACGCTTTGTGCCACGTAATAGTCGCTACGCCTTTATGGATCAGACGGGAGAGTTCAAGCTAGAGATGAACGCTGAGTACCGCTTCCGTCTTGCGGGCGATCTCTATGGTGCGCTCTTCCTCGACTCGGGCAATGTGTGGTTGCTTCGTCCTGACGAAAACCGTCCAGGTGGATCACTCCAGGAGATCACCGATGCTAAGGACTTCTTCAATCAGCTCGCCCTCGGCTCTGGTGTAGGACTACGCTACGACCTCAACTTCCTAGTCATCCGCTTTGATGTCGGTGTAGGGCTACACCTCCCCTTCGAGACCACACGTCAGGGCTACTACAACCTGCCCAAGTTTGCCAATTCTCTCGGCTACCACTTTGCAGTAGGCTACCCCTTCTAGCCTTAAGCCTCGCAACTAAGATGATCTCGGTGGAGAGCGTTTCTTGTTGCCTTGTACTTCCCTAGTATATAGACTATGCAAAGGTAATATGACAAGCTATAAGGTTCTGCCCTCTGATGTACGCAATGTCCGTCTGTAGCAATAAAACGTTTCATCAGTCAACAAAGAAGAGCAATTATAATGTGTCGCCCTGACTCTCTTCGTATATTCAATTAGTAAATGCAACTCATACCTACAAAAAATGGATCGCACCC
>URDQ01000075.1 GCA_900546675.1 uncultured Porphyromonas sp. | reverse complement strand
AAATTCCCAGCCTCCTCCCTCTCTCAAACGACAAATGGACTATTGACACACCCCCTTAGTAGCTGTATTGGGTTATGATTTCATTCGCTAGCCGTTGCTCTGCTGGAGCTGCTGGTCGTGTCGGCGCAAGAGGTAGAGGAGCCACCCCCCGTAGAGCAGGTGGTAGAGTGCGATGACTAGGTAGTAGGTGGAGACGGTCTCGATGAAGGGCGCACGCAAGACGTAGATGAATAGCACCAAGAGGGCAACCTGCAGGAAGAGGTTGAGCAGTTGGACTTGTAGGTGCGCTCTTTGTCGCTCGATGATGTCGGGGATGACGTTGATGATAGAGGTGAAGAAGAAAACGAGCAGGTAAACGAGCATGGCACGTATGATCTCTGTGCAGGCTACGTACTCGGGTGCTAAGAGCCAACGAACTAGATAGGGCATAGCCCACCAAAGGAGTAGGAGCGTGGGGATGCCTACCACGAGCGTTACCACGAGCAGTGGGCGGACGAGTGGTCGCCAAGGAGCCTGCGCATGGTGTGCTACGGAAAGACGGTTTAAGTAGACCTGACTTATGTTGTCTGCGATGAGCTGTACGGGGCGACGTGCCAGCATCGTTGCCATAGAGACCAGTCCTACCTCTACGGTGGTGTAGCCTAGCGGTAGCATGAGGATTAGGATCGACCCGAGGAGGGTGGTGATGAGTGTCTGAGGAAGGCTAAAGATCGGGAAGACTCTGTACTTGCGAGCTACAAACTTTAGCCCTCTACGCTTGGTCGGACGATTAATTGTCTTGTGCTGCTTGAGTGAAGGCAGGAGTGGAACAAGTGCAAGCAGCGTCGAGGCTATTTGCGCGCCCCACAAGCTCCAAACGGTGGGCGAGAAGAGTCCGAAGCCCACTTTGAGTCCATTGTTGCCTAGTCCCTGTACCGCCTTGCTGGTGGCGATACGCTTGAAGTGTCCTAGGCTTAGTGCATAATTGCTCAGCGTAGTGCTAAGTCCTAAAGCGCAGACAACGGGCGGAATGAGCCAAAGCTTGCCCTGCAGGGTGGCGTAGCGGGTTGCTACGATCCGTGGCTCGATGACTGGGGTGAGGGCGAATAGTATGAGCGTTATTACGCCCGTGATCCATAGGGTGAGGCGCAACAAGTGGTCTCGCTCTAAGGGTTCTTGGCAGACAACGATAGCCTGATCGTAGCGCCCCCCCACGGCGATGCTGAGCAGCGTGGCGATGGAGAGGATGAGTGCTAGGTCGCCTAGCGTGTCTGGTGTGTATAGTCTACTGACCCACGGTAAGAGGAGTAGGGCTATCAGCTGTACCCCGACGCTGACAGAGATGAGTAGACTGCTGTCGGCTAGTATGGAGCGTAGTGATCGGGGCACTTTCACAGCCTTAGTATAGATCGAGGAAAGCGAGGAGCAGGTAGACGGCTGGCACTGCTAGGAGCAGGCTGTCGATGCGATCGAGTATGCCTCCGTGACCTGGGATGAGCTTGCCCGAATCCTTAACTCCAGCCTGACGCTTGAGGCTACTCTCGAAGAGGTCACCGATGGTACCGAAGACGGCGACCACTGTAGCGATGAGCAAGATGCGCAGCCAGCTTAGCTCGGGGAACAACAGCAGACGCAAGACAACTGCTGAGAGGAGGACGAGGAGGAGTCCTCCGATGGAGCCCTCGACGCTTTTCTTTGGTGAAATGTTGGGTGCTAGTCTTCTTTTGCCCCAACGTGAGCCGACGAGGTAGGCACCCGTGTCATTGACCCATATAAAGATGAAGATGGCGAGGAGGAGCAACCCGTCGAACTGCGTCATGGAGGAGAAGGGGTCGACCACAAGCGTCAGTCTGATGGTCAGCGCAAGGGGTACGGCGATGTAAAGCTGACCTATGAGACTGTTGCTGAGGCTGGGGAGCATAGCTTGGTGCGGAAGGAATGTGGAGCGACAGACCACATAGAACAGGTAGAGCAGGTAAGGGAGGAAGATAGCGAGTCCATGACTGATCGCCATACCATACTGCGCCGTGGCATAGAGGAGCCAAACGGCAGCTGCGCAGTCGAGTACGATGCGGAAGATGTAGGGGCTGTTGACGCCGGTGAGTCGGTTGAACTCGATGATCCCTGCCACGGCAAAGAAGGAGAGCAAGATCCACAATCCCCAAACCATAGAGAGTGATAGGACTAGCACGATGAGTGCTACATAGACAGTACCCGAGATAAGACGGGTGGTAAAGGTCGACATGGTAGCGTTGTATTCAGTGATTGTCGTGTGTTGTGTAGCTCTTAAGTAGGGCTTAATAAGTTAGTCGGACAGAGACGCTCAGTGAGTGAGTATCTCTGTCCGACTTCTAGATAGGACTATTCGTGATCTGTAGGCTCCTCATCCTTTTTCTCATCTGAGGGAGCGGGTGCAGGCTGATCCACCTCCTTTTTAATATAGGGCGGAGGAGTGGCGCTAGCTAGTCTCTTGGCACGCGCAGCCTCGTTGAGCGCATCGAGCTCGTCCGAGCGTGAGATCCACTGGCGCTTGCCTAGGATCGCCTCCACATCTTCCGTGTAGATCACCTCACGCTCCAGGAGTAGCTGCGCCAGCTGGTGATGCTGCTCAGCGTATTGTGTCAGGATCTCCTTAGCACGTGCATACTGCGTGGAGATGAGCTGGGAGACCTCTTGATCGATGATGATCGCTGTCTCCTCGCTGTACGGCTTCTGGAAGGTATAGCCGTCGCTCTGTGAGTCAGCATAGTTGAGATTGGGCAGCTTGTCGCTCATACCGTAGTAGGTGATCATAGCGTAGGCGATCTTGGTGACACGCTCTAGGTCGTTGGCGGCACCTGTCGAGATGCGACCAAGGAACAGCTCCTCTGCAGCACGACCGCCCAGCAGCGAGCAGAGTTCGTCGAGTAGTACCTGCGTGTGGGTGATCTGTCGCTCCTCAGGCATATACCAAGCAGCGCCGAGCGCCTTGCCACGAGGCACGATGGTGACCTTGACCAAGGGGTTGCCATACTCTGTCATCCAGCTGATGGTGGCGTGACCCGCCTCGTGGATGGCTATGCTACGACGCTCGTCCTCGGTGATGATCTTGTTCTTCTTCTCTAGACCTCCGATGATACGATCCACCGCATCCATAAAGTCTTGCTTTTCGATCGCCTGCTTGTCGTGGCGTGCCGCTATGAGCGCTGCCTCGTTGCAGACGTTTGCTATGTCAGCTCCCGAGAAGCCTGGCGTCTGTCGTGCCAGCTGATCCACCGATACGTCTGGCCCTAGCTTGAGTCCCTTCATATGTACGAGGAAGATCTCCTTGCGGTCGTTCAGGTCGGGTAGGTCTACGTAGATCTGACGGTCGAAGCGCCCAGCACGTAGGAGTGCCTTGTCGAGGATGTCCACACGGTTCGTTGCTGCGAGGATGATCACGCCGCTATTGCCGTCGAAGCCGTCCATCTCAGTGAGGAGCTGGTTGAGCGTGTTCTCCCGCTCGTCATTACTGCTGAAGCCGGCGTTCTTGCTTCGCGCACGCCCCACAGCATCAATCTCGTCGATGAAGATGATACAGGGCGACTTCTCCTTAGCTTGCTTGAAGAGGTCTCGGACGCGTGAAGCTCCCACACCAACGAACATCTCCACGAAGTCTGAACCAGAGATTGAGAAGAACGGCACGTGCGCCTCACCAGCGACCGCCTTCGCAAAGAGCGTCTTACCAGTGCCTGGAGGACCCACGAGGAGTGCACCCTTAGGAATCTTACCGCCCAGCTTGGTGTACTTGTCGGGGTTCTTGAGGAATTCGACAATCTCCTGTAGCTCCTGCTTAGCTTCGTGAAGCCCCGCCACATCGTCAAAGGTGACGTGCGACTCCTTCTTGTCATAGAGCTTAGCCTTGGACTTACCGACGTTAAAGACTCCGCCAGGACCACCGTTCTTACCTCCAGGTCCAGCGCTCATACGGCGGAAGACCCATATCCAGAAGACAATAAGTAGGATCAGCGGAAGCCAGTTGGCTAGGATGAGCCAAAAGCTCATGCTGTCGGTCTTATACTTGATATCTATGGCGACCTCCTCCCTTTGGACAAATTCGTCAAAGCGATCTACCGATGGAAGGGTACACTTGACCTGATACTGCGCATTGACCATACGAAAGGGGAAGCCCCGCTGCTCTAGATTCTGTAGCTCCTGCTCGCTGTAGACCATACTCACCTTCTTGGGGTTGAGCGTAGCGACAGCGACCCCCTTGGTGCGGTTCACCTCCACCTTGGTGGCGACCTCCTTGCGGAGCAATTGCTGAAACTCCGTCCAGTCCACCTCCTTATTATTAGTAGGTTGCTCAGACGGTAGGAAGAAGAGCATCCCTAAGATCAGTATGGCCGATAGGTAGAGCCACATCGGATTAAAGCGACGCTTGCCACGTCGTGGATCCGACCCCTGCGGGTTAGGAGTGGGAGTACCCAGAGGGTTTTTAATATGCTTATTCATCAATAGGATTCTTTCTAGTTACCTTTCAAAAAGCGTACCACAATCCACCTTGCAGATCTATTGGCACACCTTTGTCCGCAAAGGTACAAAATAACCCCATAGAGACTTCGTGTCTCGAAGGTGATCAACTATGCAAATCTTACGAGGTTCGTTGTATCAAAGCTATACGAGTAGCCCTTTGTATCAAAGCTATACGAGTAGCTCTTTGTATCAAAGCTATACGAGTAGCTCTTTGTATCAAAGCTATACGAGTAGCCCTTTGTATCAAAGCGATACGAGTAGCCCTTTGTATCAAAGCGATACGAGTAGCCCTTTGTAGGGACGCTCGGTCTGAGCGTCCGTTGTATCAAAGGTTACAGCGTCCGTTGTATCAAAGGTTACAGCATTCGTGGTTTTAACGGGGACGGACGCACAGACCGTGCGTCCCTACAGCGGGTTACTCGTCTTGCTTTGTCGACAACGGACGCACTTGACGTATAGCGATGATACGTGTAACCCTTTGTAGGGGCGGACCTATGTGTCCGCCCGTCCTCACCTGAGCGTAGTCTATTCTGCGGGCGGACACGCAGGTCCGCCCCTACACGAATCACATCAACACGACAAATCCAGCCATCAGACGCTGTAACACCAGTATTTGTATGGACTTATGGTCGTGCGTCCATTGTGTCAAAGCGAGACGAGTAACCCTTTGTAGGGACGCACGGTCTGTGCGTCCGTTGTGTCAAAGATTACAGCATTCGTGGTTTTAACGGGGACGGACGCACAGACCGTGCGTCCCTACAAAGGGTTACACGTCTCGTCGTTGCACGTATCGTCGCTACTCGTGAGCTTTAAGATAGGAAGCCGAGGAGGACACCCGCAGCAACCGCAGAACCGATGACGCCTGCCACATTTGGTCCCATTGCGTGCATCAGCAAGTAGTTCGTACGGTCATACTTGACGCCCTCGATCTGCGATATGCGCGCCGAGTCAGGAACAGCCGAGACACCTGCATTGCCGATCAGCGGATTGATCTTGTTCTCATCCTTGAGGAAGAGGTTCATCAACTTGACAAAAAGTACTCCCGAGCAGGTCGCTATGATAAAGGAGAGCGCACCGAGCATAAAGATCTTTACCGAGTCGAGCGTGAGGAAGTGCGTTGCCTGCGTCGAGGCTCCTACCGTCACACCGAGGAGGATCGTGACGATGTCGATAAGTGGCTCACGAGCCGTACGAGCTAGACGATCGCAGACACCGCTCTCCTTGAGGATATTGCCGAAGAAAAGCATCCCCAGCAGAGGTAGACCAGAGGGTACGAGGAAGCCCGTCAAGAGAAGTCCGAAGATAGGGAAGAGGATACGCTCTACACGAGACACCTTGCGAGGTGGCTTCATACGTATGCGTCGCTCCTTGTCGGTCGTCAGCAGACGCATGAAAGGCGGTTGTATGATTGGCACCAGTGCCATATAGGAGTAAGCCGAGACAGCGATAGCACCGAGTAGGTCGGGAGCCAGCTTTGACGAGAGGAAGATAGCTGTCGGGCCATCAGCACCTCCGATGATACCGATAGCTCCCGCAGCATTGGGCTCGAAGCCTAGCTGCAGGGCGATCATATAGGCACCAAAGATGCCAAACTGCGCAGCTGCGCCCACCAGCATTAGCTTAGGATTGGAGATCAGCGCCGAGAAGTCTGTCATCGCCCCGATGCCGAGGAAGATCAGTGGCGGGTACCACCCCTGTCTCACTCCCTGGTAGAGGATGTTGAGGACAGAACCCTCCTCATAGATGCCGATCTGCAAGCCCGCATCCTTAAAAGGAATATTGCCAATCAGCATACCAAAGCCAATGGGAATCAAGAGCAGCGGCTCGAACCTAAAGCGTATGCCTAGGAAGATAAATAGGGCACCAATCAGGATCATAATCACGTGACCCGTCGTCACATTGGCAAAGCCCGTATAAGTAGAGAAGATCTCTATATTCTCAACAAGGAAGTTCCAAAAATTCATAAGGCTATCTCGTTAATCGCTTAGGTCTAGAGTTACGCTTTCAGTCGCTTATAGTCTACCGTAGGACGCATCATTTGGCTCTTGTCACTCCACGGCGTGTAAGGTAGCGTGTGAGGACGTATCGTGAGTCGTCCGGGCGCCTCTCCACCGCCTATCTCTAGCTCACTCGTCAGCGCCAGTGAGATAGCGACAGCCACGAGCGGGTCTTCGGTCATGTTGGTCTCCTCTGCAGGCTTTTGGTCTAGTCGCTTCTCTAGTCGATTGTGCAGTCGATCACGCAGACTCTCCTGACGCCCCTCGATACGCATCGCCACGATTCCGACAAGCTTATAGGCCAAGAAGAGGATCAGTAGCCCCGAGAAGACCACCAGCATAGCGGTGATGGTCATCACAAAGCCATTAGGGTCGGCCTCCTGTAGGCGGTCTATCTTCTCATTCTTGTCCTTGACCACATTGTTAGATCCAGGCGTCGTGTGCTGCGTGATATGCCAAGCTTCGGCAGCGACAGCTGTACGCACCCCGTCCTCGACACGAGCGTAGGAGTGGTTGGCGGGTAGAGATGCTGGCACCTTTACCTCATCGATGATAGTACTCCCATCGTTGCTTATCAAAGCTAGATAGTGCGTGGTGTCAGGTGCTAGCGTGAAGTTTAGGTGAAAGGTGCCTCGCATTGGCATCTCGTCGGCAAAGAAGACGGCACTCTGCCTCGGCTTGACCACCGTCAGCACATCCCCCTTAGGGATCATATACTTCTTGAGATGCTGCGGATCATCGGTCAGGAAGCAACCCGCCAGGTCTATCGTCCCCGCAGAGGAGTTGTAGATCTCTATCCAAGGGCTACGCTTGCCATAGTTATCAATGTAGTTATCCACATTATCTATCATCACCTCATTGATCCGTGCCGCCGTGATGCTCTGTGATGAGAGCGGGAGGGTGGCCCATAGGGTGGCTATTGTAGAGAGGAGTAGTAGTCTCTGTAAAGCTGGCAGTGTGACTCGTCGCATAAGCTCACATATATATCGCTAAGATTAGATTGCCAAAGGTACATTTTCTTCGGCAAAGTAAGGACATCTAGAGTGTTGCATTTTTGTAAACTATGAATGTAACGACCAGTGCGTCCCTGCAAACGGCTACTCGTCACGCACCGTGTCTAGATCTCCACGTGGCTATTTGCCAATATCTAGGTGGAAAACGAAAATTCTCCACGTAGGCGCAAAATGATTCCTCCGAAGTTTCATTTGATTCCTCCGAAGAATTATTTCTCGCCCACGTGGAGAATCTTTTATCTCCACGTGGGCATTTGAAATTCTCCACGTGGGGAGCCACTCGTGCGCTTTGCGAAGTCAAAGATTGTATATTCAATTAGTAAATGCAACTCATACCTACAAAAAATGGATCGCACCC
>URDQ01000074.1 GCA_900546675.1 uncultured Porphyromonas sp. | reverse complement strand
GGGTGCGATCCATTTTTTGTAGGTATGAGTTGCATTTACTAATTGAATATACAGGGTCGTCCCCGAGCAGAAGTACACCGAGTATAAGGCGGGCAAGGTACTCTATCATGTCTTTGTCAATCCCGATGACGTCTATAAGACGCTAGATGCTCCTGCATATCGCAACAACATCTACCATATCAGCGTCACAGGCTTTAAGTCTCTCGGTCTCAACTGGAACCCGCTCTACCCAGAGGATCCTGATGATCCTGAAAATCCTCAGAAAAACCCTGATCCTAAGCCAAAGGATGATCCCAATACGCCACCTTACGTACCTGGAGACAAGAATACTCCTGAGGAAACCTATATGGCTGTAGAGGTCAATGTCGTTCCTTGGAATGTACATACCTATGATATAGTACTAGGTCTCTAATCTAATAGACTTGATCTGCTTGCGTGGATGCACCACTGCGTGCGTCCACGCTTGACAGACGAGTAACCCTTTGTAGGGACGCACGGCTAGTATCTAGCGAGAGGGCGTCCGTCCCCGTTTGACAGACGAGTAACCCTTTGTAGGGACGCTCGGTCTGAACGTCCGTTGCATCAAAGGCTACAGCGTTAAAGCTTAAGGACAACGGGCTGTACGTCCCTACAGATCGTTACACGTCTTCCCCCCCCCATTTTCATTACCCTTACGACCTACTCCATTTTAACTAGACACCCCTGATCTCTCAATCATAGCTACACTTTATGAAGCGACACACTATATATAACATACTCCTGCTTCCCCTCCTCGTCTTATCACTCGTGAGCTGTGATAGGATGGTTTATGATCGAGGAGAGTGTCCGACCATATTGGTCTTTACCCCACATATGCAGACTCCTTGTATGCCTGATAGTGCTTATATAGGCAAGGCAGGTTACCTAGACTTAGTCATCAGCAAGCCCTCCACAGGAGAGATTGTCGCTTACAAGCACTTTGAGCCTATTGACCTGTCCGAGGCGACAGCTATCGAAGTGCCTGTAGCAAACGAATGTGGAGAGCAGTACCGCTACACGATGTGGGTCGGGGTCTCACCAAAGCTCTACACAATGAGTGACCTCACGCCCTCATCTCACAACAAGCATCAGGACTGCAGACTAGCCCTTAGGCTCTCAGACCTAGACATATTTACGGGGCTACTACCCGAGCCCCTATACTTCGCCACAGACATTGTGGACTGCCCCGTGCCTCCAGAGGGAACGAGTCTCAGACTGCCTATACGTCCTAATCTGACACGTTACAGCAACAACTTTGACATACACCTTACTAAGCTCCCCAGCAGAGTCATCTATCCACTACAGATCCAGATTGAGGATAATAACGCAGCGTATGACTTTATGGGACAGCTGACCAATCCTGCCAAGCATGTCATCTACCAGGCAGACCTTCCCAGCGAGGGTACGACACGTAGCACGCGTCTCAGCACGCTACGACTAGATGACGCTAAGACACGCCCTCAGCTAAGCATCGTACGGTCTGATACGGGAGCCAAGATCTTTACATACGATCTCAAGGAGCTACTAGCTAAGAAACCTGACTACAAGCCCCAGTGTCAGTTTGAGTACGACATTGAGATCCGTCTTCAGGAGCTACCCGACAATACCCATTATGCCATCGAGATCATCATCGATGGGTGGAAGGTACACTCCTACGAGATCGAACTGTAACTTCATACTCATATCGTCACATCACTATGAATCGACCACGATACAATATAATATACACTGCACTCCTAACTATCGGCATGTTGCTCTCCCTTGCCAGCTGTGTACGGCAAGATTGTGACGAGGAGCTGATCGGTGATGGACAGGGGGGCTATCTCTCGCTCCAGTTCGGCGTGCGAGGAGTGCACACTCAGAATCTGCGAGCTCAGGAAGACGGAGTCTATAGTATCAACACCGACAAGACTGACAAAGAAGACTATGTCACGGAGCTTCGTATCATACTGCTCCAAGGAGATGAGGTTAAGAAGAACCTCTACTTTAGGGGCCTAGATCCTGACTCTCATAGCCCCAATAAGCTTACTACGGGATACAATGAAGTCTCATTCAAGCTTGAAGAGGATGAGATGGGCATCTACGATATGATGGTTATCGCCAATGAATCTTCTCTGAAGACTTCAGCGAGAAAAGATCTCTCCAGAATCCTCTCTGCCGTTACAACACGAGATGAGATTAAGTCAATCGTGTTGAATACTTATGGTATAGAGCGCAAAGTCTCTTCCAAATTTTATGTCCCGATGACTGCCGAATATAGTGCTGTCGATATGCGAAAGGGTGGGGCTAAGGATAGCCCTCTTAAGCTTCAGCTCCCTACTCCGACAAAAGGGGTCGAGCTACTGCGCATACTAGCCAAGGTAGAGCTCATCATCAAGGATTGTGTCGAGGCAACTAGGCGTAGCGATGGTAAGTTTGATTGTAGTTGGATAGGTCCATGGGGATTTGATCGTGTCGTTACTATAGATATAGATAAATCCACAGACGAAACACCGCTCTTCCCCGCAAATCAATACTCCTCTCTCGAAACGTCTTCAGATGAAACAGCTGTTACTCTCTCCCGAGTAGTAGATGAGTCTTCTGTGGTCGGGCTAGACGACCTTCCTAAGGATGATCCCATTGGAGGCGCTTATCTGTTGGACTATCGAGTACACTTTTACCTGCCTGAGCGTCTTGTAGCACAAGGGCTAGAAGCCGAGCAAGCGACAGTGATGAAGATTACGTGGAACTACTATCCCGATCCATGGGATTTTAAGGAAAAGAAGGAGCACACGACCACATTCTCTTTTGACCGTCATAACGAAGGTGCTGATGACTACCTTACGACCTCTGCCACTTTTGAACCCTCTGACCAGAGTGTCTATCGCAATAGTTGCTATCGTGTCGTAGCCACGCCATATCGTGCAGACTTTAGATCTCTAGAGACAGGACTAGACACCTTCTAACTCCTTACGAACCTTAAGCTACTAGACCATACGACTCATTCCCATCAAAGGCTATGAAACACTATAATCTCACAAGAACGACATATAACAAACGATTTTGGACATACCTCCTAATCCTCTGTACCTATTGTGCCTTACCTCTAATGGCACAAGCTCAGCTACAGGTAAAAGTTGGTAAAAATCGCCCTTGTCTCCCAGGAGTCACTAAAGGTACTGGAACCATACTACTAGAAGTAGAGTCGGGGACGGCTCCCTATACCATCCACTTCACTCAAGTGCCTGAGGGCTTTGCGGAGCCAATGACTTACACTGCTACAACTGAAAAGATTACCATTTGGAATCTTCTCTCAGGAAATTATGAGCTGGAGATATCCGATGCCTCTGGATCTATTGTAACCCAGCAGGCGAAAGTTGGAGTAGCTCCAACGGCTAGCCATTGGATTCCTGATACTGGCGGGTGGACACAAAGCTTTACGACACCAGCTGGACACCCCGACTGGGTCTCTATGCGCTTTCAGTTTGGGGGAGTCTGTTCAGAAGACCCAAATCCAATCTATTTTGGCTATCCAGTTGACTCGATTTTTTACTACTTCGAGTATGCTTTCTGTATGTATGCCGACTATATGCTCTATACGAGTCCCGATCTTAATTTCCCAGGCAAAGAAAATGCGAAGCCTATCAATTGGGTAACTCTCAATAAATATGAAGGAGAGGAGCCTACCTTCCAAGGGGACTATGGTTTGTGGAAAGTAACAGATACGTTCAGGGATTATTGCCCCGACAATCAGGGGAATTTCCCAACCGTAACTAAAGAAGTGCCACACCTCTTTGCCAAAATCTGCAATGGGATGACTGCAAATGAGATGGTTACTCTCGCTTATGAACAAATGGTCATCGCTTGTCGTCCGAAAGGGGCAACAGATCCAAAGGCTGCTAAATTTATTACTCAGGTGTGGGGTAAAAATGCGTATGATCCTAATCCTTGGCTTGAAGCAAGCGATCCTCCAGTCTATGATCCAGCCAAGAGACCTTATAAGATGGAGTATAGACCGAAGTTTCGTATCAAGGAGGAGTTCGTAGAGTCTTTGACATTTCCCGTAGAGGTGAGATCGTCTGCTTTTGGCGGTGTGAACCATTTAGGCCCTGTATTCTTTACCAAGGAGGACGCTAGAGAATGGAAAGAATTTAATAAGGCGATGTCTTGGGAGGTGGCAAATAATGTCGTAATGAAAGATGCTACTGGAAAGGTCGCAACAATGCGGTTTAGTAACAAAATAACCGATATCTCAACCACTGACGATGAGGCAGGTTTTATAATTAGAAATTATTATCGAGATACTAGACCTGATACCTTTGATAAGCGTACGAATCTCTTTCTCCCTGGAGCAGAGCCTCATATAGAAGGTCATTACTTTTGTGAGGGTACAATGGATGTTGTTTTGGCTTTAGCGATTGAGGATGGAGCCCTTGGCTGGTATTTTCAGATCCCTGCTGCGGGTGTTCAAATCACCTTAGTAAAGGCACCAGACGAGTACCAGCCACAAAATGAGTATCAACCCAAGCTCAATGTGCCTATCACCATCCCTAAGAATCATACCTCTTGGTGGATTTATCCATTCCCCAACGACGCAGCTCCTGCAGATAACCCATATGCGGAGCCTTGCTGGGATGTCAAGCTTCCACCAGGTCGCTACAATTTTAAGGTTACCTATATGGATATGTTTGGGGAGATAAGATCGATTAGAGGCGATCACCCTCTCGATCATGGCCTTTTATATGATCATCGTATTCCCAAGTTTGAGTATGGACCTGAGCGAGCTAACATAAAGCCAGCTATTGATCCAGTTGACTGTAAAAATTTGCGTGTATATCCATTTCGTGGGGCTAAGTCTCCCGAGATAATACTTCGAGATGGTAAGCCCGTCATAACGGTTGCTACTGTAAAGCTATACAATCCGGTGAACAAAGCCTTCTTCCCCAATGAGACATCTAAATGGGAGAGCAGTCCAAGGACTAAGGTAAGGGTTATTGCCGACCCTGATGTCCTTAATGGACAGAGTCCTGAGGATCTCTATGTAGACATCCCTTGGGCAGATTACAAGATCGAGATTACCTACACGACTGAAAATGCCAAAGATCTATTTTGGTGGGATATAACGGAGCTCCCCTGTTTGGATCTCATACATACTCGTGAGATTGAGGTTGGGAAACCAACGTATGACCGAGATAATTTCGAGGCGTATATCTGTAAGAGTGGCGCTGGGGCACACATATCGTTAATGCCGATTAAAACGGCAGGGCGAGTTTTTGTAGAGCTACGAGAGATGGATAATAAGACAGTCATCGCTAGTAAGGTGCGTGAGGCAGATGATAATGGCCCTGTTGTCTTCGACCTAACAGCAGATCAAGTCCGTCCTGAGTACTATCTCTATATGCGTACCGAGAAGTGTGATCGAGAGAATGAGGGTGAAAAGATTACGCTGATTGACTTGAGCAGTGAGCACATCTTGATACATAATGGAGAGTTCCCTAAATACTGTGAGGGTAGCACGATTCTTCTCAAAATACCTAAGGTGTCCGCTCAGTCGAAGTACAGCTGGACTCTCCCTGATGGATCAACTATAGAGGGACCCGAACTCAAGATAGAAAATGCTTCCAAAGCTCATGCAGGACACTACAAGGCTCATATCACAAATGTCTTGTGTGATCAGGCTCCGACAGATGAGGAGATTGACTTTCAGTTGATCATCTCTCCTACTGAGTTGTGGTGGCGTAAGGAAGCTAGCTCTGCAGATTGGAACTCAACTGACAACTGGGCAGATAGTCAGGGGAATCCGATAAAGGCTATCCCAGCATCTTGTACCAATGTACATATACCAGGTGTTGTCGATAAGTTCTTCCCAGACTTAGATCCAGCGAAGACTATGAGACAGTCCTTCGGAGAGCCTGTGTGTAACGATATCTACTTCCATTACGGCGCAGCACTAGGCAATCCTCAGCTACTCTCTAGCTATGCTCGAGCTTTCATCGATTACAACTTTGGCATTATGCAAGCTGATGGTACAGTTAAGCCGTATGAAGATCCTCAGCACCTAGAGGCTAATGCGCTTCTCTTGGAGCGTGATAGATGGTATATGCTATCTACGCCAATCAAGAATGTCTATGCTGGAGACTTCTCGCTAGCCGGCTATCCTCTGACCTATCAGCGCTATCTCAAGCTATTGCCAGTAAATACTGATGGCTCACTAACGGAGGCTTCTTTCGATCAGGCAATCAGTACTCAGGGGACTCCTATCGCAGACTCTAACCTAGCATTAGCTCTCCAGGTCGTTGGTTATCAGGCTGACAAGATTGGAGCTTCAGATCACAAGAACCTTAATGGTCTACAGGGTATCATACGCTTGCCATTTTATGAAACCAATGAGCAGAATGGTCGTAAGGAGTTCTATCCGCTCCATCGATATGATCCAAAAGAGTGGCTGTCACTATTCGTATACTTCAACGAGCGAGACTTGAAGCCTATCAGCAAGATGGACGGAGCTCGTAGAGATCCCGAACAAGACTATCGCTTTGTCTTTGAGGATAGTGCGACCAAGGCGATCGGCTCTATAGCCGATGATACTGCTGGTGAAGCTACTGAGGGCTATACATTGAAGCTTAAAAAGATTGCTGAGGTGCCTCAGCTGATGGCACTTGTGGGCAATCCATTTATGACTCCGATTAGCTTTGACAAGCTTTATGAGGCAAATGCTAGTAACATAGAGCCCTACTACTATCTATTCACAGATGGAGCGTGGCACTACTATCACGTCAAGGCAGTTGCTCCAGATGCTACATACACACAGTTGCCGAATGGTCAGATTGCACCACTTCAGGCCTTCGTTGTTAAGGTCAAGATGGGAGTCTCTCAGCTTCACTTCCCCACGACAGGAGATCAATCGGTACTTCTACCTCCTAAGGCAGATGGTACAGCAAACTATGAGCTACGTAGTGGCAATAGTGCAACAAGCCTTGCCGATCAGAGAGCAGTAAGTCTGACCGTCTCTGATGTCAAGGGTGCCAAGGGCTTTGCTATGCTACTGCCCGAAGCGACCGTTAGTGCTACACCTGCATTGATCGCTCCAAGTACGATGCAGACCGCTCCAGTTGCCTACTTTGTCAATCCAACTGACGGTAGCTGTAACTTCGTACAGACTGATGCTCCCTATACGAGTCTCGAACTAGGCATTTATGCTCCTACCGATGGTATGCTCACGTTAGACTTCACGACGTTGTCGGAGAAGCCCTTTGACAAGCTGTCGCTCTACGACCGCCTGCGAGGCACCGAGCAAGATCTGCTCGCCAACCCGAGCTATAGCTACGCTTATAGCCCTCGAGATGGACGCCGCTTCGAACTACGTATGTCGTATGCAGGTGTTCGCTCGAACAAGGAGGTGGTTGATCCACAAGACGAGCTACAGATAGGGCGCACCGCTACGGGCTATCGCATATCCTACGATCAGGGTATCGCCGGCTACCAGCTGTACAGCGTACACGGCTATCTACTGGAGCGTGCCACGACCGATGGTCAGACGCAGGTAGATATCGAGATGCCCGAGACAGAGGTCGTACTGCTCGACGTACAGTCCGCCGACGGTCTCCGCTGGATCAAGAAGCTTCAGCGATAAGAACGCTCGTCGTCGCATATAGATAGAGTAATCGGGGTAGCCCTCCTAGTGAGAGCTACCCCGATTGTCGTAGTATAACCACTGATCTGTCTAGTGACTCTAGTAACGAGTAACGACTTGTAGGGGCGGACAAGACGAGTAGCCCTTTGTAGGGACGCTCGGTCTGAGCGTCCGTTGTGTCAAAGCGTGACGTGTAACCCTTTGTAGGGGGGGGTGTGTCAATAGTCCATTTGTCGTTTGAGAGAGGGAGGAGGC
>URDQ01000073.1 GCA_900546675.1 uncultured Porphyromonas sp. | reverse complement strand
GAATCAAATGAAACTTCGGAGGAATCGTTTTGCGCCTACGTGGAGAATAAAAAACGGCCACGTGGAGATTTGAGATTTCCCACGTGGCTATCGAGTTAGAGGTGGTTAGAAGTTAGAAGCGAACGATGAGCAAGGCATCCGTACTAGTGTCCCGTCAGGTGGTTGGGTACAGCGTACTGGTTGCGATGATCGCTTCCAGAGGGTAGAGCGAGACCTCACGGCTTACTGAGCGAGACCCTTCTTGCTGAACTATTCGGAATTTCCGGATAGTTCCCTCTTTGGACAATTTCCCCCGAGAGAAAGATATTGCGTAAGTGATCATTGACTGTACGCACGGACTAGAGACGGCGGGTGAGGGCGGGCAGGACGCTGCGCATCCAGTCGGTGTAGTCGCCTGCCACGATGTGGTCGTGCGCTTGGTTGACTAGGTCGAGGTAGAAGGCGATGTTGTGGATACTAGCCAGGGTGAGCCCCGTGATCTCCTGCGCCTTAAAGAGATGGTAGAGGTAAGCGCGGGTATAGCGGTGGTCGGTTGATGCGGTACCCTCGGTGTCAATTGGCTCGTGACAAGTGCGCCACTTGGCATTGCGTATGTTGATCGTGCCTTGCCAGGTGAAGAGCTGACCATTGCGAGCATTGCGTGTGGGCATAATGCAGTCAAACATGTCGACTCCTCGTGCGATGCCCTCGAGTATGTTGGCTGGGGTGCCGACGCCCATGAGGTAGCGTGGCTTATCCTTGGGGAGTATGCTATTGGTCAGCTCGATCATCTCGTACATCTTGTCGGTAGGTTCGCCGACGGCTAGTCCGCCGATGGCATTGCCTGGGGTTCCTAGCGAGGCTATATGCTCAGCCGCTCGACGCCTGAGGTCGGGGTAGACACAGCCCTGCACAATCGGGAAGAGAGCCTGCTCGTAACCATAGAGAGGCGGGGTATGCTCGAGGTGCTTGATGCAGCGGTCGAGCCACTGCTCGGTGGTGTCTAGCGACTGCTTGGCATAGGCGTAGCTAGCATCTCCTGGGCAGCACTCGTCGAAGGCCATCATAATGTCTGCTCCTATGGCGCGCTCTATCTCCATAACCCGCTCGGGTGTGAAGAGGTGCTTGGAGCCGTCGATGTGCGAGGCGAAGGTGACGCCTTCGGGCGTGATGCGTCGCATGGCAGCTAGCGAGAAGACTTGGTAGCCTCCACTATCGGTCAGTATGGGCTTACTCCAGGTGCCGAAGCGGTGCAGGCCTCCGACCTCTTTGAGTATCTCTATGCCAGGACGCAGGTAGAGGTGGTAGGTATTGCCGAGGATGATTCGTGCATCGGTCTCCTGCTCCATCTGCTCCATCGTGACCGCCTTGATGGCTCCCGCAGTACCCACAGGCATAAAGACGGGGGTCTGTATATCTCCGTGTGCGGTCTTGATGACTCCAGTGCGTGCATCGCTATGGGGACAGGTGTGGTCTATGGTAAACTGCATAAGGTCTGTCGATTAAATCTTAAGGTCGAAGCCGATGGTCAGCATCTCGTAGATCTGCAGGCGAGATTTATTCTCAGGGGTGATCGGTACGGCATCGTCGTAGCGTAGCAGGACGTTGATACGGGTGGAGATGTAGCGACTGAAAGCGAAGACGAGGGAGTTCTCAAACTCGGTCTCAACGCGCTTGTAGCTGGTATTGTAGTAGAGTCGCGACTCCCAAGCGAAGGTGTCAGTGAAGTCCCAGATCATATTGGCACGTAGCATAGATCCGATGGCGCTGTAGATGTTTTTGCCCTCCTCAAAGCCGTGTCGGGTCATATCTATATCCTTGCGAGCAGACCACTTGAAGTCATAGGCTAGGGGTGCGATGTTGAGATCGAGTCGGAAGCGACGACCGTAGTGTGTCTTGGACTTGTTGTCTACGACCCACTTCATACCGAGACCAGCGGTGAGCGTAAGCGGCGAGGCAAAGGCGGAGTAGACCACCGTCTTATCTTCAGATCGCTGCTCGAAAGCTTGTGTGCGGGCCTCTACGTCTAGTGAGTAGTACCACCCCTTGAAAGCTTTGATACCTAGGTTACTGCGTAGGCGGAGGAGGTCGTCAGAGACGTTGTACCCTTGTAGCGAGTCACGTATCTCGGCATTGAGTCCGAGACGCCACTCTAGCTCGTTGAGCCAGTTGACCTTGTCTTTCTCATAGCTCAGGCGGAGGAGCTGCTTGCTATGAAGTGCGAGGGCGCTGTTACCACCTTTGTGCCAGTTGGGCGAGATATAGGTTTGGCTAAACTGTATGTTGCTCTCCAAGCCTGGGAACCAATACTTCCTACCTAGCGACACCCCGTGCAGCTGGTCTGACGCATCCACTCCAGCAAAGGGTGTGTCGACAGCTGCTGCGACGATGGGCCTCGAGCTCCCGACGGTGGTTATATCTATGCGGTGTGCTAGTAGGTCCCCCTCCTGACGAGAGATCAGTGTGGGGTAGGCAAGCTTGAGCTGATTGACGCTTTGCAAGCTACGCTCGTAATATTGCTGTAGGAGTGGGAGCTGTAGCTCTTCGCCGTGCAGAGCTGTGGCGATTGGATTGCTTTTGCTTACTAAGCTGGGGGCTAGGTCTATAGATAGTTCAGGTGTCCGGGTAGTAGGGATGACGCTCACGGCTGACGAGAGGGGAGCTTGTAGTAGTAGGGTGGTGGGGAGTACCTCTTTGGGTAGCGGAGCAACGGGATTGGAGCGGTCTAGGAGGTACTGTACCTTGAGGGTCGTAAGCTCGACTACGGGAGCTGTGACGCTGTCAGCCTCGCTTTGGTAGCTCGTCGAGTGATCTGCTTGTGCTACTAAGGGGTATGACCCGATAAGGACGATGAGTGATAATATGACGGAAAAGCGATAGTGATGCATGGATACTTATAGGGAACTCGAATGGGTATAATCTAAAGTCTCACAATCCCGCACGATAGGCTGAGCGACTAGCTCGTCGTGGTGCTAGAGTGGATCTACATCGCAGTAGATCTGCACCCTGCGAGCTTGGATAGCGCTCTTCTGTATCGTGGAGATAATATGAGAAATTTGTCTTCGCACCTCCCGCCAAGGGCTAGAGGGGCGAATTTTGATGCAAATATAGCGAATATGGCGCATACGTACCCAAGAGACGTAGGGGGCATTGGGCTCAGAGACTTGCCAGAGTGGCTGAAACGGCTCGGCCTGCATAGTGCGTGATAGTGCTGCTGCGGTATAGCAGACGTCTCCCTCGGAGGCTCCTCGTATGTAAACGTAGATGAGGCGTACGTAGGGGGGGAAGCGGAGGTACTCACGCTCTGCTAGCTCGCCTATACCATAAGGCTCTGCCGTGTCACCGCCCTGTAGGCTCTCGAGGAGTGGGGTGTCGGTCTGGTAGCTCTGTATGTAGAGTTGTGCTGTCGGATAGTTACTCCCGAAGCGTTTGAGTGCAGCATAGGCCCGTTCGTTGGCTCTGAAGTCATCGCCCACGATCAATTGGTCTAAATTTGCCAAGCCAATGAGTCCCACATTACGGATGGCATCTAGGTAAATAAGGCTTGAGGTGCCGACTAGTATAGCCGGCTCGTCACTGCGTATGAGCTGGCGCATCCGTTGCTGCGCCTCCTTATTATAGTATTGCGAGGCGCTTAGCTCTAGGACGGGGATCTCTAGCGGGATGAAGAGCATGAGCTCCTCAGCGATACGCTCTACACCGTAGCCCTGTATGCTAAAGGCTCCTCGGCTGTTGTCTGTCGCAACTTCAGTTTTATCTAGGGGAAGCTGGTCACTCTGATGACAATGGGGACAGATGCGAGGAGCGGGTGCTGTGAAGCCGCAGTAGCTACAGCTGACGCTCTGTGTGGACTTGTGGTAGACTAGCCCTACATCGCAGTTGGGACACTGGAGTCTCTTCTGACAATGTCTGCAGACGAGGTGCGGAGCGTAGCCACGACGATTGAGTAGGAGGATGCTTTTGTGTCCTGCCTGGCACTGCTCTAGGAGAGCTTTGCGTAGCTCGATGGAGAGCATTTGCCCCCACGGGAGCTTGCCCTGCTTGCGCTGTAGGGATAGGTCGATCAGCTCGAAGGGTCGTGGCGCTCTGGGGGTGGTAGCGGTTGGCGTATCAGGCTGATTGAGTGATCGGTAGTATCCACGCTCTACGTTGTATAGTGCCTCGGCAGAGGAGGCGACGGTAGTCAGTAAGAGGGGCGTCTGACTGCTCTTGCAGGCGACGACTGTCAGGTCACGAGCATGATAGCGCGGGGCTGGCTCGGACTGCTTGTAGCGGTTGCTCTCCTCATCGGTGACGATGACTAGATCACAGCGCGAGAGGGGTAGAAGACAGCCCATACGAGAGGTGAGGACGATGAGTCCACGCTCACGGTGTGTCAGCCCGAGGAGTCTAGCACGGAGCGCCATCCGCTCAGCGTCTGTCGTGGAGGAGCTGTAGAGGACGAGGTCAAAGGGCGTCGCCTGCCGTCTCTCTCCGCCACTTCTGGCTAGCTGCTGCAGAGCACTGTAGAGTAGGCTTTGGTCAAAGAGGAAGAGCTGTGGCACGTATATAGTTACTTGTGCTGCAGGGTTGCGCTGGAGCATCTGCTCGACCATCGATACGACTAGCTCTATTTGCTCTTCATTGCTTGTAGCTTGGTAGAGTACGGGTTTGGTCGTTTCGCCTATGAGACTCTCGAAGAGCTGGCTCTGTCGCTGCTCTCCGGCTGCTGAGGCGGTGCGCTGCGCTGTGGGGCGTATGAGCGGATCGCAGAGTGTCGCCGTCTCTCGTAGTACGCCCCGCTTGATGAGCGCACGCAGTGTGGCCTGCTTATTGCTATCCCTCCCTACGAGTGTCTCTCTGAATAGGGGCGTGTCAAGCGGTAGCTCATGCTGGTAGAGAAGGTCTATCAGTAGCTCTACCATAGCTCGCTGCGCCTTGGCTCGGGAGAGGCTCTCGACGAGCTCGCTGAGTGCCTCCTCGGAGCATAGCTCCTCAGCCAACTGTACAGCTGGCGAGCCGACCTGCACGGAGCGACTGTAACGTGGTATAGACTCGCTGCCGATGAGTACACCAGCTTGCAGGAGTCGGTCTATCTCAGGGTAGATGTGGTCGCCAAGGAGCTTCGCCAGCTTGCTCACCTTGGCCTGATGCCCTCGCATGGAGAGCAGCTCACAGCGTATCGCTTCTGATAGCTCGGTCGCTTTGTAGTCGGTCGCTTGATCGCCATCGGCCGTCTCGTCAGGCTCTCGCCAGGCTACTTGCGTCTCACTGGAGGGTAGGTAGCTACTCGGTATAGCAGTCGTGAGCCAAGCTCCTAGCGAACAGATATAATAGGCGGCTCCCCAGCGCCAGAGGTCGATCTCTCTCGAGGTCACTATCGCCTCACGATCGGGTAGGGCTATAATAGACTTCAGCTGACCGAGAGGTCTGTCCGACTCCTCGATCAGCTGAGATATGATAGCGTAATAGTAGCGCTTACTGCCAAACTGCACTAGCACACGCATACCGACCCTCGCCTGTTCACACAGCGCCTCGGGTACACGATAAGTGTACTCCTCCTCGAGGGCTAGGGGTAGGATGATGCGCGCCAGCATAGGCAGAGCTACTGGCTGTGCTGAGTTACTGCTGGCTTAGAGCTGCGTGCATATTGGCTGCAGCCTTGCGTCCGTCACCCATAGCGAGGATGACTGTGGCACCACCACGGACGATGTCGCCACCAGCGTAGACCTCATTGATAGAGCTTTGGTTCTGCTCGTTGACGATGACAGTTCCCTTGGGCGAAACTTCCAGACCTTGGAAAGAACGTGGTATGAGTGGGTTCGGTGAGACACCGATGCTCACGACGACGACATCTACATCTACCTCGTCGATAGCTCCCAGTATGGGGACTGGCTTGCGACGGCCATCGGGTGTGGGGTCGCCTAGCTCCATGCGTTGCAGCTTCATACGGCACACTTTGCCCTTTTCGTTGCCTTCGTACTCGATGGGGTTGTGTAGGGTGAGGAACTCGACGCCCTCAGCCTTAGCATGCAGGATCTCTTCACGACGTGCGGGCATCTCCTCCTCACTACGACGATAGACGATCATAGCACGCTTAGCTCCAAGACGGAGTGCCGTACGGACTGAGTCCATAGCGGTGTTACCACCTCCGATGACAGCGACCACGTCTCCCTTATAGATAGGTGTCTCAGCACCCTCGGTGCCAGCACCCATCAGGTTGACACGGGTGAGGTACTCATTGGAACTCATGACGCCGGCGAGGTTTTCGCCAGGGATATTCATAAAGTTTGGCAAGCCAGCGCCACTACCCACGAAGATGCCTACGAAGCCCATCTCCTGTAGCTGCTCATAAGAGAGCGTACGACCTACGACGACGTTAGTCTCAAAGTGTACGCCCATCTGCGCTAAGATCTTGAGCTCGGCATTGACGACGCGTAGCGGAAGGCGGAACTCGGGGATGCCATACTTCAGCACGCCACCGACCTCGTGCAGAGCCTCGAAGACGGTCACATCGTAACCCCAGCGTGCCATATCGCCAGCGAAGGAGAGTCCGGCAGGACCACTACCGATGACGGCAATCTTCTTCCCATTGGCGGGAGCCATCTCGGGTAGTTCGTATAGCCCATTCTCTCGCTCATAGTCTGCTACAAAGCGCTCTAGATAGCCGATAGCAACGGCATCGCGCTTCATCTTCTCCGTGTAGATACAGTGCTTCTCACACTGCTTCTCCTGAGGGCATACACGACCGCACACAGCGGGCAGCGAGCTACTCTCACGGATGATGTGAGCAGCTGCAGCAAAGTCTCCACGCTCTACATTCTTAATAAATGAGGGTATGTTGATGGATACGGGGCAGCCCTCCATACAAGAGGGATTGGCACAGTCGAGACAGCGAATAGCCTCCTGACGCGCCTCGGCCTCGGTGAGGCCACAGTTGACCTCCTTGGTTAGACTGTGCGCACGCTCTTGTGGATCGACCTCAGTCATTTTGACTCGAGGGATAGCCATACGCTCCTTGCCGGTATGTGCCTTGCGAAGCTCCTCGCGCCAAGGTTCGTTGCGACGAGCAGTGATCAGATCCTTTTGTTCTGACATTGTAATATGTGGTTAGCTCAGTGTGATACGATTACTTTCTATAGGTATTCAGACGCATCAGTAGCTCGTCAAAGTCTACCTGGTGAGCGTCAAACTCAGGTCCGTCGACGCATACGAAGCGTGTCTTGCCACCGACGGTGATACGACAAGCACCGCACATACCAGTGCCATCGACCATAATGGTATTGAGTGAGGCGGTGGTGGGGATGTCGTACTTCTTAGTAAGCAGAGCGACAAACTTCATCATGATGGCTGGTCCGATCGTCACGCAGAGGTCTACCTTCTCACGCTTGATGACAGACTCGACACCATCAGTCACGAGACCCTTGGTACCATAGGAGCCGTCATCGGTCATGATGATGATCTCGTCAGCAAACTCTCTGAACTCCTTCTCTAGGATGATGAGTTCCTTAGTACGTGCTGCAGCGACGACTATCACCTTATTGCCAGCAGCCTTGAGAGCTCGGGCGATAGGGTAGAGCGGTGCCATACCGACACCACCACCAGCACATACTACGGTGCCGAAGTTCTCAATGTGAGTGGCTTGTCCTAGGGGGCCGACGATGTCGTGGATCATATCCCCTGCCTCTAGAGCGACTAGTCGCTGAGAGGACTCACCGACCGCCTGAACGATCAGCGTGATTGTGCCGGCATCTACATCAGCATCGGCAATAGTGTAGGGTACGCGCTCACTATGGTCGGTGACACGTACGATGACAAAGTGTCCAGCACGGCGTGACTTGGCAATCAAAGGTGCCTCGACAACCAGCTTGGCTACTTTTTCGGAGAGAAAAGTCTTACTGACTATACGATTCATAGCGTTGTGTGATATGATATATGCTAATCAAGAATGGTCTCGATAGGGTACCTAGAGGTAGGTATTGCCAAAGGTACGACTTTTTCACCACCTAGCCACTAATTCTACTAGAGTGTAGATTCAACTATCAAATGCAACTGAATTGGTTTCATCGAGCTTCTGA
>URDQ01000072.1 GCA_900546675.1 uncultured Porphyromonas sp. | reverse complement strand
CATAGTTGTTGGGGGTGGCTTCCCAACTGTGTACTATTTCAGGAGAGGACAGAATAAAAAATAGCCACCGAGGAAAATCCAATTTTCTCGGTGGCTATTCTGTTATTGCTTGAATCTAATCCTCTGAGACTACTGAGTCATTAGGCAGTCCCTAGTGAGTTATTATGGGATTAGTACCTGTATCACCTCAGTCTCACCAGCTGCGACAGCCTGTGCGGTGACGAGATAGCTGCCTTGTGGCAAGGTGACAAGCTCACCACAGACGGCGGGCTGGTGGTAGTATGTCTGTCCATCTATCGTAAAGATGGTCAGCATAGCTAGATCAGCTAGCGTGGTGACACCCTCGGAGGTGACAGCTATGCAGTGGCTCTGTGCAGGCGCAATCACGGCATTGTCTAGCTTGAATAGCGCATTGATACGTGTGTAGCGCTGTGGTGTCAAGCTGGTGCCAGAGAGCTGCTTGCCATTGGCGGTGAGTCGGTCTATCGTGTAACCCTCTTCGGGCTTGATGATGAGGTCGATCTCCTGATCTTTATTGACCTTGTGGTAACCTAGGTGCGTAGGGAGTGTACTCCATACAGGTTTGATCACGTTGCCCTGCTTGTCAGCGAGCTGGATCTCACCATGTGTGGTGGGAGCGACCTCTACGTAGACCTGATCACAGCCAGAGGCATCTCCTGCGGTATTCAAGCGCCATCCCTTGATTGTTGCGATTGTTGGGTCAGCATGCTGAGCATCGTTGTCTGGATTGCTCTTGTCTTCGGTAATGTAGAGGCTGTAAGGCATCTGAAGTGTGACACCCTTGGGGTAGCTACAGAGAGAGGCGTATAGGTCGTTGACGTCACAAGCTGTGAGCTTGTTGCCATAGGCGTGTAGCATCTGAAGCTGTGGCTGATTCGATAGATCGAGCTTGGTGAGCTGGTTACCATTACAGTATAGCGTGGCTAGCTTCGTCAGCTTTGAGAGGTCGAGCTCCTTGAGCTGATTGTTGTTGACGAGGAGCGTCTCGACATCGGATTGGTTGGTCAGGTCTATCTTGGAGAGCTTGTTGGCTCCGAGTGCTAGTGTGTGCAGTCCCGTGAGCTTAGATAGGTCTATCTCTGAGAGCTGATTGCCCTGCAGGTCTAGGTGACCAAGGTTGACACAAGAAGATAGATCAATGCTGGTGAGCTGGTTCGCCTTGGCATCTAGTTTTCGTAGACCTGTGAGCTTAGAGAGATCTAGCGTAGCGAGTGTGTTTCCATAGCATAGGAGCGTGTCTAGCTGAGTACAATGAGTGAGGTCGAGCTCAGAGATCCCTGTATAGGCTACATCAAGGAGGGTCAGATTAGGACAATCCTTCAGATCTATGGAGCCAATCGGATTCATATAGGTGTAGAGTACCTGTAGGTCAGGCTGTACGAGCTGAAGACTGGTGAACTCGTTGTCCCAAGTCCCCTGACCTGGATAGCTAGAGAGGTCAGCCTCGATAATTGATCCAGAGACCTTGATATAGTCTCCTAGAGCCTTCCCATCGAGACGCTTGGTCGTCTGCCCGATGATGTTGCGCTCTGCTACACCATTACCCCAGTCAATGAGTATCTCAGTGCCTTCCTGAGGAGCTACTAGTGCAAAGGATATATCATACCCTACCTTAGTACCCATCTGCATCATAGGAGGTCTGGTAAAGACAGGCTCTACGGTGGTAGGATCTTGGGTTACTACAAATATATGCTCCTTGATGAGCTTGCTGTTCACCTTGACTCCGAGGTACTCCTTGCCTTCTGGAGTCTCATCAATCTGAACGTAGAGCGGAGTGCCAGCGAGCACGCTATCACCGATGGCCTTGAGTGACTGATCTGTGTCTATCATACGCTCTAGGAGTGTGACCTTGCCCTCTGTCTGAGTAAGTATCACAGAGACGCTGTCACACTTTGCTTTGCCATCGCCCTCGACGTCTGCCTTCCAATTGTCTTTGATAAGACCTGCATCAGAGGTCTCTGCGTTAGACCCTTTAAGTAGTAGATTAAAATTATCGCCATATGGCTTGCGTGGATTATCCCACATAGAGCGTAGCATATAGTTGATGGCACAGGGTGTCATCGTAGGGTTAGAGCGAATGTCTAGATATTGAAGCTGATAGCAAGCGCTAAGATCTAAGAATGTAAGCTGATTGCTACGGACTGTGAGGCGACTCATATAGGGCGCCTGTGTGAGGTCTAGTAGCGTGATCTGATTACCTGCACAGCTTAGAGAGGTTAGCTTCGTGAGCATGGACACATCAAGGGTCGTCAAGGCATTGCTGTCACAAGCTATGCTGGTTAGTTTAGTATTTGCAGATAGATCGAGGTTCGTGAGCTGATTCTTATTACAGAAGAGGTTGGTTAGCTCAGTATTGCTCTTGAGGTTGAGCCTAGAGATGTTGTTGTAGTTTATCTCTAGCTTATAGAGTAGGGGGAGCTTTGTGACATCAAGCTCAGAGATCTCATTGTGAGAGATGGATAGCGAAGATAGCTTGGGGTAATTGTCACCGATCTCCAGATCCATCAGTGCGTTATTCTCTAGCGATAGCGTCGTAAGTGCAGGCAGAGAGACGGGGTAGAAGTGACTGATGTCACAATCGTTTGCAGAGATGCTACTTAGGGTCTTGCTCCCATCAGGTACGAGGATGGTGCCGAGTCGTGAATTCCCAGAGATGTCAATAGCCTCTAGGCTTGTATAGGAGCGTAGATCTAAGACGGCGAAGTCATTCTCCTTGAGGTTTAGATTTTCTAGTGGAGCATCTTCGTTGAGCGCAAAGGTCTCCTTCGTGAGCTTATTCTTAGAGAGGTTTAGATACTTCAGCTCTGTCTGTCCTGTAGCGACAAAGGAGCTTATCTCGAGGTTATCGGCCTCTAAGCTGGTGAGACTAGAGAGGATGCGGATAGTCTCGCCCTTGACACTTCCAGAGACTTTGGCAAAGTATACAGAGGTGTTAGGATCGACGTTGTAGCTTTCGGTATTGCCATCTCCCCAATCGACAATGATGGGGGTGTCATAGGACTTGGTCTTGGGGTAGATTGTTGCCTCAGAACCAAATTCTTTATCTGTCTTGATCTGTATCTCAGCCGTTTGAGCCGTAAGTAGACTCACACTGCAGAGAGATAGCAGGAGGAAGAGTAGGAAGTTGGTCTTCTTCATTCTGTTTCTGTGTTTAGTGGTTTGTATTATAGGGGTATGTGTAATTAGGATAGGAGATGCGACAGACTTACCTTGACTTGCTACTATAGTAGTCACGTGTGAGGCGCTTTGCCTCGGCAAGGTCGGTTTCTTCATCTCCAGTGATGCCGACGCTCTGGGGCGAGGGTATCTTGATTTCGGTGCCGAGAGGAATGTTGTCGGGGTCTTCAATCTGCTCCTTATTGGCGAGGTAGATGTAAATCCAGTACTCACCACGACCTAGGTAGCGACGAGCATAACGTGCTAGATAGTCACCATTGCCAAGTATCACGGTGGTGAGGATCTCTGGCTGGGCGGTCGTATCGGCTGGTGGCGCGATGCTATCAATGCTGGCGACGGTGTCTATCGTCGGAGCCACCTCAACGGGTGCTGTGATGCTGGGTGGTGGTGTGGTGCGTGAGCTCTGCGTCTCTTGTCTGCCGAAGACGAAGAACCACAGCAGTAGTGCCATTAGTAGAACAGAGACTAGCGGGATGACGATCCAAAGCCACAGCCTGCGATTCGATCGCTCTGAAGTGGTGGGCTTGCTCTCTTGTGGCTCCTCTCTTCGATAAGGTGGGGGCGTGGCAGCAAGGACTTCGGCCTTGTTGCTTTCGCTAGTTGGAGGAGGTGGCGGAGTAGTCTCCTCAACCTTTGGCTCGTTGAAGGGTGGTGGCGTAGTGGGAGTTTCGGCTTGAGATTGAGGCGTCCAAGTGGGCGGAGTGGCCACTGGTTGGGGTACGTCTGCACTCTCGGCGATACGGCTGGAGATGGTGGACGAGTAAGCCTTCTCCAGGCTCTCGGCTGGGTGCTCCTCGACATCTGGCCAGTGAACGCCCTCCTTGAGCAGTGTGGGGGCAAACATCTCGAAGGGTTTGTTGACCTGTCGGAGCAATTCGTCAGAGGGGGTGAAGGCGTAGCTGGTCTCACTTTGATCTCCTGCACCTGCGATGGGCTGTGGAGCGAAGGTGCCTAGGGGAGCCCACTCTAGGGTATGACCTAGTCGCTCGTGCATCTCAAAGAGCTTCGTGACACTGCTGTAGAAGCTTTGGATCGTCTGCGGTATCTGGGTCGCCCCTTTTGCAAGAAGTTCGCCAAGCTCCTCTGTAGAGAGCGGTTGCTCTTGGTTGGTGATGCGTGGCGTGAGTCTCGGAGGCATCAAGTAGCGCTCTCCACTAGGCAGTAGGGCGATGAAGGCATTGTGGCTCTCTGCGGACCAGAGACCGACGCTGCGCATATAGCTGGTACTCCCCTGAGTGAGTCGCCCGATGAGCAGCGAGGAGAGGTCGCTCCATAGTTGCTGGCAGGTGGTCCGTGCCAGCTGGCTCTGCTCGGCGACCTCGAGGATCCACTGTTCGGTCGTAATCATAGGATGAGATGCTCTGGAGATGTAGTCGCAATGAGGTCGTACTCCTCAACGCCTGTAATCTTGGCCTGGTAGAAGGAGCCGACATGGAGCGGGTTGTCGCTACTGAGGATCACTTCGCCATCCACCTCGGGAGAGTCGTACTGTGTGCGTCCGACGTAGTAGTCTTCCTCTTCACGGTCAACGACTACCTCCAGTGAGGTGCCAACCTTACGGCTATTGATGCTGGCAGAGATGGTCGCTTGAAGAGACATCAGAGCATCGTACCGCTCCTGCTTGACCTCTGGCGGGACATCGTCTTGGTAATGCTTGTAGGCGTAGGTCCCCTCCTCGTGGGAATATTGGAAAGCTCCGAGTCGCTCGAAGCGCATCTGGCTGACGAAGTCGAGGAGATCGGCAAAGTCTTCGTCCGTCTCCCCTGGATGCCCTACCATCATCGTGGTGCGCAGGGCTATGCCAGACACTTGCTCGCGGATTCGCTCTAGCAGGGAGACAGTCTCCTCACGGGTGATCTGCCGACGCATCAGCTGAAGCATATGGTTGCTGCTGTGCTGGAGCGCGAGGTCGAGGTACTTGCAGATGTTGTTATGCTTCTCCATCACATCAAGCACTTCGAGGGGGAAGTGGTTCGGATAGGCATAGTGAAGTCTGAGCCAGTGAACGCCATTCACCTGAGCCAGGCGGTCGAGTAGGGTGGCAATGGCTTGCTTTTGGTAAAGGTCTACGCCATAGTAAGTGCTATCCTGAGCGATGATCTGAAACTCTCGACAGCCTGTGAGAATGCGCTCCTCGACCTCCTGGACGATATCTTCCATAGGACGGGAGTGATGACGGCCAGTGATGAGCGGTATGGCGCAGTAAGAGCAGGTTCGGTCGCACCCTTCAGAGATCTTGATGTAGCTGTAGTGTCGTGGCGTGATGCTAGGCGGAGGCGTACGGTAGGATAGTGGCGTCGCATCGTCTGCGCTGAGTGCGGGACCTAGGTCGGTGATGAGTTGCTTCCAGTCATACTTGCCATAGATCTTGTCCACCTCAGGGAGCTCAGCGGTTAGTTCCTCACGAAAGCGTTCGCCCAGGCAGCCCATCACATAGATAGCCCGAATGCGTCCCTCTTTCTTCGCCTCAATAAGGGAGAGGATCAGGTTGATCGACTCCTCTTGAGCAGCCTGTATGAAGCCGCAAGTGTTGACTACGGCTATCTCGCCGGTCAGCTCCTCGGGGTCGTGTCGTAGCGTGTAGCCGTACTGAGCGAGCCGATGCATGAGCGCATCGGAGTCAACGAGGTTCTTAGAGCAACCTAGACTGATGACATCGATTTGGTTGGCAATCATCACAGAGCTGCTACTAGACTAAAGCTCATCGCCAAAGATAGAGTCGACAAACTCCCGCTTGCGAAAGACTTGTAGGTCCTCAATCTTCTCGCCTAGTCCGATATACTTGACAGGTACCTTAAACTGGTCGGAGATGCCGATAACGACACCGCCCTTTGCCGTTCCGTCGAGCTTCGTGATGGCAAGCGCAGAGACATCAGTGGCTGCGGTAAACTGCTTTGCCTGCTCGAAGGCATTCTGACCCGTCGACCCGTCGAGGACGAGAAGTACCTCGTGAGGGGCATCGGGGACTACCTTTGCCATAACACGCTTGATTTTAGAGAGCTCATTCATCAGGCTCACTTGGTTGTGTAGACGACCAGCCGTATCGATGATGACTACATCGGCGTCCTGCGCCACAGCTGACTGAAGCGTGTCGAAAGCTACCGAGGCGGGATCTGAACCCATCTTCTGCTTGACAACTGGCACACCGACTCGCTCTCCCCAGATCTCTAGCTGCTCGATAGCGGCTGCACGGAAGGTGTCAGCAGCGCCTAGTACGATGCGCTTGCCTTGCTGCTTGAACTGATAGGCGAGCTTACCGATGGTGGTTGTCTTGCCCACACCATTGACCCCAACGACCATAATCACATAAGGGTGCGCATCTGCAGGGAGTGTGAAGCTCTCCCCATCGGTCGTGCCATTCTCCGCAAGGAGAGCGGCAACTTCGTCACGTAGGATGCCTTTGAGCTCGCTCGTGCTGACATACTTGTCTCGAGCCACACGCTCCTCGATGCGCTTGATGATCTTGAGCGTTGTGTCCACACCCACATCACTCGTCACGAGTATATCCTCTAGGTCGTCGAGGATCTCATCATCGACCTTGCTCTTGCCAGCTACGGCACGAGTCAGCTTGTCTACCATAGAGGTCTTGCTCTTTTCTAGACCTGTGTCGAGTGTCTCTTTTTTCTTCTTTGAGAATAGTCCGAATAGTCCCATAGTTGGTCTCTTTACTTTAGGTTTAATGATTAGTCCATGCGAGACTTGTAGTCTGAATAGTCAAAGCTACGGAGCGTCTCCACCGAACCGTCAAGATGACGAAGTGTGATGGCGGGATGCTGTACGCCGTTGAACATGTTCGTCTTGACTGTCGTGTAGTGTAGCATATCTTTGAGGACGAGCGTCTCACCGATCTCCAGCGGATGGTCAAAGGTCCAGTAGCCCATATAGTCGCCACTCAGACAGCTGTTGCCCCCTAGGCGGTAGCTGTGCGTGCCAGCCTCGTGCGTGTCGCACTGTGTCGCACCCTCTACGACTGGATGATAAGGCATCTCGAGACAATCTGGCATATGACAGGCGAAGGAGACGTTCATAATCGCCGTCTTGATGCCATCGTTGGTCACAATGTCCACCACCTGAGCGTAGAGGTCGCCCGTCTGCCAAGCGAAAGCACTGCCTGGCTCCATAATAATTCGCAGGTTCGGGTGGCGCTCACGGAAAGCTCGTAGCAGCGACACCAGATGCTCCGTATCGTACTCCCGATGCGTCATTAAGTGTCCGCCCCCGAGGTTGAGCCACTGCACCTTATCTAGGATAAAGCCAAAGCGCTCCTCGAGACGCTCTAGTACTAACTCCAGTTGCTCATCATCACCCTCGCAAAGAACGTGCAAATGCACACCTTCTAGTCCTGTCAAAGCACCGTCTTGCTCCATTTGTCGCAATGTCTCGGCACTCACGCCGAAGCGTGTCCCTGGCATAGCGGGGTTGTAGATCTCCGTTTTGACAGGCGAATAGGCTAAGTTTAGTCGTAGACCATAAGAGATGTGCTCGGCGGCGTAAGGCGAGGCAGGCCCGAAGCGCTGCCACTGGGTGGGCGAATTGAGCGTGATGTGACTGCTGTAGCGTACGAAGTCCGTGATATTGTCCTCGCTGTAAGCTGGTGTGTAGGCGTGTACGGGAGCTCCCATCTCCTCGTAGCCTAGGCGAGCCTCCCACGGCGAACTAGCCGTGCTGGCGTGAATGTACTCCTTAAATATAGGGAAGGTACGCCAGAGGGCGTACGCCTTGAAGGCTAAGATAATCTCCACGCCCGCCCGCTCTGCTACGGATCGTATCAGCTCGAGGTTACGTCTCAGGAGAGACTCCTCTAGGAGGTAGTAGGGTGTGGTCATCTTGTGGGGTTGCATACGGAGCATAGTACTTAATCTCTTGCAAAGGTACTAAATAGCAAGAGTAGCACCAAAAAGCGCACGACCTACACGCTCTAGCGCACATTCCAGTGTCAAGTGCAACACACTTACAAATGTAGGAAAAAAACTTC
>URDQ01000071.1 GCA_900546675.1 uncultured Porphyromonas sp. | reverse complement strand
GGGGAGCGCCCCCGCGGCAAGGGGTGGGAGCCCCCACCCCGCCGAGCGGTTCACCCGAAGAGAAGAGAGTCCTTCGAGTCAAGTTCAGAAAGGAAAGTCTCCGCTCCAGGAGCGCCCCCGCGGCAAGGGGTGGGAGCCCCCACCCCGACGAGCGGTTCCCCGAAGAGAAGAGAGTCCTCCGAGGCAAGTTCAGAAAGGAAAGTCTCCGCTCGGGGAGCGCCCCTGCGGCAAGGGGTGGGAGCCCCCACCCCGACAAGCGGTTCACCCGATGAGCAGTCGACCGAACTTCCGAAATGAGAAAAAACTTCGCTTTTTACTTGCATGTGAACTTAGAAAGCAAAATCGTTACACGTCACGGCTGTACTACAACGGACGCCCCCTCCCGCTAGACATATCCGTGCGTCCCTACAGCGGGTTACACGTCACGGATGTACTACAACGGACGCCCTCCCACTAGATACTATCCGTGCGTCCCTACATATCGTCACACGTCACGGATGTACTACAACGGACGCACGAGCCGTGCGTCCGTTGTGTCAAAGGTTACAGCGTCAGGGTTTTAACGGAGACGGACGCACGAGCCGTGCGTCCCTACAGCGGGTTACACGTCACGACGTCCATACATATCGTTACAGGTTACAGCGTTACGACGATGGGTGTCACAGGAGCTGCGCCTTGTCGCGGTACTGGTCGTACAGCTGTGCCAGTGCACTCTCGGGGCTTATATATCCGAAGACTAGTCTGTCAGCTAGCTCTGCTATGTACTCATTGCGGTAGAGCGCAGCACTCCGCCCCACACGCACAGCCCGTGGTGCCGTAGAGATACATAGCAGTCGCCCCGCATCGAGCGGTGCGTGAAGCTCCGTGGGTAGCTCCTTGTAGAGCGCACGTGCTAGGACCATGATGACTGGTTGCTCCTGCTGGAGGAGGAGTCGCAGCACGTCTCGCTCTATGTCAGCGTGAAAGCCACTCACCACGGCACCGACCGTGCCAGCCACATCTGTCGCCCAGTCGTAGCAGCGTAGCACGGCCCCACTAGACACGTGACGTGACGAGAGGAAGCCCACGGTCGTCCCCTCGAGTAGCGACTTATTGCCTAGGTAAGCGACTGGCATCCTCACTCAGCTAGGTCACTCTTTTAGCGCATACTCTAGATCAACCTCTAGCCCCAAGCCTAGCGCATCCGATATGCGGTCAATAAACTTCTTCTTAGACTCATTGCTACAGTTGGTCATTAGGAACCAACCTCCTCCAAGAGGTTTCTGAGCTTTCCTGTACGCAGATTTCATAGCACGCTGTTTACTAATCAGTGGCATTCTACAGCAAGTAAACGCCTCACGTTCGGATACCTTACGCACTTCCTCTACACCTATTATCTTGACAGTCTCCACGAAAGTATCCCTTCCGCTCAATCCCGCTATGACCCGTCCATTAGGAAAGCGGACAATCATCTGCGGGGATTTCGCTCTAGGCTTTCGGGTCTTAGTCGTTGAGGGTTCTTCCTGAGGTGTCTCATCAGGGGCTTTCTGAGAGGCTATCTGTATGGAGATAGGCTCCTCAGGGATATAGCACACAGATATATCGAGCCACAACTCACGCTTTATGGGCTGTAGCACAGACTCAAGTGCCTGAGCAATGAGTGGTTGTATCTGCTCTTGGATCTCCTGCTCCTCCAGCAGACGGATACGCTCTTCTACCGTCTCTGGCAGAGCCTCTCCTAGGCTGAGTAGCGTATCTCTTGTCTTGTATAAGTCACTTAGTTCTGACATAGCTGTATATAGTTTGATAGATTGTTATTCGTCTCTGTCTGCTTGTAGCTCATCGCCCATACGATACTTGATATCGTAGTTGATGATGAAGTCTAGCTCCTCTTCGGTAAAGCCGTAATGCTCCGCCAAGACCTTGTCTATCTCATCAATGATCGGCTTGGAGAGCTTCTTTTGATACTCAAAGGTCTCATTGACTGTTCCATCTCGCTTATTGACCTTCGATGCAACCTTGTTTCGATTCATATCATCTTCCAAATCTCGAGCAAGCTTATCAAGCTGTATCGTCTCATCATAAGAAAGTGTAAACTCCAAGATGTTACTCTTTGACAAGTTAAACATGTCGAAGTTGGTAGCGTAGTACCACCAGAATAGATTAGAGTTCAGAGCTGCTGTAAAGTAAGGGACAACACTACTTTTCGTGAAGCAAGCGTATGTATTGCTGGCTGACTCTGTCCCAAAGCCATTGAGTAGAAATATAATCCAATATCTCAGTCCAGCAGAGCGATAATGTAGCTTATAGTCCGTCTTTGCAGAGCTTACTTCATATAGTATAGGTCTATCTTGAGAGATCTTCTTAGAGATCTCTATCTCCATCTGATTTGAGAACCTCCAGAATCGATCAAGGTGAATAGACTTTGTATAGTAGATTGTTTGAAACAGCTGATTGCGAGTCTCAGACTTCCACCTCCTAACACCAGTGGACTGGAGTTGTGCTGTCTGGGCATCTGCACTTGCCACGATGAAGATGTTCAGTCGCTGCTCTGCGCCCCCTCCACCATCAAATAGCTTGGCAGGTCTTATCTCATAAGAACTGACATAGCATAGGAAGTTCTCCACAAGGAGATCTCGAACTGATGACATATTATCTGCAGAGGAGAGCGACAAAGGAACAATCATTCCGAATCTCTTGCTTTCATTTAGAATAGAGAGCGATCGTTCAATGCAGAAGCCGTAGAGGTTGTTACACTTTATGGTCTTATACCCTTCTAGCTTGTACTGGTCGGATACGGACAACTTTGTCTTTGAGTCTTTCTTGTTGTATACCACATAAGGCGGATTGCCGATGATGACGTCAAAACCTCCATGCTCAGCGATGATCTCGTAATACTCTGCGATCCAGTGGAAGGGTTGATAGTCAGCAAGCCAACGGTCGTAGTCTGCCACCGCAACGTTCATAGTCGCCATAAAGAGTTGGTGGTGCAGTAAGTCGTTGAAGGAGGCTAGACGCTCACGGAGCTCCACCTTTGCCGTGACAAAGGACTCCATATCCTCCTGCTGCGTGAGCTGTATATCTCTAAAGCGTCTATAAGCCATAGAGACCTTTTGCATCTCGGTCTTGGCGAGCTGCTCATACTCGGCACCAGTGAAGATGTGGAAACTATAAGCTTGGAAGATCTCATCCTCACTAGCGTAGCCGACGAGCGTATTGCCACAGCGGATGTTGAAGTCGATATCGGGGAGCGGGTCTAGCCCGAGATTGTCTGCTCGCTGGTCAACCTCTACGACGGCTACCATCTTGAGGAAGAGTCGTAGCTTGGCTATCTCGACAGCCTCTGCCATGATGTCTACGCCATAGAGGTTGCGCAGGATGATGCTCTTGTAGATGAAGTACTGGATATTGGATCGGTAGCGGCTCTCTATCTCGCCCAGCTCATCGACGAAGAGCTGCTCATGCTCGCTGTGGAAGCTCTCCATACGACTGATGCAGGTCTCGTAGAGCGGCTCTAGGATATTCATCGCAGCAAAGAGGAAGGCGCCCGACCCGCAGGTAGGGTCTAGTATAGTAACCTCACGGAGTGCCTTGTAGCAGTGGGCTATGAGACGATGACTCTCGGTCTGCTCGAGGAGATCCTGTACGAAGGTGCGTATATCGAGATTGTAGGTGATGAAGTCGTTTGCCTCGTGTATCTCTCCGCTCTGGATCTTAGCGAGGGTCTCGTCGCAGTGCTGTAGTCTCTCGATGGTCTCACGCCATATCTCGGTGGGTAGTCCCCAAGTGGCAGGTGTGGGGCTATTCCACTCAGCACGTCGCTCGAGTAGGTGTGGCTGTGTGGTGTCTAGTCCCTGTGCTACCTCTGGTGGTATCTGCTCCCGCCAATCTGAGGTATAGCCATGCCGTGCTGCAGCAAAGAGGTAGCGCTCGCCTCCCGCCTGCAGCATCTGCCAGACGGCACCTTGTGGAGCAAAGAGGGTGCGCATCTCCTGAGTGCTGTGGCTGACCTTGTCGAGGAGATAAGGGAGGATGCAGTTTCGCCCGATATACTCGGTGATATCCTCCTTAGTATAGTAGGCACCCATCTGAGCACGATCGTTGATATACTGCTCAAAGATGTATCCCAGCACGTCGGGGTTGATGTCTCGTCCTGTGGCTGAGATGCGTGTGTCTAGGTGCCAGCGCCACTGATCGAAGAACTTAAAGAGTCGCTCGAAGGCTTCGTCGGCTATATCTATCTCCTGATAGTCACGCTCTATCTGATGCAGGTCAAACATACCACCATTGAGATAGGGTATGCGCCCGAAGCGCTCCTCAAAGTGGGGATCATGGCCGGGTCTATTGAGTCCATCACGAAAGAGATGCACGAGGAAGTCTCGATAGAAGCTCCTGTAAAACTGTCCCTCGCCATGCTGCTCCTGACACCAGCGTAGCTTGTTATTGAGATAGTCGGTGTCTTGGTCTAGGAAGCCTTTCTTCTGTATGAAGTAGCAAAACATGAGTCGATTGAGCATGACGGAGGCGTACCACTGCTTATTGCGATTGTCCCGCTCCCCTATCTGATCATCGATGCCGGTGATAAAGCCGACGAATTCGTGATGCTCCTTCCTAAACCCACGATAGAAGTCCTTGGTTATGCGCTCACTATTGACGGCAAAGGTCTGCTGTATGCGTTGCTGTACATCTACGATGGTGGTCACCTCCTCGAGTCCGAAGACGAGTCCCTGGATCTTCTCGTAGAGGAAGTCTGCCTGCTCGACGGTAGCGTACTCGATGGTGACGATGTCTCGCTTGTCGACCTTCCTGACGGGTGTGACCCACTGATGATGCTCGCTATCTTGTAGCCTATAGATGGCTATATAGTCCTGCGCTATGCGTCGTAGCCGTACATCTATACGCCTACAGAGAGCTGGTGTGGGTATCTCTGCGACGATACACTCGAGAACCTGTAGCCCACTGCGCTCAGCGATGGTCGTAAAGTGATACGCATGCTCATCTATACGTATGACGGGGAGTGAGGCGGTGCCTGGATAGTTGTTCCACCCCATCTCGGAGATAAACATCTCTCGGAGGTTGCCCTGTCGTAGTAATGCCTTGAAGGTTGCTTTGTTCATACCGTTTGCGTGGGTTTAATGATTGTCTCTGATACCTAGTGAGCAGATGATGGTGTTGTCTCTATGCTGTGCGCTCTCCTCGTCGATGCGACAGAAGACGCCCTCACGGCTCATCTCTAGTATATCCTTTACGATGTCGCCTGCCGAGAGCCTATCGGATCGTAGCATACGCCCTAAGGTGAGCTTGGTCTGCTCTCGTAGCGGATAGTTGTACACCTGATCTATGGCGATCTTGATCTGATCCTCTACTTTCTTGGTGTAGGACTGATCATGGCTATGCTTCTTAATATAGTCGCTCAGTAGCATGTAGATGCGATAGCGCGTACTAAAGCGTCCGCCGAGAGTGCCAGAGGTAGCGGCACCGCTATCCTGCTCATCGAGCATCTGCACGGTCTGCTGGACTAGCTGGTGATGCAGCTCGAGAGGCTCTACGGAGGGGGTGTCTGCCTTACAGCGGAGTGCCTCCAAGATACGCTTCTGCGACTGGGTGATGACATGACCCTCCTGATCTAGGTAGGTGAGTATGTCGTAGTCACTAGCGGTGCGAGCGTAGGTAATGACGCCCTCCGTGTGGTCGCCCTCGGAGCTCTTGGTGCTGTAGAGGAGGTTCTCCAAATTAGGTATCGTCTGCTCCAGTGTGGGGTCGGCCTCGATGGCAGCTTTCCATATCTCGTAAGCTTGTGAGGTGAGGTCTACATCGGTCTCCTCGTCGTCCTCGCCGTCGAGTATGCCGCTACGCTCGTTGTACATGTCTCGTAGGTTCTGCTCGTTGCCTTCGAAAAACTGCTCGTCACTGCCCACGATGTCGGCGTTTTGGTTGATGCGTCTGTTGAGTCGCTCTCGTAGCTTGATGATCTTCTCTACGCCCTCTGCGGGGAAGAATGAGTAGCAGTAGATCTTGTCTGCCGTCTGCCCGATACGGTCTACACGTCCGGCTCGCTGTATGAGTCTGATGATCGCCCAAGGTAGGTCGTAATTGACTACAACGTGGGCATCCTGCAGGTTGTGCCCCTCAGAGAGTACGTCTGTGGCGATGAGTACACGTGTCTGCTGGTCGAGGGGTAGGTCTGCCTTGTCATTGCTGATGGGTGAGAAGAGGGTCGCTATGGCAGAGGGATTCTCAGAATCACCTGTAGCGACACCGACATGAGTCATGCCTCGATTGCGCAGCTGATTGTAGATGTAGTGTGCTGTGTCGCTGTACTGCGTGAAGACGATAACCTTGTCATTTCTATGCTCTGAGCTGATGAGTAGACGATGGAGTTCGTTGAGCTTTTGGTCAGTCTCTTGCTGCCACGCTCCGCATAGCTCGATCATCTGTATGATGAGCTGTGAATCACTCTGTATCTTGTCCTTAAGAGTTTGCTTGAAGTATTCGGAGGATAGCCATGTGACATTGCCGCGCTCTCGTATGGTATCGTAGTGCTCTTGCGCCCGCTGCATATAGGAGTCTGCATCAGTAGGTATGGCGAGCGTAGCTCCTGTGACGGGTGGGGTATCTGGTGCTTCGCCCAGTAGAGCATCGTCTTTATCTATATCCTCGCTGTACTCCTCGGGGAGTGCGTTGTCATCACCGATGGGTAGCGGTAGCTTATTGTCTAGAGCGTATATGTACAGGTAGTTGCGCAGGAGGTGGCGGTAGAGTGTCAGCAGGAAGGAGAAGCCACTCGAGTCTATCCTCTTGAAGAAGGTACTCCTACAGAATCCCATCATGCGCTGTCCCGCCTTGGAGAGATTGTCTATAATCAGCCGATCTGCCGCCGAGGCCTTGTCTCGCTTGTCTGGCTTGATGTACTGACTGAGTCCATAGCGTGGTAGCTGGAGGTGCTCCATGAGTTCGATCATCTGCTCGGAGTATAGTCGACTATACTGGTCGTCTGGGTCCGTGGGGAACTTGATCGACTTAGGTAGTCTCTCGGGGAAGTAAGAGTGTGGCTGTCCGGCTATCTCTAGGTATCGTCTGCCATCGGGGGCTTCCTTGGCATAGTATTTCTTGATAAAGGAGCGTGTGCGACGTACTAGGAAGAGCTTCATGAGTTCGTTCCAGTCCTCTATATGGGGGCTCTGCTCAAACGCCTTGATGCTGCGGACGAATATGTCTGGGTGTCTCTCGGCAAAGGCGCGCTCTCCTCCTAGCGAGCGGATATACTCCTCGGGGCGTATGCCTAGGTCTTGATCTTCACTGAGGAAGAGTCGTAGCTGGGTGCTGAGATCTTTGTACTCCTTATTATATGGTGTGGCCGTGAGGAGTAGCACTTTGCAATCTTGACGCTCAATGAGGGCTCGTATGTTTTGGTATCTCTTGCCTCCATTGCGCAGGTTGTGGCTCTCGTCGATGATCACTAGTCGATAGTGTCTAGAGTGGTCTGGGTCTATTGCCTTGGACATAGAGAGTACATCTGCCTTGAGATCGTACTTGTCGATGTAGTGCTGCCACATAGTCTGCAGGCTGGCTGGGCAGACGATGAGGGTGCTACCCTCGAAGTTCATCTCATAGATCTTAGCAATAGCACAGGCGGTGATGGTCTTGCCTAGTCCGACCACATCGCCGATCATAGCTCCTCCACGCTTCTCGTTGTTGAGGTGGCGGGTGGCTATCTTGACAGCGTTTTGCTGGAAGTCGAGCAGCTCCTTGCGAAACTCGTGTGTGATGGTGAGCTCCTTGAGCCCCTTACGAGCCTCCTCGCTGAGGTGGTAAGCAACCTTGAGATAGATGTAATAAGGCGGTGTCTCTCGCTCGGCTGCCCAGCTGTGGTCTATGGCGTTGATGAGCTCCTCAGAGATGTCTATACAGAAGTGATCCTCCCAGCGATCTTCAAACCAATTGGCAAACTTGTCTGTATCATCTTTGTCGGCAAACTCTGCATTGAGCTCTCCCTGCTTTGTCAGCCCCGCATAGGTCAGGTTGCTACTCCCCATGACGCATACACGAGGACAGGTGTAGTCATCCTTGTAAGCGACATAGAGCTTCGCATGCAAAGGCTCGCGTAGGTAAAGCTTGACGACGACTCGCCCCTCACGGAGCTGACGGGAGAGACGACGTAGCGTCACCTCGTCCTGACGACTGGGTAGCCCAATGGTGAGTTGCTTCTTGAAGTCTCGAGCTATCTTGCGCTTACACTCCTGCACCATCTTGGCATCTGGTAGAGTACCATGGGTGCCATAGAGCATACGAATGTACTCCTCCTCGGGTCGATGCATACCGATCAAAAGACGACAACGCCTAAAGTACTTCTTATTGTCTTCCCATACAGTAGCTCCTGACAAAGCATCTACCTGATCCTCGATGAGTCCCCAGCCACGAAGGTTGAAGTACCCTACACAGCAGTCTAGTCGCTGCATACTGGGAGAGGTTAAAATGCGTTTAAACCCAATAGTGTCCTAAACGTTTTGCAGGATAAAGAGAAAAGGGTAGGTTTGTA
>URDQ01000070.1 GCA_900546675.1 uncultured Porphyromonas sp. | reverse complement strand
TTCATTGTACTCATAGTTATATTTCTTACGAGTCAACTTTTTTCAGGGTAAGACATCTGTCGAGCGTACACAAAAGAAGGGGCAGAAACCGCTTAGGTCTCTACCCCATACTAATTTATCGTAGGACTATGCCTCTACAAATAGATCTCGTGCCTTAGAGCTGACTACTTAACAAGCGTAAAGCCCATCATAGGCATCGGGAGTGTGACACCATCTTTCTGCATATAGAGGAGCAGGATATTAGTATCCCAATTGACCTTCATGATGAAGTGATTGGTGTCATTTTCTATTGTTATAGTGGCAGTGTAAGCCTTTTGCTTAGCAGCATAGCTGTAAGACACAGGAACGGTGTACTTAATGCCTTCAGCAGCCATCGTCAATTCACCCTCTGTCTGACTTTTGAAGAACAGCTCTCCAGAGATGTCGCGATCTTCATCATCGATGTCAAGCCCTGATATATTCATATCGGTCTTCCAGCGAGTATTGACGAGCGCCTCCTTGGGGTCTTTCTCTTTTGGCTCCTTATCCTTCTTGCAGGAGCTGAGCATCAGAGTGGTACTGGCTAGCAGTATGGCTAGGCAGATGCGGATTAATTGTTCTTTTTTCATTGTGATTGGGTTATTTATTGGTTTAACGCCCGCTAAGGTAGTGATTTTCCCAAATATAGACCACTTTTAGAGATGAGGGCGCTCGAGCTGTCGTATCTCCTGAGCAAGTGTGCGCAATGCCTTGCGGGCTACGGGAATCTGACGCTCGAGCTGTAGGATCATCTCGGTCAGGTCGGCATCATTGCCACTGTGCTGATGGTATGCTGTGCGGAGGCGTGCCAGTGTCTGCTCCTGCTCGGTGAGCTGCTTTTGCTGCGTCAGATACTGATCGTAGAGGGCCGCAGCCTCGGTGGAGTGAAACTGCTCCCGACTACTATAGACCACATTTGGCGCCACAACGAAGGCTCCCTGAGAGGCGGTGCTGTGGGCAGGCTGTGCGGTTGTTTGCTGGCTCAGCAAAGCTCCGTAGTCTACGTCAGGACGCTGCGTGATAGGATAAGGGCGTAGCATAGCGTACTGACGCAGGAGAGCGGGGTCATTGGAGGGTACCTCGGTCACCTCGCCATCATTGTAGACAAAGCGATAGACGGTAATCATGCCGTGAGGAGCATAGCGATCGGAGACGAGATAGCCGAGATGACGCTCAGCGTTGAAAGCGAGGAGCAAGTCATCGCCCGTGCTGTTGTACGGGAGTCCTAGTGGGACTGGCTGCAGATAACCTCCCGAGGCGGTCTGGCGAGTCATATAGAGGTCTCGTCCACCCAGTCCGTGCTTGCTAATAGCTGAGAAATAGAGCGTGATACCGTCTGGAGCTAGTGAGGGGTAAGAGGGGGCCTCTAGGCTGTCTGGGATGGCGGTAATAATCGTGGCATCCGCTTGAAGGGTTGTGGGGATCGGCTGATTGGCAAGGAGTCCACCATAGACGAGACGCACGGGCGCATCGGGTTGCTCTCGGAGCGGTCTGATGTATCGATCGCCTCGCTCGGTGAGAAAGCCTAGTCCTAGGCTGTCACAGGAGAAGACTTTGACACCTTGTCCATTGAGGTAGCTGGCTAACTGCTCTCGTACAATGGTAATGGTGTCGGCCACTTCTAGCCAAAGGACGTTTCCCATAAGCCGGCGCAACGCATGCAGTCGCTCAGCGTAGAGGTCGGTGGCGTGATGCGGCTTGCGCGCTTTGCTCTGCTTCTCGAGCGAAGCGGAGAGCTCGTCTAGTCGCAACTCTCGGAGATAGCTCTCCCAAAGAGCGGGCAAGTACTTGCCATTTTGATGGGCGAGGTACTCATAAGCTGAGACGGCTAGGTCACTGCGTCCTCGCTCGGTAGCCTGCTCCACGAGCTGCGTAGCGATAGCTACAGAGGGCTTCGCACGAAAGGCTTGCGTGAGCGAGTCTAGCTCCTGACCTTGGACCATAAAGAGTGGCAGTGTGAGGAGACTAACGAAGAGGACGAGTAGGCGCTTCATGGAGGATTAGAGGTTAGAGATTAGAAGTTAGATATTAGAACAAGAGTCTCGGAGTGGTCAGATGATATCCGACAGCTCCGAGACGCTGATGATTACTGCTGAGCAATGCGCTGCAAGATGCCAGTGTAAGCCTCTTCGTAATGTGGTGCTGAGAGTCCTAAGCGACGACTCTCACGGACTACGTAACCGACAAGGCTCTCGACCTCGCTCTGATGATGGTTGCGTAGGTCGCTATTCATCGAGGTGGTCGTGGCGGGTGGCATACGCTCTATACGACGAAGCGCTGAGGCGACTGGATCGGCATCGCTGATACCCCACCCCTTAGCACGGTAGAGCTGGCAGAGCTCTTCGGTGAGTCCGATGACAAAGGCACGATGCGCACCGAGCAAGCCCTCGACGTTGCAATCGTAGTAGCCCGTCGCAGCAGCTGAGTTGGAGAGCATAAGGTACTTTTTGCGTACCTCTTCCATAGGATCGTCGGGAATGACGAGATCGATGTCCGCAGCTTGGGAGATCTGGAGGAGTTGCTCTTCGCTAGCCGTTCGCTCACTACCAATGGGGCGTGCGAGGGAACCTATATAGAGTCGCTCATTGTCGGAGTGGCTCTCTACTACGCCAGGCTCTGTGCGCCGTGCGGTGATATAGGCGATACCCGCCCAGCGCTCGACCTCTGCGGGGAGCATCGCACGGAGCTGCTCGTGGATGTCTAGCCCATTGAGCAGAGGCAATACGGCACTCTCTTTGGTCAGATAAGGCTGGAGCGGACGTATACTGTTGGCCAGGTCATAGCTCTTGGTCACGACAACTAGATAGTCTATCGGGGCCAGTTCTTGCGGATCGCAAGTGACGCAGCTAGGACGCACAAAGGTCTCTGCCAAACGAGGCGAAGAGATGCGCAAGCCCTCACGGCGCACACGATCGTAGTGCGCACCTGGACGCATAAGATAGGAGACGCATAGCTGATCGGGATGCTCCATAGCGTAGCGTGTCCACAGCCCGCCGAAGTATCCGCCGACGCCTCCTAAACCTAGGATAACGATATGAGGAGGTCTCATAGCTAACTAATGCGTACGGGGAAAGGTCTCCAGCGTCTCCTTGAGGATCTCAGCCACAGAGGGGTGCGGGAAGATGATTTCGCTCAGCTCGTGCGCTGTCATGCCACGCTCGATGGCTAGCCCTGCAGTGACGATCAGTTCGCTACAAGGATTGCCTAGCATATGCACACCGAGTATCTTGCCTTCGGGATTGACAAGTACCTTGCAGTAGCCTGAAGCCATTTCGTTTTCGGCAACAAAGCGACCGGAGTAGCTCATTGGGAGCATCAGTTTGGTATAGACTTTGTCTCCATTCTTTAGAGCATCCTCCGTAAAGCCTACTCCCGCTATCTCGGGATGCGTATAGACAACCCCTGGGATAGCACGATAGCTCATCGGATTGATCTTACGGCCGAGGATATGGTCCACCGCTACCTCTGCCTCACGCACAGCCGTGTGAGCTAGGAGCGAGTGTCCATTGACATCGCCCGCAGCATAGAGGTTGGGGAGCGAGGTGCGGAGGTATTCGTCAGTCTTGACGCCTCGACGCTCTAGCTCGAGTCCTTGGCTGAGCAGTGCCTCGAAGGAGCTAGTCACGGGACGACGCCCCACGGAGAGCATCACTTGCTCGCCTTCTACCTTAAAGGTCTCGCCCTCGTACTCGACCTCTACGCCATCGGCATAGAGATGCGTCACCTTGTGCTGGAGGTAGAACTTGATACCGCGCTTTGTGTACTCATCTCGCAGGAGTGCAGCCAGCTCGCTATCCATCCCATTGATGATCTCGGGGAGCATCTCAACAACAGATACAGTCACGCCCATCTCGTTGTAGTAAGCTGCGAACTCCATACCGATGACGCCACCACCAATGATGACAATCGAAGCAGGAAGCTCCTTGCTGTCCAATGCCTCTCGGTGGGTAATGTAGTGCCCCTCCTCGACTCCTGGGATAGGCGGGATAACTGTCTCTGAACCCGTGCAGAGGAGTAGATGCTTAGCCGTATAAGTCTCACCAGCTGCCGTAACGGTATAGGTTTCATCGCTATTGTGCGCCGTGACGGTAGCGTGCTCCGTGACCACGGTCACGCCAGCTTCCTTCATACGTGAGCGAATACCTGCGACAAGCTTACGAACGACTTTATTCTTTCTAGAGATAACCTTGGCGGGGTCTATTCGCTCTGGCGTACAAGTGACGCCATACTTGGCAGCGGTCTGCACTGTCTGCCAAACCTTAGCCGAGTAAAGAAGTGTCTTCGTAGGAATGCACCCTTCGTTGAGGCAGACACCACCGAGCGCACGCTCCTCGATGAGCAGCGTCTGCAGTCCGCCACGAGCAGCACGCTCAGCTGCTGTGTAGCCTGCAGGTCCTCCACCGATAATAATAAGATCGTATGTCATGATTGAGATTGTCTAATTAAGAGAATGGATAAATCGCAGTTACTTGCTCTTGCCCTGATTAGCAACGGCTGCCTGAAGCTTAGCTATCTGCTCGGGATCACCGAGGAGGTAGTCACGCTGCAGCTGCATATTGTCGTCAAACTCGAAGACGTACGGGATACCCGTCGGCAAGTTGAGCGAAGGGATCTCTTCGTCTGAGATACCCTTGAGGTGCTTGACGATACCTCTCAAGCTATTGCCATGAGCCGTGACGATGATCTCGCCATACTGCTCCAGGTCGGGGCGAATGTTGCTCTCCCAGTAAGGGAGGATGCGCTCGACCGTCTCCTTGAGCGACTCTGTGAGTGGAAGCTCGTTAGGGTTGACTCCAGCGTAGCGTGGGTCGTGCTGAGGAGCCCTCTCGTCGGTCGGGTCTAGCGGTGCGGGCGGCACGTCGTAGCTGCGTCGCCAGATGTGTACCTGCTCCTCGCCATACTTAGCCGCTGTCTCGGACTTGTCCAGTCCTTGGAGCATACCGTAGTGCTTTTCGTTGAGACGCCACGACTTCTCCACAGGGATCCAGTCTAGGTCCATCTCATCAAGGATAATGTTGAGTGTCTTGATGGCGCGCTTGAGATATGATGTGTAAGCCTTAGCAAAGCGAAAGCCTGCCTTGCGTAGCTGTCGGCCAGCTTCGTGCGCCTCCGCAACACCTTGCTCGGTGAGGTCTACGTCTGTCCAGCCAGTGAATTGGTTACTCTTATTCCACGTACTCTGTCCGTGGCGTACTAATACAAGTCTTTTCATAAGGGTGTGATAAAGGAGTTTCTAAATGATTACTGATTTACTGTGTCAGAGAGTCTCTGACCAAGCTGCTGAGCAGTCACCTCCTTGACAGCTTCTAGGGATCCGCCAAAGGTGGGTAGTGCCTGTCTCAGCATCATCTCATACTCAGCCGAGAGGTTGCGCCCCCAAAGCATATCTATACGAACTAAGTCCATAAGCGTAACGAGCGAGTAGCGTACCATCGAGTCGCTGATCAGAGCTAACTGATGACGAGGCTTCTGCTGGCTAACCCAGTAAAGGAGCTGCGCCGTGTCACGGTAGAGTGCACGAACGATCTCATCTCCCTGCTCTGGCATATCGGCACGATAGTATGCATCTGCCAGAGCTACGTCAGTCATGTCGTAGGGGACCGCCTCAGGCGAGATCACCTCGGCACACTTCGTCAGCACCTCCCTAGCTCGCTCGGTATCGCCTTGACGCAGGAGCGCTTGGGCTAGCGTTGTGAAGACACGAGAGCGGTAGTAGTAAGAGATGTTGCGTCGGATATTTTCGTCAAAGTAGATGTCAGGGTCGTTGGCATTGAAGTAACGATACTTGTTCATCACCAAGTCATACATCCGCTCCACATCTACCTCGTAGGGTGTACCTGCTACGGTCGTCGGGTTAAAGCGCTGCGCCATACCCACATGAGACATATACTGCCTCTGGTTGGCAAAGATATTCTGAGGAGCCGAGGTTACCCACATAATCGGTCTTTGCCACTCCGCTGCGCCCAGCATATCTAGGACAAAGAGCTGATCTCTCGTCAAAGCCGATTTACCCTCTAGCGAAAGTACTATGCTCTCAGGCATAGGCAAGCCTTGAAGTTGCGGAAACTGCTTAGCAATTACTGCTGAGTCAACAGGGAGCAACACCTTCTCCGTAGGCATCTGCGCCTGCCCCTGAGGCACAATCCTTGTGGCTGCCTCCATAGCTTGGTCAAAAGGCATCGGCACCCCGCTCGTCGGACGTAGCATCGCATAAGAGTTCGTAACGAAGAAGGCCGGATTCATATATTTATTAGGTATCGGCTGCGCCTCGTAGCTGTGACGGAGCATATGCTTGCCGTACCACTCCGACTGCAGGTAACTCAAGTTGCCCACCTTGACATCAGTACGCACGCCCTCCACCTCCTGGGCATACCATAGGGGGAAAGTGTCGTTATCTCCAAAGCAAAGTAGCACTGCATTGGGATCGCAGCTGATCAAGTAGTTGTAGCCGAAGTCGCTTGCTAGGACACGTCCCGAGCGGTCGTGGTCGTCCCAGTTTTCCGAAGCCATCTGTACCGGTACGATCAGCCCTAGAGCCGAGACAATCGAGGCGGTCAGTACAGGCTTGAGCTTAGCACGGCTCAACAGTTCGTAAAGGCCTACTACCCCGAAGCCAATCCATATTGCAAAGGCGTAGAAAGAACCCGCATAGGCGTAGTCTCGCTCACGTGGCTGCCCTGGCGTCTGGTTGATGTAAAGGATGATTGCCAAGCCCGTCATAAAGAAGAGCGCCAGCGTGATCCAAAAGGCTTGCATCCCCTTCTTGCGTCTCGTCACTTGATAGGCAATGCCGAGGAAGCCGAGGAGAAGCGGCAGCAGGTAGTAAGCGTTGCGACCCTTGTTGTTGCGGAACTGATCTGGCAGATCTTTGGTCTTACCGAGTGCAATCTGATCAATAAACGAGTAGCCCGTGAGGACGCCACCCTTGAGCATACCGCCATCACCCTGCAGATCATTCTGACGACCGATGAAGTTCCAGCCGAAGTAGCGCCAGTACATATAGTTAACTTGATAGCGCAGGAGATACTTCAAGTTGTCCGCCATCGAAGGCTTCGACATATCTTCGGGATTGCGATCTACCCAACTGTTGTAACCATTTATATGCTCTGGCTGCGAAGAATACATACGGGGAAAGAGCATCTTGCTCCCCTCAGCGTACTTCAGCTCAGGCTGACTATAGATCTTGACATACTCGTCTGGTTCGTTGGGATTACCCTTCACCTTAGGTGCATAGACCGACTTACCCTCCTCCATAGCAATAGGACGAGCTACGTAGGTAGCACTATATAGATGAGGGATAGCACCATACTGCTCACGGTTGATGTAGCTCTTGATGGCAAGCGCCGTATTCGGCTCATTCTGATTCATCGGTGTGCCAGCCAGCGAACGTACTAGGATCACCCCATAGGAGCTAAAGCCGATCATGATGACCAGCATACACATTTGTGCCGTGTGCAGACGCTGCAGAGAGACCTTTTTGTTTTGGAAAAGGTATACCGCTAGTGCTATCGTCACGATCACGCCTAGCCAAACGGCTCCTCCGAAGTATGGGATACCGATCAAGCACCAAGAGAGGAGGAATGAGCTGATGATCAGCTTACGACCACGCTCACCTTGCTGGTAAAGCGTGAGCGAACCGACCAGCACCACCATAAGGACGGCTAGATAGATGTAGAAGCCACTATTGTACGGCATCTTTAGGCCATTGACCACCCAGCGGTCTATCGTACCACCGAAGGCTACGACACCCTGCATAATGCCAAACATAATGACCGCAATCAAGAAGAAGGAGACGATCAATGTCGTGACGATCCCCTTGAAGGAGAGCGTATCATGCTTGCGGAAGTAGTATATGAGCGCCATCGCTGGGATGCAGAGCAAGTTGAGCAGGTGCACCCCGATGCTTAGTCCCATCACATAGGCGATGAGGACGATCCAGCGGTCAGAGCGGTCGTTGTCTGCACGGTCGCTCCACTTGAGCATCAGCCAAAAGACCAGTGCCGTCAGGAAGGAGCTAAAGGCATACACTTCGCTCTCCACAGCACTATACCAGAAGGTGTCCGTAAAGGTATAGAGCAACGCCCCCACCAGTCCAGAACCCATAATCAATATCGTCTGCGCTAAGGTAGGAACAGGCATCACCCCCTCAGGGACCAACTGCTTAGCACAAGGCGAAGCACCTGGTAGCACCACACGACGCACCAAATGGGTGATACTCCAGAAGAGCAGGAGGATCGTCCCCGCACTGAGTAGTCCACTCAGCGCATTGGTGTATAGTCCCGCCAGCTCAGGTGTAGGTGCTAGGTGTGCAGCGACATTGTACACAAGCATGTAGATCGGTGCCCCAGGTGGGTGCCCCACCTCTAGCTTAAAGGCCGATAAGATAAACTCGGGGCAGTCCCACAGACTCGCTGAGGGACCGATGGTCATCAGGTAGACCACCGCTGCGATGACGAAGGTCACCCAGCCCACCACGTTGTTAAGCAGATTGTACAGTCGCCAGTTCTGTTGCATATCTATAGTTAATGTATCGTATATGGGGGCAAAGATACGAAAATAGGAGTTAGAGAGTAGAGCTGACGCATTACAGGGCTGACGCATTATATTCCTGGGGCTAATGACCAATCTCTATTGTGGGGCGG
>URDQ01000069.1 GCA_900546675.1 uncultured Porphyromonas sp. | reverse complement strand
ACGTATGACTCCTGAGGAAATCTTCGAAATGGAATTATAATGCGTCAGCCCTGCACTGGAGGGGGCGGCGTGCGACAGTTTTACGGAGACAATATCTACATGCGGGGCTTCCTGCACGACCTCTACTTGCGTCCTAGTTGCTACGCCTGCATGGCGAAAGGGGGCCGCAGTCAGAGCGACCTGACGCTGGGCGACTACTGGGGCGTGGAGCGCACCTGCCCCGACCTAGATCGAGCATTGGACGAGGACAAAGGGACGAGTGTCGTAATGATCCATAGCGAGCGAGGGCGGAGGCTGCTGGATGGGCTGCCTTGTCGCTATCAGGAGACCAACTACGCGAGTGCCGTGGCGGGCAATCCTGCTATCGAGCAGAGTGTCACGGAGCCTCCGAAGCGACAGCTCTTTTTTGCGCAGCTAGATGCAGAGCCACTAGAGCAACTGATCGCTCGTCTCTCTGTCATACCGCTCCACAAGCGTCTCTGGCGCCAGCTGCACCACCAAGCTCATCGTGTCAAGATGCGCCTCCATCGACTGACCCAGCGATCTTACTAATTCTTCTTAAGGCAACATTAACGAGAGCTTAGTTGCTCAATGTTAATGAGGTCAAAGTGCGTATTGGTATCCCAAGTCAGATCCTCTGGTTCATTGAAGTCTTGTAGTAAAAAGATCTGCTTGTCGGGATATACTGCTAGGATCTGCTCGTCGCTGAGAGATAGATGCTTGCGGATCTTCTTGAAGAACTTGATCTCAGCATACTCAATGACGTTGTCCGCCTCAATGGCCTTGAAGGCTAGAGAGACCAGTGTCAACTGCTCGTCATCACTCATCGTCACCGAGTCAATCTCTTTGAGAAACCTCTGGAGGAAGGCAGCTCCTATCTCATTGATGTCTGCAATCCAGACGTTTATAATCTTCTCTACGTCTAGACTCCGGAAGAGATCCTCGACCTGTGACATATCTCTAACCATCTGAATCTCTTCGGGTGCTATCTCACCATCGCAGGCTATGCAGCTGAAGATGGTCTTTAAGTATAGTTCTGCTAGTGTCATAGTTATTGTCTATTGCTTAGTCCTTAAATCCTATGCGTGGTCTGCTTCGTTGTTGGGGTAGCTCTCGATCCATTTCAGCTCGGATCTGCCCATACTTTTTCAGCTCTTGTTCGCTGAGAGAGGGCTTGGTATTAGCGATTGTAGCCTCCAGTATTTGCATCGTAATCTTGCTCTCTTGGTGTAAGGCTTCTCTTGAGGCGTCATTGACGATGAGTTGAATGTCGGCAGAGACGTACCCCTCAGTGAGCTTAGCTAGATGCTCGTAGTCAAGCCCGAAGTCGTAGGGACGATTCTCTAGATAAAGCTTAAATAGTGCACTCCTAGCGGCTTGGTCGGGTACTCCTATGTAATACTTCTTGTCCAGTCGCCCTGCGCGTAGTATGGCGGGGTCTATCATATTGGGATAGTTGGTAGCACCGATCACAAATACGCCCTTCTCTCCTGTTTGATCCATCTGAGCTAGCATCTCATTGACTGCACTTCGAGACATCTCATGCACATCGCTATTGTCTCGATTGGGAACCAGTTCATTCATCTCATCGAAGAAAATGATCGTGGGGGCTTGCTCTATAGCTTCTTTGAATAGTGTTGCTATATTCTCCTGTGTCGCATTGACATACTTACTCTTTAGGGAGGCTGGCGTGATAAACTTAAAGTTAAAGCCGACCTCCTCGGCAAAGTGCTTGGCAAAGAAAGTCTTGCCACAGCCTGGAGGTCCATAGAGGAGCATGCCGTTGGGTATTGTTACGCCATAGCGGTGGTACTTCTCTGGATTGTGCAGTGGCTCTATGACCTCCTCTTGCATCTGTCGCTTGAGCCTCTCCATACCTGCAATCGCAGCAAAGCCCAGTCCCTGAGCTTGCATAGGCCTAGTAGATCGTCTTGATGCTTCGTCAGCCTGAGATCGTTGTAGTCGCTGACTAGGAGACTCGACTTTTACCTTACCCTCGATGGCTCTCGCAAACTCTTCTGCCGTTTGGAATCGATCCTCAGCGTCATAGCTTAGCGCTTTGGCTATCACGTTGACAAACTGCTCGTCAAGCTCATACTTCTCTATCTTGGGCAGCTCTAGAGGCTTGTGTCGCTCTTCTAGTAAGCTCTCTACAGCACTGGTGCCACTAAGTTTAGAAACATCGACAAACCATGGGAGCCGTCTATATAAAAGGTGATAAGCCATGGCTCCGACAGCGTAGAGATCTGACTGCACAGAGCAAACTCCTGAAAAACGCTCTGGCGCAAGGTAAAAGAGGTTCTGCCCTTTCACTCTAGGTACTCCGAGAGACTGATTGAGGTAGCAGGCTTGACCGAAGTCGATCAGCTTCAAGTCCCTTAGATCTCCCAAGAGGTTGAGAAGGACATTTTGCGTAGTCACTTCATTATGAATGATGGGGAGGGGCTGACTATGTAGGTAGGCGAGAGCTGAGAGGATCCCCAGGGCAATGCTCTTGATAGCATATACGCTGAAGTCCTCCTCTCGTATCATACGATCTGACAAAGTTTCTCCACTTACGAACTCAGTGACAAACCAAACGAACTGTCGCCCATCTATGAGCAACTCTCCAGTCTCACGGCAGGTGCAGAGGTTGTGATGCTGTAAGCTTTTGCAGAGTTCTACCTCCACGACACGCCCGCAGTCGTCTAGTTGCCTTCTTGTGAGCTTGGAGCAGTCGATTAGTTTTAGGAAGCCCGTCTTGCCATGCTCGTCTTTGACTCGGTAGGTCTCCGCATAAGCTCCTTGCTTATGCGGAAACAGTACGGTGTAGTGTGCAATCAGCTCCTTTGCCTTGAAGTGCATAATACTCTTTTGTCACTAAGGGTTAGGCTTCGGGACGCTTTACTTCAGCAGTCCACCAGCATTAGTAGCCTCCTCGCTAGGCATCAGGTCGATGAGTGCGACGGCAATCGGGTGTAGTCGCTCTGTAGAGGGCTGGTCATTCATCTCGCTGAGGCCTTGGTTGACGAGCTGACGAGCTCGTGACCTATCTCGCCACGCTATCTGGTCAAAGCGCGCCTCGCAATGCTTGATGAGGGCCATACACTGATAGACCATCGTGAGGTGAACAAAAAGCTGCTCGACCTGCTCTAAGACGCTGCGCCCTAGGGCTACGTCTTGGGTGCGTATCACATTGTCCACCTGACGATGTAGCTCTTTGACGACCTCTCCAGACTTTTCGTTGCCTAGTTCGCTCTGAGCCACTTCTAGGCGCTCAAATTCTTTGCGTAGTTCCTTCTCGATACGATCCCACTCGGAGCTATCCTCTAGGTTCTCAATCTTACGGAGTAGCTCTTTCAGATTAGAGAGTGTGCGCATCGGGTCTTGTCCATTGGCGAGTAGCTCTTTTACGGAGCTAAGCTCCTTCTCTAGTTCATCTACAGAGAGTCCAGAGTCTTTGAGCTCGGAGAGGGCTCGCTCAGCCGTATGTATCTCATCCTTAACCCACTGGATAGCTTCTGTCGCAGACTCACGCTTGCCGAGGTTCAGCTCTTTCTTCACCGTAAAGTCTACTGTGGGGAAGTACACCTCCATAGTCATCATCTCTGAGGAGTCTACGTGGAGTGTGACCTCCACACTAGACTGCTCGGGGATAAGTTGCTGTACCTCCTCGCCAGTGACGACTACGTTTGCTATGTGGGAGTTTAGCGCAGCGGTCTTTCCCTCAGCCTCTAGACCTGCGGCTTGATAGACTGGGATAGATAGGACATCCTCAGCGACACCGGGACGCAAAGCTTGTGTCGTCTTGCGACCGAGGACTACGCCCACGGCAGGGAGTGACTTATTCTTTTCCAAGCCCTTGACTTGGGTAAATACGCCACGCTTCTTAATGTCATTATAGACCGAGATGCCGATATTGTAAGGTAGTGGAGCTGCTCCGACCTTGACACCTTGGATAATGGTAAATTCTGCGGGAAAGACCTCTACCTTGTTGCCTTGATGGTCGAAAGCGTTTATATGGAAGGTGTTTGCTACACCCTCTAGCAGAAAAGTCTGAAAGATGTTTCCCTTTTCATTGACGCTCGTCTTGTCACTGCGCCAAGCTCCATCTGCACGCTCTAACTCTACTAGTAGCTCAGATGGGGCGTTTGCACCACTCTTACCCTTATCAATCGTGATAGTCACCCACTCTGAGTCTTCAACAGAAGTAGACTCATAGCCTACCTCAAGGAAGGTCACCTCCGCCTTGGCCTCTCGCCTGACCTCATCGGCATTAACCTCTGAATCTATTGTAGAGGCAAAGAGCGCAGCTCCGCGAGCTACGGCAGTCATCGGGTTGATGCTTGTGTCTACGTGAGGAGTGATCTCCTTCTTGAGCATCTCGCGTATGATGGGCGAGTAGGTAGGCCCTCCTACTAGGATCAGCGAGGTGAGATCTGCTCCTGTCAAGCCGTTTCTGGCTAGTAGGTCTTTGCAGATGTCGATGGCCTTATGGTATTGTCCCTCTATGGCGTTGAGTAGCTCATCTTTTGTCAAGGTTATCTCCAGGTCAATCTCCTCTCCATTGTCATCTACCCCGAGGTTGAGGTTGCGGTCATAGGTAGAGTAGTCCGTACTGTCTGCAAAGGACAATGCGATACGCATCTCCTCGGCCGGTCCCTTGAGTGCATCGGCTAAAGCCTTCTTTTTCCAAGGTACACGCTCGTAAGAGTCGAGTGCATACTCCTCTTTAAGAGAGGGGATTAAGATCTCGTTCACTACAATCTCATCGAGGTTCTTGCCTCCTAGGTAGTTGTCTCCCTCAGTGTCAAACACGGTGAGGATGCCATCCTCTACCTTGACAAGAGCTGCGTCAAAAGTTCCACCGCCGAAATCGAAGACTAGCCACTTGCCGTCTTTCTTCTCATTAGATAGCCCATACGCCATACAAGCTGCTATAGGCTCTTGTAGCAATACGCACTTATTAAAGCCCGCTAGATGTGCTGCTCGCATCGTTGCGTCCTTTTGGACTGCGGTAAACATGGCCGGAACTGTGATTACGATCGCATTTACTGTCTCGTCTGTGATAAGGCTTTTCAACTCCTTGAGTACCTCGGCCGATAGCTCTTCTGGTGTGTAGAAAGCTTTTGTCATGTTCTCGTTGGAGTACTGCTTATCCGACCCCATCTCCCGCTTGAACTCTAGGTAGCCAAACTCCTTGGGAGGCTCATCTTTGCTGAGTGCCATAATGGCGTCTGAATAGACTGCATCTTTTGCCTTTAGTCCGATGCGTAGAGCGCACTCTCCACGCTTGTTTTTGGAGAAGTAGACACATGATGGCAGGGTATCCATCAAGGTCTTGGTCTGCTTGATGACAGACTCGCCACCCTCCATGCGAGCGATGGCGGAGTTTGTCGTCCCCAAGTCTATACCGTAGTCAATCTTAATTCTGGCCATAGCTATATCGTGTTATATGTTTTGACTTACCACTATCTCGGCAGGCTGTATCATCTTGCCGTTGTAGTTGACGAGCATCTTGATCATACCTGTTATGATGCGCTTACCCTCGGGTAGCGTGTCGTCTGGCACCATGCGCGCCTTAAACTGCATACCATCGTTGTACTCTTGTCCTATCAAGCTAATGATCTCGTAGCCGTTAGCACGTACATTGTTTATCATTCGGTCCTTAGCCTGTACGAGTTGCTTGTAACCCCTGACAGACTTGTCCATCTTAGAGAGGTTTGTCTCTATACGCGCTATCTCATCTGCGAGCTTGACGACTAGTGAGTGGTCAGGCTCTCCAGATCCCGCTACTCCTGCGGCTGTCGTCTCTAGTTGCTTCTCGACCAGCTGGAGTAACTGATTGTCAAGCTTGACAGACTCCTCTGCCATCCGCTGCTGTGCAGCCTCCACGGCGTGTTGCGCTTTACGAATCTCTTCGATAGAAGAGCTACTACGCTTCACCCTTCTGGCTAGCCAGTAGGCGATCCCCACGACAACACCTACTAGCACTATGGCAATTACAACACCCCACAGAGAGCGTTGATGTAGGAGTGCCTTGTTGCTGTCCAAGCTACGGTCTACCTCCTCCATCTTTTGTGTCACCTGCTCTCCGTCTTGCTGGAGCTGCACTCCTAGACTATTGCAGGCAGCTCTCAAACTGTCTATGCTAGCCCGCTGTGCGGTCGTAGTGTTGAGTAGAGTTTGTGACAGAGTCGCAAGGTCTGTCACATGCTTTTCAGTCGTCGTTAGTTGCCTTCGTAGCTTGGCGTGCTGCGCTTCGAGCGCTGTGCATCGATGCGCCAGCTCTGTAATGACAGATAGGGAGTCACTTGTCAGCTCATTACGCTGAGCCTCTGTGGAACTCTCACTATTGTAGTTCTCTGCGATTGGTGCAAAGCTCATCAATAGAAAGCTCCCCATCGCAATGCTTAGATAATAGAGTATATTTCGCTTCATATTTACTTAGAATCATCGTATTCAATCCAACCTTTGACTGCTCCTATAATCGCACTTATGACGAGAATCCAAACAAACATAGCAGATCCTTTTGGCTCAAACTTCAAATAAAGAACCACTGCAACTAAGGCTATAGCCCACCAATACAGTAGAATGAACCCAACTGCATAAGCAAGTGCACAACCCAACCGAGTAAAAAACTCCTTAACCTCATTTTTCTCTTTTGGAGTGCTAGTCATCCTTCGAGGTGTTGAGCTGCTGGTCGCTCTTTGATGTGTCGGGCTAGTCACCCATGGGGGAGTTAGGATATTCGTATTTATATGGAGTTGTTGGCAGATGTCTTTGAGTGTAGATCTATTTGGAGAGTATTTTTCTCGCTTGAACTCCTCTTCCATATCAAAGGAGTCCATAAGGAGCGTTGCACGCCATGCTCTAGTCAGTATATTTTTAAGATCTGCTAGGATGTCTGATCCAAAAGCAGAGTGTAGAGTTAGGGGGGACTGTTCTGCGAGCGTTTTTAGCTTCTCTTGTTCGATGTTGACCTCCTCGATGATGTCTTGTAGCGCGCTATTGACGACTCTAGTAGATAGTCTGAGGTAGAACGTATTAGTTGCTCCCAACTTCTTCTTGATCGCTTGGAAGTGAGGACGGGTGCTCCCGAGTAGTGTTACTGCAACATTGATTTTACTAGGCTGTGAGTTGAACTCTTGCAAGTAACCCATAATAGCCTTAGCCTCCTCGGCAACCTCTTCGGGTGGCAAACTCTCGATATTCTTTTCGATGATTTGGAGGTTCTCCTGGCATCGATCTTTTGCCAGCTTGCCAACGACGATGCTACTGGCATATCTTGCCAAGCGGGCCGTCTCTCTAGCTGCCTCTATATCATCATCTGCATCGTTGTAGTAGTCGATGGAGCATTGTAGTATCTCTAGCCCTAACTTATCGGCTATCAACTGATATTGTGTGTCGGAAGTGGAGAGGAGCTCCTTAAGCTTAGCAAGTGGGGATTTGCTCTTTTTGTATAGAGTGTTGCCTGCGCTAGCTCCACGGCTGTTATTCGCTTTTCGCTCTTTTTGTGCTACCTCAATAGCTTCTTGGATCGCTGAGATGAGAGGTGCCACGGTATGCTCTTTCAGATGCTCTTGCCAAGCAGGGTTGGAGACCAAAGGTAATAACCGACTCCCTCCTAGCTCCTCACATAGAGCATCTAGGAAGTCAAACCCGATGTAATCAGACTCAATCCCCGCCTCGTCACCTGCTATCAGTGCTACGAAGTGATTCACTGCTTCACGATTCCCATAGAGTCTCTCCGCATAGGAGAGAGCCTCAGCATACTCCTCTCTAATGAGGTTGCAGATGATGAGGTTTTGGAGCGATGAAGGGGTCTCCCGTTGCTCCCATATCTCCACAGCCTTTACAAGGTCGCCACTCTCGAGATGGTTGAAGGCTATGGTGTCTATAGGGGTATCTCTAACAAACCAAAACTGGGCGTATCGTATCTGATCTTGAGGTAGCGTTAGATTGGCATTAGCCGTAGCGATGACAGCCTCAGAGCGCTCGACCTCTCCTAAGTAGGAGGTTAGGTCAAGTGGAAAGGAGACAGACTTGCCTACCTTTAGGAAGGCTTGCAGTCGGCTTTGGTTTGCCAAGCGCTCCTTTGTCGTGGCATTGGCATAGATGCCCAGTAGTCGATAAGGGTTTTGCTTTACTTGCTTCATCCTAGGGATATAGAATAACTCTTGCCAACCTTAGCTCCAGAGCCAAGGCAGTGATAAGGCTGTGAGGAGGAGGTAATGAAGAGTCTTTTTCATTGTGATGATGTTTGGAGTACTTGGTGTCGATGCCGTGTGGCTAGAATATCTCACTCTCATTGCTTTGAGAGGTAGAGAAGTTGCCGTCCAGTACAGGTGTCAGCTTAAAGCTTAGGATTTCATTATCTTGCAGTAGTGCCGTAGAGCCGTCTTTAGAGTATGCCTCATCTTCTAAGAAGCCTCCCTTGACCCCGTTTTTCATCGGCTTATCTGGATACCAACCACGACCATAGTAGAAGAATGTCTGATAGCGGTGCCCCCCAGGGAGCTGGATAGTCGCTGTCTGTCCAGCTCTGACATAGGTGTGTCCTGCAACTCGTCCATTCTGATTGTTATACCTAATGATCACAATGACGTCAGAGTTGTGGGCGGCTTTTACACGCACCTCTGCATGTGGCTCGTCGCTAGAGTAGCGATGGTTTTTGCCATAAAAGCTTTCGTAGGGCTGAGACCCGTTGTAGAGAGAGTTAGAGCCGTAGGTTCGATATAGTTGCTCTCGCTGCTCCTCCTCTTCTCTTTGACGACGCTCGGCTTCTGCCCGCAACCTCTCCTGTTCTTCTCTCTGACGTCGCTCCTCCTCTTCTCGTATCCGTATCTCCTCTTTGGCTACTTGGATTCGCTCTTGAGCATCAGAGACATGTATACTAGATGGGTATTCCCTGACAAAGGCTTCATACCCCTCGATGTCTGATCTGTCGATACGCTCATACTCTGCTGTATGATTCTTATCGCAAGAGGTGAGGGTGAGCATGGAGAGCGTGTATAGAGCGACTCCTGCAGTTCGTAGAACTCGCGGGTTAATCAACTGAGCCTTCTTAAAGAAAGGCCTAATAGATAGAGCGTGGGGTGATAAATCTTCTTTTAGCATATTGGGTTACAGTAAAGACACGACAAGTGGCTACCCCTCTCTCGGTGAGAGGTCGCCACTTGTGATGTGTGATGAGATGTGTGTGGTGTGGTTGTTGCCCCGCCCTCTCTTCTGCTGGTGGCAAGAGAAGTGCTTGCGTGAGAGCTTTGTAAGTGAGCTGCGCCCTTGTTGCCAAATGTTAAATGGGGGGGGGGGGAAACATACTTTGTAACGTATCTTAGGTCCTTGTCACAA
>URDQ01000068.1 GCA_900546675.1 uncultured Porphyromonas sp. | reverse complement strand
CCGCCCCACAATAGAGATTGGTCATTAGCCCCAGGAATATAATGCGTCAGCCCTGGGGAACTTGTGCGTTTATCATCTCAAAAAGATAGCCCCTGCATTTCGGATATATCCGTGAACAATTGCGTCAGCTAATGAGTGCTTTATATTATCTTTCAAGGGTATCCCTTGAAACTTGCAAGTTGCTATGGGGTTCGTTGGCAACTAGGCCTCGGGGGGACTTTCACCACAGATGTATGACATGCCCGTCATACAAAGAAGCCCTCCTCGTCTAGTGATGAGGGGGGCTTGGTTATTTCGTAGGGCTTCGGTGCGAAGCTATCACGACTGCGAGATGAGTTGCTCTAGCTGGTCTACCCAGCGGGGCAGACTGTCGCTCTCTTGCTGTGGGGCATAGCGTGCTAGCTCGATCTCTGAGAGGAGGGAGAGCCACGCATTGACCTCTGCGTCCGCTACGCCTTGCTGCTTGAGTGCACTCGCTAGCTGCTGCCGTGTGAGGCTGGAGGTGGCGAGTGCGTAGTGATCTTGCAGATAGTGCGTTATGGTAGCGTAGAGTCGGGTTGTAGCCTCGGACTGTTGCCCCGCCTTGATCAGTTGACGGATCGCCTGGACCTGCTGCTCCGCCATGGGCGTAGAGCGCTTCTTATGATAAGCGACATGGTCGGCACGGAGACGCTGACCGCTACGTATGACCCAATAGGCGACTCCGCCACCGATGAGCAGGAGCACGTAGAGGAGCCAGTAAGCCCATCCGGCACGACTCCAGGGCCGCCACACGATGGTCGGAGCGGGCGCATCGTAGGGGTAGGGCGTATATCGCTGTGAGCTACTTGCCTCTCCAGCTTTGCCCACTTGTGGCACATCGTTAGAGCCTTGTGCTACCTCTATACGGATAGGTGCTGTGGTAGCGGTGCGGTAGCTATTCGTAGCGGGGTCGAAGTAGGGGAGGCTGACGGCTGGCACCGTCTGCTGTCCCGTGGCGTGCGGTATGATGGTGTATTCGTAGATGCGATGCACCTCCGTATTGCCATTGCGCACCTCTTGATCGTCACGGATGAGCTGCGGCTCGTACACTTCAAATTTATCGGACAAGCCTAGCTCTGGAGCTAAGAGTAGGGAGACATTGCCCCGCCCAGTGATCTCTAGTCGGTAGGTCATAGCGCGTCCCGTCTCGTAGGTCGGGTCGGGTGCAGAGAGCGTGCCTTGGATCTGAAAAGAGCCAACCAACTGATCGAACTCCTCGGGAGCTCCATCAGGGAGTGGTCGTACGGTCAACTTCAAGGGTTGCGAGTGCAACTTCTTATGAGCCGTTGCGACAGCTTTATTGGCAAAGAGATCCTCCTCGTTATCCACCTTTCGATTTACAGATACCTGGAAGTCATACTCAAAGGAGGGGATGACTAGTTCGCCACTACGCTGTGGGTAGGTGAGGATCTGCCAGATGAGTGCTTTGTACATAAGCCTGCCACCGACGCGCTCTGTGGTGAGGCTGGTGTGCTGTAGCGGGATCTCCTTGGTGACGAAGTCGGTCACCTCGGGTGGCTTGCGGTCTACACCGGCGAGGTTGCCATAGCGGGAGTAGAGGTAGAGCGATACGAGGACGGGCTGCTGTGTGTAGACCGACTGCGAGGAGACAACGGCACGCATATACATATCTCGGTCTGCTATCTGTAGCGACTCGCCAGAGGCGATAGGCTGCTGCGTCAGCCCTTGCGCCTTGGCGACTTGGATGCGCTTGGACAGAGCCTTGAGGCTCTTCTGTCCGACCCGTAGCTGAGCCGCACTGATGGAGTAGCTGCCCGCCTTGGTCGCTTGCAGCGTATAGGTGATAGTGGTGTACTCTTTTGACACGCCTCCGCTCATCTTATGCAGCACGTTGAGCTGAGGGCCGTAGAGCACCTTTAGCTCTGTGGCAATCTGAGGAGCGGTAAAAGCACCTAGCTCGTGCGCTCCCGCAGCACGATAAACTAACTGAAAGGTCTCTCCCTCAGCAACCTGCGGGGGGACAATCACTGTGAGCTGTGCTAAGCCTGCGAAGGCGACGGCACAGAGCCAAATGAGTGTCAGGAGGGTGCGTTGTATCGAAGTGCGTAGGCGTAGCATTACCAGTTCTTCTTATTCTGATTCTTTTGCTGTGGCTGGCGCTGGTTGATGCGCTGGCGTGTGCGTTGCTCTTGCTGGCGATGCGCATCGAGGATACGGTCAGCCTGTGACTTGTCGAGGTCCGGCTCCTTACCTTGCGGCTGCTCTTGTGGCTGCTGGTCGGGAGGTGTCTGCGACGGATCGGACTGTGAGCCGCCACCACCTCCTCCGCCACCTTGCTGTGGGGGCTGCTTGTTGAGCTTGATCGCTAGGGCTAAGTTGTAGCGCGTCTCATCGTCGGTAGGGTTTCTGCGGAGCGACTCTTTGTAAGCCTCGATCGCTTTGTCATACTGCTGCGTGTCCATACAGCGGTTGCCCAAGTTGTGCCAGGCTAAGGCTTGCAAGCGTGGATCTGCCTTGCTGTCGCTCGCTATACGCTGCCACATCTGCACGGCAGCGACCGTGTCGCCCGACATATAGAGGGCGTCGCCCAGACCGAGTCGTGCGGGTGCGTAGGTCGAGTCACGAGCCACGGACGAGAGATAAGCGGCACGTGCTGACGGGTAGTTGCTCTGATTGTAGCTCTTGTTGCCCCGTCGTGCGTCTAGACGTACGGTCTGCCCGACGAGTGTCAGGCTAGAGAGCAAGAGTAAGACAATATATAGAAGCTTACGCATCATGATGACCAAAGATTTGAATACGACTGAACAGGCGACTCTTGCGGCGCATGATCCCATTGGCGAGCAGGAGCAAGAGGAGCGCAGCTAGCGTGGGGAGCGCATAGAGCTCCTCGATCTGCTCTCCCTCGCCACTCAGGTTGGCTTGGGGCAATGTGCGGAGCTGGTTGACCAGCTGGTTGCTAATGGCGCGGGGACTGCTGCCGACGAAGCTCTGTCCGCCCGTAGCGTTGGCAATCTCTGCCGTGATCTCGGGGTTAGGCTTCGAGAGTACCGGCACGCCGAGCGAGTCGGTGAGGAGCGTTTCTCCAAAGGGTATGTTGGCACCCTCGGGGAGTCCAATGGTTACGACGTAAGCCTTGATCCCTTGCTTCTTGAGTCGCTCGATTCCTTCTTCTAGTCCGCCCTCGTGATCCTCGCCATCGGTCAGAATGATGACCGCTTTGCCAGCTCGTGAGGGCGCTGCGAGGGCTTGTGCGGAGCGCTCGAGTGCTTGTCCTAGATTGGTGCCTTGGTTGGAGACCATGCCAGGCTGTATGTCTGCGAGGAAGGTGCGAGCCGTCGGCAAGTCGGGCGTCAGTGGCAGACGTATGTAAGCGCCTCCAGCGAAGACGACCATAGCTACTCGTGAACCCGCCAACTCCTGCATCGTATGAGTCACAATCTGCTTGGCAAAGCCAATACGGTCGGGCTTGACGTCACGTGCCGCCATCGAGTTGGAGACATCGATACAGAAGGCTAGGTCTACCCCGATCGTCTGCTGTGACGAGACGGGCGCATAGGTGTAGAGTTGCGGACGAGCCAGTGCCACGATGAGCAGAGCGATGGCGATGAGCTTGAGCGAGGCGCGCCACCAGTCCCGCTTGATAGAGCGGTCGGGCATAATCTGCCGTAGCATCTGAGGCGTGGCAAAGCGCAACTGCTGCTTGCGTTGCTGTCTCTGACCGACGATCATAACGAGTAGCAGGAGCGGTACGAGTAGCAGGAGCCACAGCAGGAGAGGATAGGCAAACTGTATCATGGGTTAGCTCGCAGCAAGGTGGTTCGTAATAAGAAGGCGGCGCCAAGGAGCACGATAGCGAGCAAAGCAAAGAGCATGTAGCGCTCTTCGTAGGCACTCACTGAGCGAGAGGTGAGACGAGACTTCTCGAGGGAGTCGATCTCCTTGTAGATCTCGTGCAGCTTCGTCTCGTCGGTCGCACGGTAGTACTTCCCGCCCGTTTGCTGGGCGATGTGTCTTAGCGTGCCTTCGTCAATCTGCACATCGGCCTCCACATATTCGGTGCCGAAGGCGGTCTGCACGGGGAACTTGGCGACTCCATTGGTCCCCGCTGCCACCGTGTAGATACGTATGCCGTACTGCTGTGCCAGCTCAGCGGCCATCGAGGGGGTTATGTCGCCCGCATTGTTTGATCCATCGGTCAGGAGGATGATCACTTTGCTCTTGTTGTCGCTCCCGCGGAGCGTATTGATAGCCGTCGCTAGGCCTAATCCTATGGCGGTGCCGTCCTCCAGTTGACCTATCTCGGTGGTTTCGAGCATCTCTAAGATCACGTTGTGGTCCACCGTCAGCGGACAGAGCGTAAAGCTCTCTCCCGCGAAGACCACCAGACCTATGTTGTCATTCGGACGTGCAGCGATCATCTCGCTCGCTACACTACGCGCTGCTTCAAAGCGGTTAGGCTTTAAGTCTAGTGCCTGCATACTGCCACTGAGGTCCATAGCGAGGACTAGGTCGATGCCTTGTATCGATCGCTCCTCCCAGTGGTTGGAGTCTTGCGGGCGAGCTAAGGCTAAGATCATCGCTGCCAGAGCTAGTAGCTCTAGGGCAAAAGGCAAAGCCCGCAGATAGCTCCGCCACCCGCTACCTTTAGGCAAAAGACGGTATGCCGAGAGCGAAAGCTGCGCTTGGTGACGCTTGTTGTAGCGAATGTAGAGCAGCACTAGCAGCGGTAGGAGTAAGAGCGCCCAGAACCACTCAGGATGAACCCATATCATAGTGACTTACCCTCCTTTCTGCTAGCTAGTTGATGCACCACCTCGTAGATGCTGGTCGCGTCTTCGGCTTGCCATACACGCTCCGCCCAAGTGTCGGCAAAGCGTACCCACTCCGAGTGGATCACCCACTGCGCTAGCGCACTCTGTGAGACTTCGTAGGGAGCCTTTTGGAGTAGCTGAGCTAGTTCGCGAGCGGTTAATTCGTCTATCTCCAAGCCTAAGCCTTCGGTTAGATAGCTTCGCAAGGCGGTGATCAAGCCATCGTAGTAAGCTATCTGCTCCTCTTGCTGGTCAAAGGGTAACGCACGTAACGTGGCGAGCCTCTGGTCGAAAGTCTCTAAAGCGGTCAGCGGTACCACAACTACCTCAGGTTCGGGTCGTGTGCGCTTGTAGTGTCGGTACCATAAGATGAGGAGTACCACTATGATGATGCCCAGCACCACCCACGTTATGGGGTTCATGAGGACGAGGAGGATATACTCCCACCAGCGTAGCGAGACCGAAACAGGTGCTTTGATTGGGTTGTACTTGAGCGGTTGCGTCGTGTCCACCTCGGGCATCGTCACCTTGAGGTAGAGCGGCTTAGAGAAGTAGCTCTCCCCGCCCACCGTCACGCCAAAAGCGGGTAGCTCCGCCATACCCTCGGCAAATGAAGTGATGATCATCTCCGCATTCAGCTGCACCTCTGCCCCCTGGAGCGGTATCGTGTCGATCACCTCAAAGGCAATCATCTCCGCTTGCCCCATCTGCCGCTCTTGGGGGATCACGAGGAGCGTATTGTCGAGGTCATTCGTGCGGATAGTCATCTTGATCTGTGCATACTCGCCGATCTGAATCGCCGAGGGCGTCAGCTCAGTCTTGATGGCGATATCCTGTGCCGCTGCGAAGCTCCATAAACTTCCGCCGCCACAGATCAGTAGTGTATATAATAGTAGACGATATCGCATAGATTAGACTTAAGCGTCTAGATTGGCACCCGCTGACTATGTGCCTCTAGACCATACAACGCTACAAAAGTACCGATAATTCACGAATAGGAGGTAAATAAGCACTGAACGCTTCACTGAGATGAAAGATCTGTGTTCGGATAGTTTGCTAGATGTTCGTTTACAGGTGGTGCTTATATCTTTCTGATAGCTAGTGCCTATTGTGTATAATGTGGTAGATGTGTATCTTTGCAGATGATAGATGTTTATAATGAGTGATAGAGAAGATAGACTTCGGCTATTCGAGCCGAGATTTGATAGTGAGTTGCTGACGTTGATCTTGGAGTTGGAGCATTTGCGCCAGCTACAAATCTCCTCGACAACTCATCCGATTGTATTCTTGCAACTCAAGAGGCTCTTTCACGTACTGGAGAGTGTTGGGTCAGCAAGCATCGAAGGTAATAATACGACAGTTGCTGCGTATCTGGAGATGCAACCTGACGGGAGCCATACACAGCGGGAGGTAGAGGACTTTAAGGAGATAAAGAATATTGAAGAGGCTCTACTCTTTATCGAGGAGCACTGTGCGTCTAGACCTATTGACGAGGTGCTAATACGAGAGTTACATGCTATGGTCGTTCGAGACTTGTCTTCTGGCGCTGGTGGCGAGGGGGATAGTCATGCGGGTGTTTATAGAGAGCACTCGGTGCGTATCAGTGGCTCCTCGCACACGCCTCCAGAAGCGTATCGGATCCCTTATTTGATGGCAGACTTGTTGGAGTTTGTGAATCGCAAGGATAGTCTTCAGTTTGACTTAATCAAGATAGCACAAGCACACCATCGGTTTGTCTGGATACACCCCTTTGGTAATGGTAATGGGCGTACTGTGCGCTTGTTTACTTATGTGATGCTCTTACGAGCTGGATTTCGGGTTAACATAGCAGGTAGGATTATCAACCCCACAGCAATCTTTTGCTCCAATCGAGAGCAATACTACCACTATCTAAGCGAAGCTGACAAGGGAACCTATGAAGGCATGGAGGGGTGGTGTACCTATGTCCTGTCGGGACTACGCAATGAGTTGCAAAAAGTGAATCGGCTGAGTGATTACGAGTACTTGCAGGACAAGATCTTACGACCAGCCATAGAAGATGCTTGGGCTAGCGGGCGAATAGGTAGGGATACGGCAGAGGTTTTGTCCGTCGTTGCTAGAAAGCAGGTGGTTATGAATAAGGACTTGAAGGAGGTCTTCCAGGGCAAATCTCCGAGTACCATCTCTAGAAAGATTAGAGAGCTAATGGACAATGCCCTCGTAACTCCTGAAGAGGAAAATGGGCGTAAGTATGTACTCTCACTGGCCAATCGACTCCTGATGCCGTCTGTCACTAAGATGCTTGCAGCTGAGGGGTTCTTGCCAGAAAGTGATCTGTAAGCTTAGAATATACCTTGCTCTCGTTTAGTTAGATGCGCTTGCGGAAGAGCTGCGAGAGGACAGGGATGATGTCTTCGCCAGTCTCGGCGATGGCGTGGTCGATGCCCGACTCACGCATCAGACGCTCCCACTCAGCGGCAAAGGTCGTATAGTTGGCCGAATACTGCTCACGAAGATGTGTCGACGAGGTGTCTACGTAGCGACTGGCCCCCGTCTCTAGGTCACGCACGAGCGTCAAGCCCATAGCCGAGAGGTCGTAGTCACGTCTGTCCACAACTCGTATCGCCAGCAGGTCGTGTCTCCGAGCCGTGCGCTGGATCAGGGCGCGCTCCGCATCGGTCGGTGCCTCCGTGATGAAGTCACTCACGATAAAGGCTGAGCAGCGCTTCTTGACCACTCGTGAGAGCATCTCTAGGCTAGAAGAGATCTGCGTAGCGTGACGCTCGGGACGGTAAGTCAGGATCTCGCTAATGAGCTGTAGCACATGCTTACGCCCCTGGCCTGCAGGGATGTAGCGCTCCACACGGTCGGTGTAGAGCATCAGCCCGACACGGTCATTGTTGTGAATGCAGGCGAAAGCGATCGTTGCAGCGATCGTCGCCACCAGATCCCGCTTCGTCTCACTCGTAGAGCCAAAGTCTAGACTGTGAGAGACATCGACGAGAAGCATAATAGTTAGCTCGCGCTCCTCCTCAAAGACCTTGACATGCGGCTGCGCATAGCGTGCCGTCACGTTCCAGTCAATGTCACGCACATCATCTCCTACGTAGTACTCCCGCACCTCGCTAAAAGCCATACCTCGACCCTTAAAGGCCGAGCGATACTGCCCAGCCAAAATGTTTTGGCTGAGACCTCGAGCTTTGATTTCGATGCGTCTGACCTTACGTAAGAGATCTTGCATTTAGAGATTAGACCTTAGAGGTTAGAAGTTAGATATTAGATGTCCGATCATTCCGATGGCTCCGATACTTCTGACAGTTCCGATACTTTTAGCCAACAGCCAATTAAGGTACCGGCACCACGTTGATGATTTCGTCGATTGCTTTGTCGGCACTCATACCGACAGCGTCGGCCTCATAGCTCATACCGAGACGATGACGCAGCACGTCGTGGCACACAGCACGTACATCTTCAGGGATCACATAGGCTCTCTGAGCGATGAAAGCGTAGGCTCGTGCAGCTGCTGCCAGTGAGATCGACGCACGTGGCGAAGCACCATAAGCGATCATTCCTTGTAGGGCGGGGACGCTCTCCGTCTGTCGTGTCGCCATCACTAGATCCACAATGTAGCGGAGGATTTTCTCATCGAGATAAACCTGCTGCACCGCTTCGCGAGCTGCTAAGATCTGCTGGGCAGTCGCCACAGGCTTTACTGTGGGTAGCTGACTAGCCAGATTCATCTCAATGATCTTCATCTCCTCCTCGTGCGAAGGGTAGTCCAGCACCACTTTGAGGAGGAAACGGTCTACCTGCGCCTCGGGCAGTCGATAGGTACCCTCCTGCTCGATAGGGTTTTGCGTTGCCATCACAAGGAAAGGCGAGGGAAGCGGATAAGTCTCCTCGCCAAGCGTCACCTGTCGCTCTTGCATCGCCTCGAGGAGTGCACTCTGCACCTTGGCTGGAGCGCGGTTGATCTCATCAGCGAGAACAAAGTGAGCGAAGATAGGACCCTTCTTGACCGAAAAGGACTCACTGCGCTGACTATAGATCAGCGTACCGACGAGGTCGGCTGGGAGTAGGTCGGGGGTAAACTGTATGCGGCTGTAGTCTGCATCAATGAGCTTAGCGAGCGTCGTGATAGCGAGCGTCTTAGCAAGCCCTGGTACACCCTCGAGAAGGATATGTCCGTCGGCTAGCAAACCGATCAAGAGCGACTCCACAAGATGCTCCTGCCCGATGATCGTGGTGTGCATGCCCTCCTGTAGCTGGCGTATGAAGCCACTCTGCTGGGTGATGTATGCTTGACGATTCTCTAGATCTGATACCTGCGTCATAGTTTCTACTGATTAATGCTACAAAAGTAACGATAATCTCCGAATGAACGCCCACCAAGCGTCCCAACCCCCGCAAATATCTCGTGTAGTGATATGTGGGGACGCTCTTGACGTGTAGTGATGATACGTGTAACCCTTTGTAGGGAAGCACGGATAGTATCGAGTCGGAGGGCATCCGTTGTCGAACAGGTCAAAACGAGTATTGACTCCATAATCTTTTCCCCCCTACACAGGGTTACTCGACTCGTTGTTGTGCAATAAGACGAGTGCAGGTGACAGCGGAAGCGACCGCTTGCGGTCGGACGAATCATAGCCCCCAGTCGAAGGAGCAAAGC
>URDQ01000067.1 GCA_900546675.1 uncultured Porphyromonas sp. | reverse complement strand
GGTGAGGTCTGAAGGGAGCATACCTTCGTATGTGACCGAAGCCGAATCCCGAAAGCAACACTGCGATTCGCCTTTATGCAACAGTCTCAAGAAGTTGTGTCGTGCCTCTTTATGGATTGCTGAAACGTTTGGAGACAACAGGCGGACATTGCGTACAGTTGAGAGCTAGTTCGATGGTCATCTATATTACCTTTGCACCCTAGAGTCAGCAGCTCACACGAGTGCCCCATCTCTCCTAGAGGACTACTCGTGAAATCAGCTGCGTTGAGCAGTCTCGCCCGAAATGCTTGGGTTGGGTTTTATTTGTATATTAGCGCAACCATTTAGAGTCTCTTGCTGACTCTTGCCATTCTCCTGTTATATATACATAGGTATCCGTACGACTAACATTAAACCAACGAAAGATATGAAATCGACTCTTGCTGTGCGTACACTCTTTATGACCCTATTGCTGACCTTCAGTATGCTTGGGGCTTGGGCGAGTGATCATAATCCGAGATCTGGTCGTGAGGGCGTTAGCTTTTACGACAAGTCTTGTAAAATGCGCTTTAGAATCCTCGATGAGGAGGCGAAGACTGTCGCCCTAATACCTCGCTCGATAGAGGATGTCCCAGCGGACGCTGAGGTGGAGTATTGGGGAGATATAGTTTTACCCAATAGTGTCTCCTACGATGGGCAGACATACACCTTGGTCAGCATTGGCGACTCAGCTTTTTATAATTGCCAAGATTTGACCTCTATAACTCTCAATGAGGCGCTGACCTCTATAGGGGACTATGCCTTCAATGGATGTACAGCTCTAAGGAGCGACTTCAAGCTACAAGGACAGATCAAGACTGTCGGCTACAAGGCTTTCTACAACTGCACTAAGGTCTCACAAGTTTTGCTGGGCAAGCAGTTGTCCCAAATTGGTGAGGGCGCATTCTCTAGAGTCTATGGTGAGATCAAGGTCGAGGAGGGGAGTACACGCTTTCGCACGACAGAGGGGATGTTGATGGATCTTGTGGACAAGACGCTGCTACACGTCCACTATAAGACAGCGTCACTACAGCTGCCCTCTGAGCTATTACGTATCGGAGACTATGCGCTGGAAAATTGCTCATACCTTACGACGCTGACACTCAATGAGGGCTTGCAGACAATCGGTTATGGTGCGTTTAATAATTGCAAAGCACTTACTTCGCTACAGATCCCCACATCGGTGATTGAGGTGGGACGGAATGCTTTCTATCAATGCAAAGCGCTAGCAACAGTCACCGTGGCTCCTAACAATGCAAAGTACAAGGCGGTCGACAACTGTCTGCTATCTGCAGATGGTAAGCAATTCGTTGCTTATCCAGCAGGTCGAGTGATGGAGGGAAGCTATCAGGTACCCGCAGGAGTAGAGTGTATCCTAGAGGGAGCCTTTGCGGTTAGTCCTCTCGAGGGAATTACACTCCCTGAGTCTCTCCAAGAGATCGAGGCTACGGCATTCTTCCAGTGTCGTCAACTAAAGTCGATAGAGATCCCTAATGCAGTCCGAAGCATCGGTCGAGGAGCGCTGAGCTTTTGCAAAGCTCTCGAGAGCGTATCCATAGGGTCTAAGATAGAGCATATAGGACGCATATGCTTCGCATACTCTCCGCTGACGGCTCTCTACATCAAGGCGACTACGCCTCCTATAGTAGACCGTTCGTTTGCATCTTGCTTCGACCGCACGACACTCCAAGAGGGTACTCTATTTGTGCCTAAAGGCTCCAAGGAACTATATGCGCAAGCTGAGGCTTTTCAAGACTTCTCAAATATTGTCGAGCAGGCTGTCGAGCTGAAGCCTGGTGTAACCCTTGAGACTGATCTGCCTATCGGGTCCAAAATCCGTATGAGACTGAAGTACGATGACGAGGTGACTCTCACTGGAATAGCAGAAATGCCGAGCAATGACCAAGAGCAAGAGTACACAACTACGGCTCAGTCGATCTTTATAGAGGGACTTCTCACCGAGCTAGAGTGTACCGATGCGCAGATTACGACCCTCCAGCTATCTGATTGTGACAAGCTCTCTGTACTAGATTGTAGTAACAATGAGATCAAGGCTCTAGATCTACAAGAGGCTCCTCACCTAGAGGTGCTCCTCTGCTCCAACAACCAAATTGCATCTTTAGACCTCTCGGCAACGCCTGATCTCAGTAAGCTGTGGTGCAGTAACAACAAGGATATGCAGTCTCTAGACCTCTCTCAGGCCACAAACCTAATCGCTCTATGGTGCTACGGCTGTAGTCTCTCTGAACTGGATCTATCTGCCTGCTCCTCACTCACGGGTGTAGACTGCTACAACAATAAGCTGTCGAAACTTACCCTAGGCAATCTAGACTATCTGACTAGAGTAGCCTGTGCAAACAATCAACTAACGCAACTAGACCTATCCGGGGTGCCTAATGTCGAGGAGTTGCTCTGTGGAGGGAATGCTTTAACCTCTCTAGAACTTGGAGCAACGCCTTATATGACGACACTAAAGTGTGCAAACAATAAACTCGCCGCACTAGACTTGACGCCACTCCAGCTATTGACCACTTTGCACTGTCAAGGCAATCTTTTGACTATGCTAGATCTAAGCAAAAACAAATCTATCGAGGAGCTATACTGCTACGAGAACCAAATCAAGGGCGAGCAGATGACAGCTCTAGTGACCTCCCTAAGAGAGATACCTAAGGATGCCTATGAGAACTTGATGATTATCAACAGCTCCGCTCCTAAAGAGCAAAACCACCCTATGGTGTCAGACATCGATTTGGCTAAAGCTAAGGGATGGATCCCTAAGGATTACCAAGGGGGTGTCAATGATGGTGCGGGGATACCTTTCGATGGCTTCACTAGTACGACGCAGATAACCCGTACGGATCTCCCTCAGATAGCGCTCCTTGAGGATCATACGCTTGTTATCACGGGAGCTGAGTATGACACAGTGACACTGTACGCTACAGACGGTGCTATCTTATACCGAGCAGAACCCTCTAGTGATGGCGTCTATCGAATACCGCTTTCCAATATGTCTGGTTGTACGATTATTGTACTCATTGGCACAGACTCCTACAAGATTCTTGTACCCTAATCGTATGCTGCGACATCGCCTTATATATATGCTCAGTCTCGTGGCTACCCTATTCGTAGGGAGCCATGAGCTCTCTGCTCAGACTATACGCTTTACCACTCTACGTGAGCCAGGGGCAACTATCAAGCTCTCCATCTCCTATCAGGGAGAACTCACAATGAGTGGAGTCAAGGAGTCCTATCCCTCTAGCCAAGAGCCACACGAATACACGCTATCTGATCAGGAAGTTGTCATATCGGGTAGCGTGCAGTCACTAAGAGTCTCGCAAGCCGAACTGACCACCCTGACAATCTCAGATTGTCCCTCTCTTGTAGAGCTGGACTGCTCTCAGAATAGTCTTACCGCTTTAGACCTTTCACAGGCTCCAGCTCTGACTAAGCTCGTCTGCTTTGCCAATGAGCTGACACAGATTACCTTCCCCGCAAAATCGTCCTTGACATTGCTCAAGTGTACGAACAATCGACTGTCTAGTATAGACCTCTCCTCTATGACACAACTGGAGGAACTGACCTGCTCAAGCAACGAGTTGACAGAGCTTGATGTTACGACTCTCACTCAGCTGAAAACTCTCAAGTGCTACAGCAACAAGTTGTCAGATCTAAATCTGAGTACCTGCCCCCTGCTGGAGAAGCTGTGGTGTAGTGACAACCAGCTACGCAGTCTAGACCTTTCGACTAATCATCAGCTAAGGGTCGTGTGGTGCTACAAAAATCAGATAGCTAAGCTGTCATACCAAGAGTTGCCACAGTTGATCTGGCTCTACTGTGAGGAAAACGCTCTTGAGACACTCGACTGTAGCCGTATGCCTCGATTGAACAAACTATCAGTCTATGGAAATAAAATCCAAGATAAAGCTATGGTTGCCTTAGTAGCATCTTTGCCAAAGCGCACGACTACTCCTGGGAGCTTCATTGTGATTAATACTTATGATCAAGACGAAGAGAATGTCTGCACCACAACAACTGCTACTCAGGCGTCAGATAAGGGGTGGCAAGTGCTAGACTACAGTGGAGGTGCTAATGACCATCAAGGGATCCCATACAAGGGGAGTGCTACAACTGTTGAGGCTGTCGCACGCACCTCGCCCATACAGTTGCAATGGTATGGTGAGGCTTTGGCTTTATCAGGACTGCCCGAGAGGGGTGTCGTAATCATCTACAATCTCTTAGGAGAGGCACTATACGTTGGGCAATCAACTCCCACTAGCGAACTACTTATTCAGCTCCCCGAGCATCTCACGGGGACTCTCCTCTTGACAGTAAATCATCAGCTGGTCTCTAGACTGTGTCGTCCGTAAATGACTAGAGGATGCGATATCGCTCATTTTAGTACCTTTGTACCTATGAATGTGGATCTACAGCAGGTGATGCAGCGCTTTGGTATCGTGGGACGCAATCCGAGCTTCCTACGAGCTATCGAGACGGCCGTACAGGTCGCCCCGACAGACCTATCTGTGCTGGTGACTGGCGAGAGCGGTGTCGGCAAGGAGTTTTTCCCCAAGATCATACACGCTTACAGTCTCCGCAAGCATCAAGGCTATGTGGCGGTCAACTGTGGCGCTATCCCTGAGGGTACGATCGACTCCGAACTCTTCGGACACCGCAAGGGATCCTTCACGGGAGCTATCTCCGACCGCAAGGGTTACTTTGAGGAGGCGGACGGTGGTACTATCTTTCTCGATGAGGTAGGAGAGCTACCGCTTGCCACGCAGGCTCGTCTGCTCCGTGTACTCGAGTCGGGAGAGTTTATCCCCGTAGGTGCCAGCAAGCCCCTCAAGACCGATGTGCGGGTGGTCGCTGCGACCAATGTTAATATACAGGAGGCGATCGCTCGTGGACGCTTTCGCGAAGATCTCTACTACCGTCTTAGTACGGTGCCGATTGTAGTACCTCCGCTACGTAAGCGACAGGAGGACATCGTGCTACTCTTCAAGCTCTTTGCTTCTCTTAGCGCAGAGAAAAATCAGATCCCCATGCTCGATATCACGCCCGAAGCGGAGGAACTCTTGCGCCACTACCCTTGGCCAGGCAACATACGCGAGCTGCGTAACCTGACAGACCGCATCAGCATCTTAGAGTATGACCGTCACCTGACGGCCGAGGATCTTCGAGGCTATCTGCCCGAGAAAACGTCAGAGCTGAGCACCTCGCTGGTCCCAGTGGAGCGTCAGTCGGAGGAGCGTAGCTTTGCCAATGAGCGGGAGATCCTTTACCAGGTGCTTTTCGATATGAAGCGAGACATTACTGCGCTCAAGCAGACGGTCGCCACAATGCGTCAGGAGCCTCACTACGAACCGATCCATACGACGCTCGTGCCTGCCGAGATGGAGCCTATGCACACAGAGGCCGAGGAGGTTATCGACTCAGACCTGGGGCCTCACCTAGGAACATCTTCAGAGCCTCATAAGGAATTTACAGAGGCTCCTATGGAGGAGCCATTCCTCCCCGACAAGCCGATGACCATCGAGGAGGCTGAGCGGATATTGATCAAGCGTGCCTTGGAGCGACATGGGGGAAATAAGACAGAAGCTGCTGAGGAGCTAAACATCTCTCCACGCACACTATATCGTAAACTACGAAGCTATGGCGAGGAGTAAGCTACAATATATAATAGGTATCGTGATGCTCCTAATGATCGGGACGAGTTGCTCGATCAGCTATAAGTTCAACGGAGCCACCATCGACTACACGCGCATCAAGACGGTGACCATCGAGGACTTCCCCAACCAAGCTCCGCTGGTTTATCCGCCCTTGTCGCAGATGTTTTCGGAGCGCCTGCGGGAGCAGTTCCGTCGCAATACGCGCCTCGAACCCGTCGATGCCAATGGAGATCTGATCCTCGAGGGCGCCATCGTTGGTTATGAGCTCACCCCTATGGCGATGCAGGAGGATGCGCTCTCAGCGATGACTCGCTTCACGATTACGGTTCGGGTATCTTATACCAATATGACCGATGAGAAGAAAAGCTTCTCGGGCCGCACCTTTACCTCCTCGCAAGAGTTCGACAGCAACAACCTCTTCTCAGACATTCAGGAGGGGCTAGCTAATGAGTTGATCGAAGATCTTGTCAAGCAGATTTTTAACGCCACAGTAGAGGACTGGTAGTGAAGACGATGACGCTAGACGAGCTGAATAGGCTGACGGCTCACCCTGAGGAACTCGATCGCCACACGCTCTCGCCACTGGCTGAGCTCGTGGAGACCTATCCCTATGCGCAGAGCATCGTGATGCTTTACTTACTCAATCTATCGATTCTCGGCGACCTGCGCTATGAAGCAGAGCTACAGCGCTGGGCTCCCCTCCTACCTAGTCGGGAGAAGCTCTACCTGCTAGCTCGGCTACATATGCCCTTAGCAGACTTGACACCCGTGTTGGCTCACGACCCGTCAGACTCCTTTGCCCTCGTAGATCAATATTTGCGCAAGGTGGCTGAGCGTGAGGGTCCACTCTCCAACGAGCTGGAGTACGACACCGCTGAGGCGCTCCCCACTGAGGAGCCTACCCCAGACTACTTCTCACAGGCGGAGTACGAGTCCGCACCTTCCGATATGTCGCTCTCGGGGCTACTCACCACCCCTTCACCAGAAAGTGCGTCAACCACCGACTCCGCACCGCAGCCTACCGTGACACCTTCCGATGATACGGAGCCGAGCGATATGCTTTTCACCGAAACGCTAGCCTCCATCTACATCAAACAGGGTCATTACGAGCGAGCAAAACGAATTATTGAGGGGCTAAGCTTGAAATTCCCAGAAAAAATTAGTTACTTTGCAGTTCAATTGAACTTTCTCGAGAAGCTAATCGACAATGCTTCTCACTCATAAACACGCATTCATAGACTAGTAGACATGCAAATCTTTCTAAGTATCCTGATCCTCATCGCAGCTATCCTGCTGATTCTTATCGTCATCGTTCAGAACTCTAAGGGCGGTGGTCTAGCAGCAGGCTTCGGCGAGAGCAATAAGTACATGGGGGTACGCAAGACGACGGACTTCCTCGAGAAGGCCACTTGGACGCTCGCAGGCGCTTTGGTCGTGCTCAGCATTGTCAGCTCATTCTTTGTGAAGCCTCATGTACAGGCTAAGCAGAGCGAGAGCTTCATTGAGCAGTCTCAGCAGAGTGCTCCTCTGCTACCTCAGCAACCAGAGGCTACACTACCTCTACCCGCAGCTCCCGCAACTGATGAGGCTCCAGCCCCAGCTCCTGAAGCACAGCCTGAGGCTACGCAGCCCGCTGAGTAAAGCCTAAAGAGGGCTGCACCAGCTAGGTAGCTCGTCAGATATTGATGAGGGGAGGACTCACTCTTGTGTGGGTTCTTCCCTTGGTTGTGCCTATAAATGCAGAAGAAACTGTACCTTTGTAGCATAGCTTGTTGCCAAGCGTGACAAGCTCCTCACACGTAATAACCCAAAGAAGTAGGTAATGCTTACCATCAAACAAATATTGGATGACCCACAGGGAGTCATCGAGCGGCTCGCTGTCAAGCACTTTCCCGCAGAAGAACCCATAGCAGCCATCATCGCTCAGGACAAGCTGAGACGCGATGCACAGCACAAGAAGGACGATAGCCTGGCTCAGCAAAAAGTCCTCTCACGCTCTATCGGTGAGAAGATGAAAGCGGGTGCCCGTGAGGAGGCTGAGCAGCTCAAAGCTGAGGTGCAGGCGCTTAAAGAAGTCTCTAAGCAGGCCCAGGAGACTATGGAGCAAGCTGAGGAGACCATGCGACAGCTCCTACTCTCCGTGCCTAATCTGCCACATCCCGACGTGCCACACGGTACCTCTGCCGAAGACAATCTATGCGTCGCTACGGGTGGTAAGATGCCGACACTAGCTGACGATGCCAAGCTGCCACACTGGGAGCTGGCCAAGCAGTACGACCTCATAGACTTCGAGCTGGGAGTCAAGATCACAGGTGCAGGCTTCCCTGTATACAAGGGTAAGGGAGCAAGACTACAGCGTGCCTTGATCAACTTCTTCCTCGACAGAGCCACCGCAGCGGGCTTTCAAGAGGTCGAGCCACCTATTATGGTCAACGAAGCTTCCGGTATCGGCACGGGTCAGCTCCCCGACAAGGAGGGACAGATGTATCACGTTCAGCTAGACAACCTCTATCTCATACCGACGGCTGAGGTACCTGTGACCAACATCTTCCGTGATGTCATCCTCGAGGCAGACCAGCTACCTATCTGCTGCACCGCCTACACGCCTTGCTTCCGTCGTGAGGCTGGTTCGTATGGCAAGGACGTACGCGGGCTCAACCGCCTGCATCAGTTTGACAAAGTAGAGATCGTCTCCATCGACCGCCCCGACCACTCGTGGCAGCAGCTCGACAAGATGATCGCCCACGTCAAGAGCCTCGTCGAGGAGCTAGAGCTCCCTTACCGTATCCTCCGCCTCTGCGGTGGTGACCTGAGCTTTACGAGTGCTATGACTTACGACTTTGAAGTCTTCTCGGCTGCGCAGGAGCGCTGGCTCGAGGTGAGCTCCGTCTCCAACTTCGAGAGCTATCAGGCCAACCGCCTGATGTGTCGTTACCGTGATCCAGAGGAGGGGATCACCCTCTGTCACACGCTCAATGGTAGTGCCCTCGCTCTGCCACGCATTGTCGCTGCCCTCCTAGAGAACAATCAGACCCCCGAGGGCATTATCATACCCAAGGCTCTGAGACCCTACACAGGCTTTGACAAGATAGACTAATCAATCGCTCCAACCCACATCGCTATGGCTAAGAAAGGCAAGCAATCCGCCCGAGCAATCAATATACGCAACAAGCGCGCTACCTATGACTATGAGCTCCTCGACCAGTACACCGCAGGCATCGTACTAGTCGGCAGTGAGATCAAGTCGATACGTGCGGGCAAAGCGGCTCTCGTGGACAGCTACTGCTACTTCTCGCATGGTGAGCTGTGGATCAAGAATATGTATATAGCGGAGTACAGCTACGCTTCCTACAACAATCATGTGGAGCGACGGGAGCGCAAGCTGCTACTCAACCGCAAGGAGCTACGCAAGCTCGAGGAGGAGATGAAGAACCCTGGTCAAACGATCATCCCCGTGCGTCTCTTCATCAACGAGCGTGGACTCGCCAAGCTAGTCATCGCACTCGCCAGAGGTAAGAAGCAGTACGACAAGCGCGCTACCATACGAGACCGCGAAGACAAGCGACGTCTAGAGCGTGCGATGCGCTTCTGACGAGCAAGTTCCCGAACAGCGAGACGTGTAACCCGCTGTATGAACGCACGACTCGGACGCAGACCGTCGGTGCGTCCGTTGTATCAAAACGAAACCATATCCGTTGTCGAACAGCAATACGAATAACAATTTGTAGGGGCAGACCTATGTGTCCGTCCGTCTTCGCTGGAACGCAATATGCCTTGTGGGCGGACACCGCACATTCCAGTGTCAAGTGCAACACACTTACAAATGTAGGAAAAAAACTTC
>URDQ01000066.1 GCA_900546675.1 uncultured Porphyromonas sp. | reverse complement strand
TGCAAGATTCTCTGACTTCCTCCTTCTGTTGCGGAGAGACTTTTGACACAGCTCCTTTTTCGTTAGTCGACCGATCATCCGTATCAGTCGCAAATTTGTCCCCCATATCTGCGAACTGCTCAATCTGCGTTTAAGCTTGGTTCCAACTGATGAAACTGTAGTGCCAACACCCGTGGCACTGGAGTTTCTCCCGTATGAAACTAGAGTTTCCTACCTATGAAACTGGAGTTTCTTCCGAGGAAACTGGAGTTTCCTCCGAGGGAACCATTGATCACTAAGGGGAGTTCGCCTCTTTTAGCCTTCTTGTTTTGACTTTGTAGAGCGACTAAAGTGTGCCAGCCTTACCGCTTCGCTTTACTACTAATCTCTTTTTGTCTATCTTTGTAGAGGATACAATGAGATAAGACCATTATGGCTCAATACAAACGAGTACTACTCAAGCTCAGCGGCGAGTCGCTCGCGGCTGGCTCCAAGCAAGGCATCGACACGACACGTCTCCACGACTATGCCTCGCAGATTATCGAAATCAGCGATATGGGTGTCGAGGTGGCTATCGTCGTGGGCGGTGGCAACATATTCCGAGGGATGGCAGGCTCTGCCGAAGGGCTGGATCGTGTGTCGGGCGACCGTATGGGTATGCTCGCCACGGTCATTAATGCGCTCGCCATCAGTGCAGCGATCAATACGCAGTGTCCATCCATACAAGGCACGCCTCGGGCGGTCGTCATGACTAGTACACCGATGGAGCCCTACGCACGCTACTACGATGCGCTCACGGCTCGCCAACTGCTAGCGCAGGGGCATATCGTCTTCGTCGCTGGTGGCACGGGCAACCCGTTCTTTACCACCGACTCCGCCTCAGCACTCCGTGGCATAGAGCTACAAGCTGACATCATGCTCAAGGGCACTCGCGTCGACGGCATCTACACAGCCGATCCTGAGCGCGACCCCTCAGCGACCAAGCTCTCGCATCTCACTTACCAAGAGGTGTACGATCGTGGGCTGAGGATTATGGATCTGACCGCTATGACGCTTTGTCAGGAGAACCACCTGCCGATCATCGTCTTTGACATGGACACGACGGGCAATCTGGCTCGTGTGATGCGTGGCGAGGAGATCGGATCCATCGTTTCCTAATCAATAACCTAGAAACCAATCACAAAGAAATATGAGTACAAGCCAATTTACCAAACCGGCTGAGCAGTCTATGCTCAAAGCTGTCGAATTTCTTCAGGACAAGCTGGACCACATACGTGCTGGCAAGGCAAACCCCTCCTTACTCGATGACATAATGGTCGAGGCTTATGGGGCGCCGATGCCTCTCAATCAGGTTGCGACAGTGACTGTACCCGATGCTCGTACGCTCGCTATCACACCGTGGGACAAGAAGCTCATCAAAGACATCGAAAAGGGTATCCTCGACTCCAGTCTAGGTATCACACCGACGAACAATGGCGAGATGATCCGCATCGCTATGCCGCCGCTCACAGAGGAGCGTCGTAAGGAGCTGGTCAAGCAATGCAAGGCTGAGAGCGAGGAGGCTAAGATCAGCATCCGCAATGCTCGTCGTGACGCTATCGACGCTGCGAAGAAGGCGGTCAAAGCTGAGGACCTACCAGAGGATACGATCAAGCAAACGGAGAATGACGCTCAGAAGCTCCACGACAAGTACATAGCTCGTGTCGAGGAGGCTCTAGCAGCTAAGGAGAAGGAGATCATGACGATCTAATCCCCTACCCCTCCCTATCACATTTCACCTTATGCAAGTCACACCTACAGCCTGAGTCAGCAGGCGGAGCGGAGGATTTAGTTTCCGCATCGTCTGTCTCTTTCACCCGCTCAAGCTGTGGGTTGTGGCTTTGCTCATATTCTCCCCATTCCCCTTATCCTATGCGAGGCAGAGTCATCAAGGTCATCGGCAATAACTGTGCAGTGTACGTACCCGAAGAGGAGCGGGTCTACTCCTGCCTGATCAAAGGGCGGGTGCGCATTCAGGGCATTCGCAGCACCAACCCCGTAGTGGTCGGTGACTGGGTACACTTCACGCCAGACCCACAGCAGGAGGTCTCCTATATAGAGTCTCTCGAGCCACGGCGCAACTACATCATACGGCGCGCCACCAATCTCTCCAAGGAGTCGCACATTCTTGCGGCAAACATTGACCTAGCACTCCTGATGGTCACCATCGCTCGCCCTCGCACTTCCTACACATTCATCGATCGCTTCCTGGCCACGGCAGAGGCGTACCGCATCCCCACCGAGATCCTCATCAACAAGGTCGATGACCTCAAGCCCGACGAAGAGGAGGTGATGCGCGAACTGACCGAGATCTATACCCCGCTGGGCTATCCCTGCCACCCCATATCGGCACTGCAACATCAAGGCACCGACGCGCTTCTATCGCTTCTCGACGGCAAGTGCACGCTCATTGCGGGGCACTCAGGCACCGGCAAGTCGACCCTACTCAACAGCTTGATTACCAACCTAGAGCTAGCCACGCAGGCTATCTCTTCGCTCTACGAGACGGGGCAGCACACGACTACTTACTCGGAGATGTATCAGCTACCGGCTCCGCACTCAGGCTGGATCATCGACACGCCTGGGATCAAAGCTTTTGGCACGCTAGAGATGAGCGAAGAGGACACGAGCCACTTCTTTCGTGAGTTCTTCGCCTATTCGAGCGACTGCCGCTTTGCCAATTGCACGCACCTCCACGAGCCGGGCTGCGCTGTCCTCAAGGCGCTTGAAGAGGGACGCATTGCCCCCTCGCGATACAAGAGCTATCTGAGCATCCTCCAGGACGAGCACAGCGGACCCTACCGACCAGAGCAGTAAGTTCCCAAACGCATACACACACATTAACCAAACGATTATGACAAAACCCTCTAGAAAAAAAAACACACCCAAGAAGAACCCTACCAAACGCTCCGGCGCGAAGCGGCTTAACCTCGACGAACTAACACGAGCCGTCGTCAAGCTCTTTGCCACAAACCCAACCCACACGTGGAACTACAAGCAGGTCTCCAAGCAGCTCGGCATCACGGACCAACCGATGCGCCAGTCCATCAGCCGCATCCTCGAGGTGCTGGAGCTGGATGACACGCTCACACGGGTCAAGCCGGGCACCTATCGCTATAATCTCTCGGGAGCTCTGCTCTTCGGCACCTTCGAGCGTCGCTCCAACGGGCACAACGCTGTCATCTCTGACGAGGATGGCAAGAGCATCTTCATCGCTGAGCGTAACTCCATGCATGCGCTCAACGGCGACCGGGTGCAGGCGCGTCTCTTTGCCAAGCGTCAGGGCGGAGATCTAGAGGGCGAGGTGATCAATATCATTGAGCGGTCAAAGCACACCTTCGTCGGGCGACTGGAATTCAAAAAGGACTGGGCCATCTTCGTCACCGAAGACCGCACCCTCTCGACCGACATACTGATCCCGCTCAGCGAACTAAACGGGGCTCAGCGAGACTCTAAGGTAGAGGTGGCTATCACCGAGTGGCCTAGCTCGGACAAGATCCCCACGGGACGTGTCCTCAAGGTACTCGGCAAGGCGGGCGACAACGACACCGAGATGCGCGCCATACTGACCGAGTACAATATAGACTACGACTACCCACAGGCTGCTATCGATGAGGCAGAGCGACTCTCGGGCGAGATTACCCAAGAGCAGCTAGCACTGCGAGAGGACTTTCGCGAGGTACCGACGCTTACCATTGACCCCGCCGACGCTAAGGACTTTGACGATGCGCTCTCTTACCGTAACCTCGGCGAAGGTCGGCACGAGGTAGGCGTACACATTGCCGATGTCTCTTACTTCGTCACCGAGGGGTCCAAGATCGACGAGGAGGCTTACGCACGTGGCACCAGCGTTTACCTCGTCGACCGCACCATCCCGATGCTCCCCGAGGCGCTGTGCAACAATCTCTGTTCGCTCCGCCCCAACGAGGATAAGTACGCTTACTCCTGTATTCTCACGCTAGACAATGCGGCGCACGTACAGCAGTACCGCATCTGTCGCACGGTGATCCGGAGCGATCAGCGTATGACTTATGAGGAGGCGCAAGATGTGATCGAGGGACGCAGTGACACCCAGCAGGCGATCATACAGCCACTCTTCGAGCTGTCCCAGCAGTTGCGCAAGCGCCGCTTTGACGAGGGAGCAATCAAGTTCCAGAGCCAAGAGGTACGCTTCGTACTAGACCCCAAGGGGCGTCCCACAGGTGTCGAGGAGGTGATAGACAATGAGTCGCACCACCTCATCGAGGAGTTTATGCTCCTAGCCAACCGCACCGTTGCCGAAGACATCGGACTGGTTCGTGCCAAGGGTAAGAAGGCGAAGAACTTCGTCTACCGTGTCCACGCACAGCCTAGCGAAGAGAAGCTGATGGCGCTTGCCTCTTTTGCAGGGAAGTTTGGCTACAAAGTCAATCTCAGTGGCGAGAATCGTCAGGTGAGTCGCTCCTTTAACAAGCTCCTCGACAGCGTCCAGGGCAAGCGTGAGGAGAGCCTCATCGAGACGCTCGCCATCCGCTCTATGACCCGTGCCGAGTACTCACCAGACAACATCGGTCACTATGGTCTCTCCTTTGCTTACTACACCCACTTCACCTCACCTATTCGTCGCTACCCCGACCTGATGGTGCACCGCCTCTTGACACGCTACTACGCAGGTGGTCGCTCCGTGACAAAGGGCAAGCTCGAGGAGCAGTGCCAGCATTGTAGCGAGCAGGAGCAGATAGCTACGCAGGCAGAGCGTGACTCGATCAAGTACAAGCAGGTGGAGTATATGAAGGCTCGTATGGGACAAGTCTTCGACGGAGTCATCAGCGGTGTCGCTGAGTGGGGACTTTACGTGGAGCTCAAGGGATCGCACTGCGAAGGGCTCATACCGATCCGCAAGCTCGAGGACGACTACTTCGAGTACGACGAGAAGAACTACCGCCTCCGTGGGCGTCGCACGGGCAAGCGCTACAACCTCGGCGACCCGATCACCGTACGTGTCGCTCGTGCCGACCTAGAGCAGCGACAGCTCGACTTTGACCTCGTCTGATACGATTCCTCAGCCAAGCCCTTATGACAGCAACGCCACAGATCCTCGGCAAGACGCCTGCGCAGCTCACGGAGCTAGCCGTTGGCCTAGGACTGCCCAAATACACTGGTCGGCAGATCGCTGACTGGCTCTACCAGAAGCATGTCTCCTCGTGGGACGAGATGACCAATCTGAGCAAGAAAGCGCGCGCACTACTCGCCTCGCACTACGAGATAGGTCGTGCGGCGCCTCATCTACAGCAGACTTCACGAGACGGCACGGTCAAGTATCTCTTTGCTGCTGGCGGTGGCTTCGTCGAGACGGTCATGATCCCCGAGGGTGACCGAGCCACGCTCTGCGTATCGTCACAGCGAGGCTGTAAAATGAATTGTCTCTTCTGTATGACGGGCAAGCAAGGCTTTGGAGCCAACCTCTCGGCGAGCGAGATCCTTAACCAGATCCTCTCTGTGCCTGAGGTCAATGAGCTGACCAACATCGTCTTCATGGGAATGGGTGAACCGATGGACAATATAGACACGCTCCTCCAGGTGATCACCTGTCTGACCGATCCGCAGGGACTGGCGATGAGTCCTAAGCGCATCACCGTCTCGACCATCGGACTACGCCCTGGCTTGGAGCGCTTCTTGGAGGAGTGTACCTGTCATCTAGCTATCAGCCTGCACAACCCACTGCCAGAGGAGCGTTTAGCGATTATGCCCGTAGAGCGCGCTATGCCCCTCGCCGACACGGTGGCACTCCTACGGCACTACGACTGGAGTCGTCAGCGTCGCCTCACCTTCGAATACATCGTCTTCTCAGGGCTCAACGACACCCCCCGTCACCTCGCAGCCCTCAAGCGTCTACTCGCACAGCTCGACTGCCACGTCAACCTGATCCGCTACCACCGCATCCCGCACATCGACCTGCCCAGCTCCGATATGACCCGCATGGAGTGGCTCCGCGATCGGCTCTGCGAGGCGGGCATCCCGACCACCATCCGCACATCCCGTGGCGAAGACATCAGCGCCGCCTGCGGTATGCTCAGCACCCAAGAGCAACAGGGCGCATAAGAGCCCCACGCCCCATTACGAGACTGTTGCAAAAGTCAACAGTCTCACAATCTTGCAAGCAAGATTGTCCTGACTTTGCAGAAAGGATGAAGCGCAAGGCGCTGAGGGTGAGGTCTGAAGGGAGCATACCTCCGTATGTGACCGAAGCCGAATCCCGAAAGCAACACAGCGATTCGCCTTTATGCAACAGTCACATTACGACAAAAGGTTCTAGCCTCACAAGAGAGGTTAGAACCTTTTTTGTTTCGCCCAAAGCTTGACACTCGCTAGACACCCGCTAGAAGCGGTACCCCACCGAGATCGCAGGGAATATGTAACCACCATTTCTATTAGATGCTTTCACAAGATTACGACCCATACGCAGACTCACCTCTGCACTCCAACCCTTTCGCGTTACATACTTAAACCCAGCCCCTAGACCGATACCGAACGAAGTGCCGCTCACGATTTCTTCTGTTCTCTCCCAGTTTAGCCAATTACCCGAATAGTACACATTTTTCAGTTTGTCATAGTAGCCAATAGCACTATTCACCTCTATCAAGAACCCCGCATTAGGGCTAGCAATAGAGAACCAATTCCCGCCAAAGTACCAGCGTCCATAAGGCATCACCCCAAAAGTTGGGAAGAAGAGTCTACAAGCCGATTTATCACCTATATAGGCACTCATAGTACAACCAATACTAAGGTTTGGCGCTGTCGCATATTCATACTCCGCAGAGAACTCAGAAGCAAAAGGCAACGCAAAAAGGTTAAGCCGGACTTCGTGATACTTGATGAGATGTGAAGACTCAACGACCTCCTGACCAGCTAGCCCGAGTGAGCCTAGTGTCAGGAAGATCGTCAATAGCGTTAGTTTCGTCCGTATTCGCGGTATCATCGTAGTCTCTTGGGATCTATCACAACACCTGCTAGAAGCGGTAGCCCACAGAGATCGCAGGGTATATGTAGGCGATGTTCCAGTCACACACCTTCACGAGATTACGACCTAGACGCAGGCTTATCTCTCCGCTCCAGTTGTTTCGAGCGACTAGCTTGAGACCTGCGCCGAGACCTATACCCCACGAGATACCGCTCCGCTCTTCAAATGGATTTTCGGGATCTCCAGAGTAAGAGTACGTCTCATCCTCACCATCTCGTACATCTGCTAGATTATCATTGTAAGCTAGTGAGCTGTTAGCCTCTAGAAAAAAGCCCGCATTAGGCTTAGATATAGAAAGCCAACGACCGCCAAAGTACCAGCGACCATACGGCATCACGCCCACCGTAGGAAAGAAGATCACGTTAAAGCGATTACTGCTAAAGTAAGCACTCGCCATAGCTCCCACACCCACATCTTGCGCCACCGCACGCTCGTACTCCAGAGATAAAGTTTTGTGCACCACTGGAGCGTAGAGGTTCAGTCGTACTTCGTTGCGTTTTTCGGGTGTCGGAGGCTCAGGTTCTCCAGGCACCACGACCACTTGAGCAGCTAGCCCGAGGGAGCTTAGTGCTAGTAGCATCGTGCTAAGGATCAGTCGTGTCAGTCGTTCTGTCATCATAGTAACGTCTTTTGGTTATGTCACAAAGTTAATACTATTTCTAAGATTTGGACGCAGCCTCACTAATCTCCTCGTAAAGTGCCAAGGCACGCTTCTGCGCCTCTGCAAAGGTAGGCAGCACATTCTCCCGTCCCAGCAGATCGATGATACCTGTCTGCTCCAGATGCGTGTAGACCGCAGGACGTACACCACTCAGCACGACGTGCACGCCACGCTTGCGCTGTCGCTCCAAGACCATCTGCAGGTTGTACAGCCCCGTGCTGTCGATGAATGGCACGCGACGCATACGGATGATCCGCACCTCCGGGTGGTCGTGAACCGTCACCATCACCTCCTCAAACTTATTGGCAATGCCAAAGAAAAACGGTCCTTCTATCTCATAGACCTCCACTCCTGAGGGTAACTCCAGATACTCCTCAGCTAGAGGCTCGTCCGTGATCTCGCCCACGTCAATCTGCTCGACAGAGCTCACATCGAGGATGCGACGGAAGAGCAGTGCGATCGCCAGCAGCATACCCACCCCGATAGCAACCGTCAGGTCCGTCAGCACCGTCAGCAGGAAGGTCACCAAGAGGATAACCGTATCCCCTCGTGGTCCCTTAAAGATCGAGACAAACGATCGCCAGCCACTCATATTATAAGAGACCACCACCAGCACACCCGCCAGCACCGCCATCGGTATATGCGCCGTCAGGGGCGAGAGCAGGAGCATAATCAGCAGGAGTACTATAGAATGTATGATGCCCGCCATAGGAGTCCGTCCACCGCTATTAATATTGGTCATCGTACGAGCTATAGCCCCCGTCACTGGGATTCCCCCGAAGAAAGGCACCACCACATTAGCCACACCCTGACCGATCAATTCGCTGTCAGGATTATGCTTCGTGCCGATCATACCATCCGCCACCGATGCCGAGAGCAGGCTCTCCATAGCGCCCAGTAGCATGATCGTTAGGGCAGAGGGAAAGAGCGTCACGATACGCTCCACAGTGATCGTAGGCATCACAAAGGTAGGCAGCGCACGCTCTATCGTATAGTTGTCCCCGATATTCTCCGGTCTGAGGTAGCCCAGCTGCTGGAGTCCAAAGCTCACCAGCGTGAGCAGCACCAACGCCACCAATGTACTAGGGATCTTCGCATTGACTTTGGGCAGTAGCCAGATGATCAGTATCGTACAGACTGCAAAAGCAAAGGGGATCCACGACCCCGTCGCAAAGTTGGCGATCAGCACCTGCCACTTGCCGATGAAGTCTCCCGGCATCGACTCGATCTGTAGCCCGAAGAGGTCAGCGATCTGCGTCGTGAAGATGGTCACAGCGATACCCGCCGTAAAGCCCACGATGATCGGATAAGGGATAAAGCGCACCAGACTGCCCAAGCGCAAGAAGCCCAGCAGCATCAGGAGCAAGCCCGCCATAATGGTCGCAATAGCTAGCCCGTCCAAGCCGTGCTGCTGGATGATCCCGTAGACGATCACGATGAAGGCCCCCGTCGGCCCCCCGATCTGCACCTTACTACCGCCCAGTAGCGAGACGAGGAAGCCACCGATGATAGCCGTCAGCACCCCCTCCGTCGGCGAGACCCCACTAGCGATACCGAAGGCGATAGCCAGTGGCAGGGCAACCACGCCAACGATGATACCCGCTGTGAGATCCTTGACAAAGTCCTGTCGTGAGTAACCACGTAGAGAGAGAAAAAACTCAGGCACGAGTCCCTTCATGATAGACATAAGCGTAAGAGAAAAAAAAGATTGGTTCTGCTACAAAGATACGAAATTAGAGGTTAGAGATTAGAGGTTAGAATCAGGGCTGACGCATTATAATTCCATTTCGAAGATTTCCTCTGGAGTCATTCGTGCGAGCTTTTTCCTCAGACGCAGCGTTGATGTGGCTTTGAGCTTGTCTTTAAGCCGTTGAATGATAGTCAGGTTTATCTTGTTTATAATGTTCATATTCTGAGCGGCGT
>URDQ01000065.1 GCA_900546675.1 uncultured Porphyromonas sp. | reverse complement strand
TAACACCTTCCCAACTGTGTACTTTTTTCAGGAAGAGGACATTCTCCACGTAGGGACGAAAAAAAACTTCGGAAGTTTCATTTGATTCCTCCGAAGTTTTATTTTGCGCCCACGTGGAGAATGTTTCTTCCCTACGTGGACATTTTCGATTTCTTACGTGGATACCACCTTTTCCTGCGAGATAAAGAAGCAAGAGTCCTATATGGTGATCCACCCATACAATAGAGTCATACTCGTGCTGCTCCCTTTTTTGATACCTTTGCAGCGAGTTTGTAAACGGGACTGTTGCTCTAGACGACTTTCCCCCCACAAGAAGATAGAAGTGACCAAGACAGATAGTATAGACTTCACTAAAGGATCGATTCGTAAGCAACTACTGAAACTAGCGGCTCCGATCGTTGCCACTTCGTTTGTACAGATGGCATACAACTTCACCGACATGGCGTGGCTCGGACGTCTCGGCAGTCGTGAGGTGGCCGCCGTGGGTGTCATCGGTGTACTCCTATGGATCGCCACCTCGATTGCTCAGCTCACCAAGACTAGTGCCGAGGTGTGCGTCTCGCAGAGCCTCGGAGCGCGAGACAAGCCACTAGCGATCAAGTACGCCCGCCACTGTACCTCCTGGGCACTCATCGTCGGGACACTCCTAGCACTCGTCTACCTGCTTTTTGGCTCTCCGATCGTGGGTGTCTACAATCTAGATGCAGATGTACACCATATGGCACTAAGCTATCTGCATATCGTATTGATTGGCTTGCCAGGCTACTTCCTGACGCTCGCCATGAGTGGCATTTACAATGCGCATGGACGGAGTATGACCCCATTCAAGATTAATTCACTGGGGCTACTGCTCAATATGATCCTCGACCCACTGCTCATCTTCGTCTGTCACCTAGGAGTCATCGGAGCAGCTCTAGCAACGTTGCTGTCTCAGCTGACGGTCTGCGCTATCCTCTACTATCGTATGCAGCACTGCGACAAAATACTCGAGGGAAGCTCTATCCTTACCAAGCTAGCTAGAGATCAGAGCCGACGCATCTTCGCTATTGGCGTACCCGTGGTGCTACTCAATTCACTGTTTGCGCTGATCAGCATATTTATGGGACGCTTAGCCTCTGAGCAGGGTGGCGCTATCGGCGTGGCGGTTATGACAACTGGCGGACAGCTAGAGGGTGTGACGTGGAATGCGTGTCAAGGCTTTTGCACCGCCTTAGCGACCTTCGTAGGACACAACTATGCGGCACGTCAGTTCGATCGTGTGTGGCGTGGCTACAAGACGACGATCCTCATGACGCTATCGATTGGTCTCTTCGGGACGCTGCTCTTCCTATTCCTGGGCGAAGCCTTTTTTGCGCTGATCGTACCAGATCCCGAGACCTATATAGAGGGCGGGCGATACCTTTACATTGCCAGCTTCTCTCAGCTCTTTATTATGGCGGAGATCACTACACAGGGGCTATTCTATGGTGTAGGACGGAGCAATACGCCTGCCGTGATCAGCATCGTGGGCAATCTGCTACGCATACCGCTAGCACTCCTACTGATACACCTCGGATGGGGGCTACCTGCCGTCTGGTGGGCTATCTCCCTCTCGTCGATCGGCAAGGGTATCACCGCCATCATCGTACTACTCATCAAGAGAAACAAACTAACCCCAATGAGCTTAGCAGCTTAACAACGCTATGTACCACCACTTCACCTTTACTACAGAGCAGCGCAGCGAGACGGAATGGGCAATGCCTTTGCTAGCTCAGACGTTAGCCGACTGGGGCTTCGAGAGCTTTCAAGAGGAGCCTGACAAGGGGCTACTTAATGCCTACATATCCGATGACGCTTGGCAGGAGAGCCAGGAAGTTGCCTCTCAACTTGCCACAGATGCGGGTGCCTTGACAATATATAATATAGAGTGGCACTACCGCCAGTCACTAGTAGCCTCTAGCGACTGGCTAGCAGCGTGGCGTAGCACGACCTTTGAGCCGATATCGCTACGGGGGCGCATGCTGGTCACCACACCTGAGCTAGCACCGACCACACCATCGCAGGAGATACAGCTACTCATCGAGGCATACAACTCCTTTGGATCGGGCGAGCACCACACGACACGGATGATCCTAGAGCATCTACTCGATTATGATGTGGCGAGTGCCAAGGTAATTGATATGGGGTGTGGCACGGGCATCCTCGGCATAGCAGCTCTGCTACTCGGAGCCGACTCGCTCGTAGCGATAGACATCTCGTCTGAGTGCGTGACCAATACGCTACACAACCTCCAGCTCAACGGCTTCGCACCCTCAGGGCGCATCAGCGTACTGCATGGTGACGCTACGCAACTCTCCGCCTACCCCAGCGAGGCTGATCTGCTCTTTGCCAATATACACCGCAACATCATCCTAGAGGATCTGCCCCGCTATGTAGCGACTGTACGATCAGGTGGCGAAGTGTGGCTCAGTGGCTTCCTCCTCTCCGACCGCACGGCCATCTGTCAAGCCTTAGAGTCCGTGGGTCTAGAGATTATCGATGAAGCTACCTCCGAGGATTGGCTCTTCATGCGTACCCGCAAAGAGTAAAGAGAGCTCGGCGCTGAATGTTCTCCTTAGAGAGTAACATACAGACGCTGTAAAGTGAGACGAAAACAGCAGCTGTGTAAAGCTTCAGAGTAAAGAATGGGAGATTATCCTCGCATTTTCTGTATCTTTGTACTATTCAAGACACATAGTGGGAGGAAAAGCAGGCTCATCGGATAGCCCTTTTCACTTCCACTGACGATAAGCCAATTACAATGAGCGAACAAGAGAAAGACATAATGACTACACCTCAGGAAAAAAGTGCTTACTCAGCTAGTAGCATACAGGTACTCGAAGGACTAGAGGCGGTGCGCAAGCGTCCCGCGATGTATATCGGAGACATCAGCGAGAAGGGACTACACCACCTTGTCTACGAGGTGGTCGACAACTCTATCGATGAGGCACTAGCAGGCTACTGCACCGAGGTCCTAGTTGAGATCCTACCCGACAACTCAATCCAAGTAACTGACAACGGTCGTGGTATCCCGGTTGATATGCACGCCAAGGAGGGCAAGAGTGCCCTCGAGGTGGTTATGACGGTACTGCACGCTGGCGGTAAGTTTGACAAGGGGTCTTACAAGGTCTCAGGAGGTCTCCACGGTGTGGGTGTCTCCTGCGTCAATGCGCTCTCCGAGTCGCTCATTGCCGAGGTACATCGTGACGGCAAGATCTATCGTCAGGAGTATAGTCGTGGCAAGCCTCTGACAGGCGTTGAGGTGATTGGTAACGCCGACAACACAGGTACTCGCATCACATTCAAGCCTGACGACACGATCTTTCGTGAGACGATATATAGTAGTGACACGCTCTCACACCGTCTGCGTGAGCTCTCCTATCTAAATGCTGGACTGCATCTTAAGCTCGTTGACCATCGTGTACACGATGAGGAGGGACAGCCCAAGTCTTGGGTCTTCTACTCGGAAGACGGACTGAGCGAGTTTGTCCGCTACGTAGATGGAGCTAAGGAGTCGCTCATTCATGATGTCATCCATCACACGACAGAGAAGCAGGGTGTACCCGTAGAGGTGGCACTTACCTACAACACCTCTTATCAGGAGAATGTCTATACCTACGTCAACGACATTCACACCATCGAGGGCGGTACGCACTTGACAGGCTTTCGCCGTGGACTGACCCGCACGCTCAAGAAGTATGCGACCGACTCACACCTCCTAGACAAGATCAAGGAGGAGATCTCGGGTGATGACTTCCGCGAGGGCTTGACCGCTATCGTTAGTGTCAAGGTGGCTGAGCCACAGTTTGAGGGACAGACGAAGACGAAGCTCGGAAACAGCGAGATCGTCGGTGTCGTCGATGCAGCCGTCAGTGAGGCGCTAGAGATCTACCTCGAGGAGCATCCCACAGAGGCTAAGCTCATCGTAGACAAAGTCATCCTAGCGGCCCAAGCACGTCACGCAGCACGCCGAGCTCGTGAGCTGGTACAGCGCAAGTCGCCTCTCACAGGAGGTGGACTACCAGGCAAGCTGGCAGACTGCTCCAGCAAAGATCCTAGCGAATGCGAGCTATTCATCGTGGAGGGAGACTCCGCAGGTGGTACCGCTAAGCAGGGACGTGACAGCAAGTATCAGGCGATCCTCCCCTTGCGTGGTAAGATCCTCAACGTGGAGAAAGCGATGCAGCATCGTATCCTAGACAATGCTGAGATCAAGAACATCTACACCGCGCTTGGAGTAACCGTTGGCACGGAGGAAGACTCCAAGGCGCTCAACCTCTCCAAGCTTCGCTACCACAAGATCATCATCATGACCGATGCCGATGTCGATGGTGCTCACATTGCGACGCTGATCCTCACCTTCTTCTTCCGCAATATGCGTCCGCTCATTGAGAACGGCTACGTCTACATTGCCAATCCACCCCTCTACCTATGCAAGAAAGACCGCATCGAGGAGTACTGCTGGACAGACGATCAGAAGGCCGACTTCGTAGCTAAGTATGGCAATGGACAAGAGAACCGCATCAAGATACAGCGATACAAAGGTCTCGGTGAGATGAACGACGTACAGCTCTGGGACACAACGATGAATCCGCAGACGCGTACCCTCCGCCAAGTGACCATAGACAACCTCGCAAGCGCTGACTCAGTCTTCTCTATGCTGATGAGCGAAGATGTAGAGCCACGACGTGAGTTCATCGAGGAGAACGCTACCTACGCCAACATTGACGCCTAGCATCTTGCTATGAAGACTAATCGTATCGCAGCCCTAACTATGGTGCGCAACGATGACTTCTACCTGCGCAAGTGGACAGCTTACTATGGGCAAGAGCTAGGCGAGGAGCATCTCTACATCTATCTAGATGGTAAAGATCAGCCCCTACCCGACTGGTGTCCTCAAGCTACGGTCGTAGCGGTAGATAAGATCCAGGGGCAAGTAGTCTCTGCCGAGAAAGAGCGACTAGCCTTCCTCTCTGAGCGTGCTAAGGAGCTACTCACCACAGGTGGCTACGACCTAGTCATCGGAGTCGATGCCGACGAAATACTCGTTGTCGATCCGCTCGTTGGGATGGGACTCAAGGAGTATCTGAGCCAGCGTCATATAGGTGTCAGCGTCTCAGGACTAGGCGTCGATGTAGGGCAGCATCTTGATAAGGAGGGAGACATTCGAGAGGATCTACCCTTCCTCCAGCAGCGTCACTATGCGCGACTATCGACACGCTACACCAAGCCTTGTGTCATCGCTCAGCCTGTCGTTTGGGGATCGGGCTTTCATCGCATCAAGGGACATAACTTCACCATTGACTCGCAGCTCTACCTCTTTCACTTTGGTTACTTCGATATGAAGCGTATCGAGGCGCGCTTTGCCGATCCTGACCGACGAGAGGCTGGCTGGACAAAGCATATCGCCAAGCGGTCGAAGACCATCCAGCAAGTGACCAAGCACAAGGCTCGCTCGTGGGACTCCACAGCACGACTAGCTCGCACGCTCCAAACTTATATACGTCCTCCCTATGCGTGGAATAAACCCGCCATGCTGGGGCTCTGTCTCATCGTCGAGATCCCCGAGCGCTTTCGCAATATCGTCTGAACTCTATACCTAGCCATCTCTCATGCCTAAGATCTCCGTCATCATCCCTATATATAATGTAGAGAAGTATCTGCGACGCTGCCTAGACAGTGTCGTGGCGCAGACCTTCACCGACTGGGAGGCTATCTGTGTCAATGATGGGAGTCCAGACAATAGTGCGCAGATCTTAGCAGAGTACGCTGAGAGAGACTCGCGCTTTAAGGTTGTGACCAAAGAGAATGGCGGACTCTCAGACGCTCGTAATGCTGGCATAGCTGTTGCCAAAGGCACTTATGTCAACTTCTTAGATTCAGACGATCTGATCCATCCTCAGACCTTTGAGATAGCCTACGCTTTGATCCAGCAAGAGGATGCCGATATCGTCTCTTGGTACAAAGATCCGCTCTTTCGTCCTCGGCTCCTCGTACGTCATGCGCTAGGCTTTAACATTGATAAGACGATGCCTCGTGGTCTCAAGCGACGCTTCACGCTAGACAAGGTCAAGTATCACACGACCGATGATGTCTTCGCTCACGTCACGGAGTACAGCCATACGAAGATCGAGAACCCGATCAAGCACTTCTACGTGTGGCGTCACTTGCTTCGCAGGAGCCTCGTGGAGGATGTCCCCTTTCTCAAAGGAGTGATCTTCGAAGACTTCCCCTGGTGGAGTGAGGTGATCCTCAAGAATCCTAGGACGGTCATCACGGATCTGCCCTTTTACTACTACTTTCCCAACATCGGGTCTATAGATCGATCCTCTAGTCGGACTAGGAAGATCAAGAACTGGATCAAAGGTTTGGAGCATACCTATCAGCTTTATGAGGAGCGAGCTACGCCCTACCAAAAGGAGCATTGGCAACGTGAGTGTATGTGGGCTATGATCAATAATCGTATCGCCTACAAGCTAGAGCGACGCATCACCGACCCCGCTGATAGGCGGGAGTTAGCGCAGAATTTAGCTAGACTCAAAGGGATAGGAGTCTTCGACCAACCATTTACAATCGAGGGGGTCAAAGCTCAGCAAAGGTTATTTGCTTTTATCGATCGATACCAATAGACACCCTGTCGCACCAAAGAGATGAACATAGCTTTCTTCAATTGGAATGCGATCGATCTGCTCTTTAGTGGCATCGAGAAGGTCTCTCATCGTGTAGCCACAGCTCTGGAGCAGCGAGGACATCATCTCTGCTATGTATGTGTGGATAGTCGAGGAGAGGAGTCGCTTAGAGAGAATACCCTCATACTACCTAATCCCTCTGAGATCGATTCAGAGGAAAACCGCATCGCCCTCCGCGACTTCCTATGCTCTCACCAGGTATCCATCGTCATCTCTCACGATGCCTATAATCGTAGGCTGGCAAGTATGCTGAGAGTGTTAACTCTAGAGATCGGAGCCAAGCTCGTACAGGTACTACACACCACCCCCGACTCCTATCACTATCGATACTGGCAGTGCAAAGCGGTCAATCGAGCCGTCAGAGCCTTTATGAATCGCAAATGGGGCAACATTTGGCAGAAGATCTACGACCTCTCCGATGCCTTTGTTGTGCTGTGCCAGCCTAGTGCTGAGTTCATCACACAGATTGCTCATATCAAAGACCCCTCAAAGTTTGCCGTCATACACAATGCCAATACCTATCTCCCCACAGAGATAGCCCCCACCTATGACAAAGAGCTTATCGTGCTCTACGTGGGTCGCCTCGTCAAGGGCAAAGGCATCAAGCAGATCCCTGCTATCTGGCGACAAGTTTCAGCGATGCATACTGACTGGCGACTGATCGTACTCGGTGATGGTCCCTATCGAGCTACGCTAGAGCAGGCACAGTTAGAGCGCTGTGATATCTTAGGCACGCAAGAGCCTAAGCCTTACTACGAGCGGGCTGCTATATCCATCTTAACTAGTGATGCTGAGGGGTGGTCGATGGTACTCACCGAGGCTATGCAGCACGGGGTCGTACCCGTCTCTTTTGACTCCTTTCTAGCCACAGATGTGGTCCTTGATGAGGGTCGTGCTGGCGTGCTGGTCCCCCCGTTTGACCTTAATCTCTTTGCTCGAGAGGTTTCCTCGCTGATAGCAGATAGCGATAGACGCAAGGCTATGGCAGCACACGCTAGAGAGTATGTGCAGGCCTTTAATATAGACCATATTATTACAGACTGGGAGAGACTCTTTGAGAGATTGTCATAACAAAACGTAGAGCTGGGAACACTCTACGAATAAATCCGAACTTAAAGCTTCTATATATAGTAATGATTACAACCAAATCACGTTGGGTAGCGATCGCCTGTCACACACTCTTGGCTATTGTGGTGATGCAGCTGTGCCGATTGCTCTACTTCTTTTACAATCAATCCTTCTTCCCCTCGGTCGATGGCTGGCAGTTGCTCCGACTCATGCAAGGTGGCTACATACTAGATATGGTTGCCATCGCCTATGGACTGCTACTCTACTACCTGATGATGATCGTAGGAGCATACCTACCTAGACGGGTCGAGATGAGTGGCTGGTACCGCTGGATACGACATATAGCATATGTCTTGCCACTAGGATTCTTCATCTTCCTCAATGTCTCAGACACGGGCTACTATCCCTTCGTCTTGAGGCGAGCAAACAGTGACATCTTCCGAGAGTTTCAGGGGAAGAGTATGTTTAGCTTCTACAAAGACTTCATCGTAGAGTTTTGGCCGCTCACCATAGCATTTTTCGTCTTACTAGCTCTCACCATAGTGGGCTACTGGCTCGTGCAGTATCAGCGGGAGGAGCGCACCTCTCGTCGCTCTTATTGGGTAGATGGCACCTGCACACTAGGTATGGTCATATTCCTCTTCTTCAGTATGCGTGGGCGTTGGGACTTCGTAGGCAAACCAGTATCGACGATGCATTTCTTCTCCTATACGACAGACCCCGAGCAGTTTCCTTTGCTACAAAACACCCCCATCGCTCTGACGAAAGACGCAGCCTCACGACAGCTCTTCACCTTCTACACAGACGAAGAGCTGCCTACCATCTTCACACCCTACTATCAAGCGGCTCCACTCTCAGAGAGCGATACACTCTTTGGCTCTATGCAGGGGCGCAACGTCGTCGTCATTATCTTGGAGAGTATGGCTAGAGAGTACACAGGCTACCTCAATAGATATATTGATGGATACCCGAGCTACACCCCCTACCTCGATAGCTTGATGCCACACACGCTCTATGCGCAGTACGGCTTTGCCTCTGGCAAGCGCTCCGTCGAGTCTTTCCCCTCAATCTTTGTCTCGCTACCCTCGTTTGGAGGCACCTTCGACGATGAGGCATGGACTATGGACAACTACCAGCACTTCGACTCTTACGACACAGGTCTGCCACTATCACTAAGCGATTACGGCTATCACCTCAAGTTTTACCACGGTGATGAGCCAGGGGCTATGGGCTTCTACCCTTTCCTCAATCGCCTAGGGGTACAAGATCAATACACCGCCCAAGACTACCTAGCAGCATACCCTGATGAGTCTAATGCTAAGATCGGTACGTGGGGTGTCCACGACCTACCCTTCGAGCAGGCTATGGCTGAGGATATGAAGTCGCTCCAGGAACCCTTCGGAGCCTTCTTCTTCTCGCTATCCAATCATAGTCCTTTTGATATGCCTAGGGGATATAAAGGCAAATTAAAGCGAGGTACGCTCCCGATCCATCAGACAGCTCAATATGCCGATGACGCTCTCCGAGAGTTTTTCGAGCGAGTCAAAGAGGAGCCCTGGTATAGCAATACACTCTTCGTCATCACGGCCGACCACACAAGCCTCAGCGACCACCCTCTGTATGCCAACTTAGCGGGACATGCTGCGGCGCCGATCTTTTTCTTCGACCCTCAGGGTAAGCTACAAGGAGAGATCAGCGACTATGTCGTGCAGCACATAGACCTCCTCCCCACCCTTCTCTACCTGCTCGGTATCACAGAGCCAGTGCTGAGCTACGGGAGTAACATCTTCGATGAGCAGGCAGAGCACTATGCGCTCAACTTCTACCACAACCAGTACCTCTTCTTCACAAAGACACTCACACTCTCAATGACCTCCGATGGTCAGGTCAGCGTCCAGGAGCCTGTAGCTTATCTGCAGACGGAGCCTGATCGAGCCACCGCCCCCACCTCGTCAGAGGTGTCGCACTACACAGCACTCTTTAAGGCGATAGTACAGGACTACAACTACCGCGTCCTCAAGAGTTCCTTCTCACTCCGAGATGTGACTTCCAAGCCGTCAGACTAGTCAAGCGGTCTCCCGCTTAGTGCCTTGCAGTAACTCGCTGAGTGTCAGATAGAGTTCTTCGGGGTGCGGGGCTGACTCCGATTTATTGGGCACTTTTGGTCGAAATGCTTATCGTTACTTTGTAGCCTCCTAACGTAGATAGACGATGCAAAGGTAATATAGCGAG
>URDQ01000064.1 GCA_900546675.1 uncultured Porphyromonas sp. | reverse complement strand
TGCAAGATTCTCTGACTTCCTCCTTCTGTTGCGGAGAGACTTTTGACACAGCCCCGTTGTAGAACCAGCCTGACGCTGTAACCTTTAACGGGGACGGACGCTCAGACCGAGCGTCCCTACAAAGGGTTACACGTATCATCGTTACTCGTCTCGCTGTGACGCAAGCGTCGCTTCGCCGACCGAGGGCGGTAGCGTCATAGCGCCGTAGCTCTGTAGGAGCGTACGCCCTACGGGACATAGCCAGCAGCGACGTGGCTCGCAGTAGCTCCCGTAGAGCTGCAGCAGCGCCTGCGTGTCATAAGCAGTGCGGGGACGCAATCCCTCGTGGACGAAGCGACGCACCACACTATTGCGCTCTGCGGGGAGGTCGTGGGCACTCATCAGCGAGTCGCTCGCTGAGGAGAGACCCAGCAGGTCACGTTCCTGCGTCAGGTAGTACTGGAGCGGTATGACCACATTGATCGCAATGCTCTCGATGGTAGCACGTCCTATGGTGCCGAGCTGTGCATGCGACTCGCTCCCCCAGTGGTAGTGTCGCTGCCAGTAGTCGGAGGGCGTCACGGTGAGCAGCTCCTCGAGATGAGCCAACGACGATGTGCGGAGCAGCTCCCCTGGCAGGTTGTCACTATGGTAGTACAGCGCCGCTAGATAGGCCAGCCGACGATGCGGGAAGGCACTCGGGCGCAGTCGTAGCATACGGATGGTGCCTGGCGGGAGGGGTGACAGGTGGTACTTATGTGCTAGGAAGGTAAACTCCTCACTCAGTCGCTCCCTATACTGATCTACCTCGGGCGATATCGGGTCACTCTCTAGCAGTCCGCCCATACCTAGGAGGAGCGCTTCGAGGGCTATAGGCGAGCTCTTGTGCTTGAGTAAGATCGAGGGGGAGAGCTGGCGGGCGATCTGCTCGAATGCGTCGTGGTTTACCTTAGCACCTAGGTAACGCATCAGGAAGAGGTGCGTTACCGCTGCCATATCTCCCTTGAAAAAGCTCATCGCTGCCTCTATCTGCAGACACTTCTGGTCCAGTCGCTCACGTGTAAGCTGTGCAAACCAGTCGGCCTGCACCTCCTCTGCTAGCTGGCTACAAGCCTCCCCACAGCGAGGTATCTGCGGAGCCTCGGTGAGTTGCTGCGCTATGGCGAGCAAGTCAGGATTGATCTGCATACGGCAGGTTATAGGCGGTGTGCCAGCCTGTAGCGATATGGGGCCATCGTCCTGCAGGACAATGTGTAGCAGTACACTATTGTAGGCTGGGTCCAGCTGATGCCCATGTCGTAGCCAGTCTGTCGCATGGCAATGAATCTCGCCATTGCCCGCCCAGGTCAGAGAGCCTATACGTAGCTTGAGATTGCTAAAGTCAGGTCCGCCATTGGTGTTGTATCGCCCTGGGTCGATGACGATCGGTGTCACCCCCTCGGGAATGCAGGGGTGTGGCTCGAAGGTGAGCGACTCGTAGAGCCTATTGCCCCATATCTGGTGTAGCCACGACTCCTGCATCGTCTCTGTGGTCCGGTCAGATGTAGTCCTCTCCAGACTCTATCTCCACATCGGTGACATAGTTCTTGATGCTCTGCTCAGCCTCACGCTTGCAGATCAGCAGCACGTTGCCATGCTTAGCGATGATACAGTCGTCAACCCCCTGCACGACCGCCAGCAGGTTGGGGTCATCAATGTAGAGGATATTATTCATCGACTCGTAAAATCGGGTTTTCTCGTGATTTGTCACATTGCCCGTCTGATCCTTGGTGCTCTGGTCATAGAGCGCCCCCCAGGTGCCTAGGTCAGCCCAGCCAAAAGTGGCGGGAGTGACCAGTACGTTGTCCGCTTTTTCCAAGACCCCGTAGTCGATCGATATGCTCGGGCAGTAGGGGTATATCTCCTCGATCGCCTCCTGCTCACGCTCGGTGCCGAAGTCGCTAGCCCGCTCGGTAAAGAGCCGGCTCACCTCGGGCATATACTTAGCAAAAGCATCTAGGATCGTCTTGACATGCCAGACGAACATACCGCTGTTCCAGAGGAACTCACCACAGGAGACGAAGATCTCGGCCATCTCACGATTAGGCTTTTCGGTAAAGACCTTGACCTTGTGATACTGTCCGTCTAGAGCTCTCTCGCTAGAGTCCACCTGTATGTAACCATATCCCGTCTCGGGCGCTGTGGGCTTGATGCCTAGCGTCAGGAGGTAAGGGTGTAGCGCTGCAAAGCGAAGCGACTGGCTGACCGTCTGGACGAAGCTATCCTCGTTCATAATGATATGGTCCGAAGCCGCCACAACGATCGACGCCTTAGGGTCTCGCTGCTGGATATGGTAGCAGGCGTAGGCGATACATGGGGCCGTGTTGCGTCGTAGAGGCTCGGTAAGGATCTGCTCCCGCTTGAGTGCTGGGAGCTGCTCAAGCGTCAGGTCGACATAGTCAGCATGGGTGACGATGTAGATGTGATCCTCTGGGACGATCCGCAAGAACCGCCGATAGGTGTCCTGTAGGAGTGAACTCCCCGTGCCGAAGAAGTCTAGAAATTGCTTGGGTCGTGACTGACGTGAGATAGGCCAAAAGCGACTTCCCACCCCGCCACTCATGATGACACAATAGTAATGCTCCATGAGAGTTGAGTTGTATTGAGTTTGCTGTTACAAAGCTACTAATAAAAAGGGTGCCACGCAATGAGAGAGGATGTCCGTTGTGTCAAAGCCAAACGAGTAACATTGTATCAAAGGTTACAGCATCGTGGTTTTAACGGGGACGGACGCACCGACGGTCTGCGTCCGATCCGTGCGTCCCTACGTGGAGATTCTCGATTCTCCACGTGGCAAAGGAAAATTCTCCACGTGGACGAGAAATGAAACTTCGGAGGAATCAAATGAAACTTCGGAGGAATCGTTTCGCGCCTACGTGGAGAATCAAAAATAGCCACGTGGGGATTTGACATTTCCCACGTGGCTATCGATATGTTGGGCCTTTTGGCGGTTGCCCCGTTTGGCGTAAAGGTTGGACTTTTGTCTAGCGCTTGCCCGAGGCGTCGATCTTGAGGAAGAGTGCGAGCATCAGCGAGAAGCCCCAAAGCGAGGAGCCTCCATAGCTGAAGAAGGGGAGCGGGATGCCGATGACGGGCACCAGTCCCAGCACCATACCCACGTTGACCATGAGGTGAAAGAGCAGGACGCATGCCAGGCAGTAACCGTAGACACGCCCGAAGGTGGAGGGGTGTCGCTCCGCTCGCCACATAATGCGTAGGATCATAGCAAGGAAGAGTAGGAGCAACCCGACGGAACCCGCAAAGCCTTGCTCCTCGCCGATGGTGCAGAAGATGAAGTCGGTGTCTTGCTCGGGAACATACTTGAGCTTCGTCTGGGTACCCTGGAGGAACCCTTTGCCAGTGAGTCCGCCTGAGCCGATGGCGATCTTTGCTTGATCTACATTGTAGCCAGCCCCGCGAGGATCCTGCTCGATGCCGAGAGAAACCGCTATACGCATCTGCTGGTGCGGTGCGAGGATGTCGTTGTAGACGTACTCTACGGAGAGCGAGAAAATGAGCAACCCTAAGCTGGCTAAGCCGACCAAGAGGTAGTTACGGGAGTAGTGCAGCAAAGCGCGAACGAAGCAGAAGAGGATGATGCAGCTCATCACTGCTAGTGCGACATAGCTGTAGTCGATCTGCAGCCAGCGCAGAGAGACATACATACCGACGAAGTATGTGGCGGTGACGATCCATATGATGCGACGCTCACGCTGCCTCCACCGTACGATGCTGCTGAGGTAGAGGATCGTAGCTACTGAGATGATACTACAGATGAGGAGCCGACTAGCGTCGGTAGTGCCCCAGCTCACGTCGGCGAGCATCAGTGCCACCACAAAGAGTATCACCGCCAGTGAGGCGAGTAGGAGGAAAGCGCCTGAGAGTCCCTCACGATAGAGCGCTAGAAAGAAGGCGCAGAAGACGAGTGCCGACCCTGTCTCGCTCTGTAGGATAATGATCGCCATGGGCAAGAGGATGATCGCAAAGACCTCTAGATAGCCACGCAGGGTGGTGAGCTTGAACTCGGGGCGATTGAGCCAATAGGCGAGCATAAGTGCGGTGCCGAGCTTGGCAAACTCAGCGGGCTGCACCCTGACGGGCCCTATGACGAGCCACGAGCGGGAGCCTTTGATGTCAGGTGCTACGATTGCTGTCACGATGAGCAAGAGTATAAAGGCTATATATAAGTAGGGCGCTCCAGACTCAAAGAGATCTTCGTCGATGAGAAGCACGATCCCGCCTAGTACCAGTGCTAAGGAGATCCATATGAGCTGCTGCATAGGTCGACCTCCCATCTCTAGGAGATGCCCTGGTGTGAAGTCGTACGTAGCTCCACAGATAGCGAGCCACCCTCCAGCTACCATCAGGAGATAGAGGATGATGAGTGGCCAGTCGAGGCGCATCAGGAGGTTGCTACGTCGTTGCTTACTAAGGTGTGGCATGCTGCTCGTTGGTTCTTAGGTGTCGTGTGTGTAGAGTAACTTTTGTCGGCTGATCTGCTCCACGATAGCTTGAGAAGCTCCCGAGAGCTGGCCATCACGCAGGTAGTACTCCATCATAACGCGCCCGATGGGTACGCCGTAGGTGGCTCCGAAGCCACCATTTTCGACATAGACGCTGACTGCAACTTGGGGGTCTTCGAGAGGAGCAAAGCCGATGAAGGCGGAGTGGTCTTTGCCAAAGCGGTTTTCGGCTGTGCCAGTCTTACCGCATACGTTGATTTCGCCTGGAGCGAAGTTTGCCCGACGACAGGTACCCGCTAGGACAGCTCCGTGCATTCCCTGAGCGACCTCCTCCCAGTAACCAGGCGAGACGACTGTATGGTGCGGAGTCCTGTAGAGGGAGTCTAGTGGTGTATGCTCGATCTTGTGGACGACGTGAGGCGTGTAGTAGTAACCTCTATTGGCGATGGTGGCTGCGAGGTTGGCCATCTGGAGGGGGGTGAGTAGCACCTCGCCCTGACCGATGGAGAGGGAGATGATGGTGGAGGAGTTCCAGCGACGGTAGACTCGATCGTAGACGGAGCTATTGGGTATGAAGCCACGGTTCTCGCCCGCTAGATCGATGCCGAGCTTGTATCCGAAGCCAAAGTCTACCATATAGTCTCGCCACTTATTGAGCGCATCCTGCACACTGGGGTAGCGATTGCGATCGTCTAGTAGGAAGTGTAGCCCCCAGCAGAAGTAAGCGTTGCAAGAGGTGGTCAAGGCGCTACGCAGGTTGAGCGGAGAGGCGTGTCCGTGGCAGGCGGGTCGTCCTCGCATACGAGGGTAGCCCCGAGCGCAGGAGAGGAGTGTGGAGGGGGTGACGAGGTGCTCTTGAAGCATCAAGGCTCCCATAGCGGGCTTGAAGGTAGAGCCAGGGGGGTAGGTGCCCATAATGGCACGGTTGAAGAGGGGCTTGCCCTCCTGTAGGACCAGCTGCTGATGTGCCTTGCCTAAGCCCTTGCCTTGCAGCAGGCGCACGTCGTAAGTGGGCGAGGAGACGAGACAGAGCACTTCGCCACTCTTGGGCTCGATCATAACGATGGCGCCACGCTTGCCCTGGAGGAGCTTTTCGCCTAGGCTCTGCAACCCTATGTCGATGCTGAGGGTTAGGTCTTCGCCTGGTATCGCCTCGATGTCGTCGGCTCCGTCGTTGTAGCTTCCTTGGATCCTACCACGGGCGTCTCGGAGTAAGAGATTGACACCATTGCGCCCTCGCAAGATACTGTCGTAGGTGCGCTCGACGCCACTCTTGCCGACATATTGTCCGAGAGCGAGGGTGCTATCGGCTTTGAGCTCTTCGGGACTGGACTCGCCTAGGTAACCGAGTAGCAGGGCAGCGTTGGGTTGGTCGGAGCGACGCACAGCGCGGGGGCGGAGTGTGAAGCCTGGTAGAAGGAAGAGCTGCTCTTGTATGAATCCCGCCTCTTCGCTGGTGAGCTGTGACCAGAAGAGCTGCGGGGTAAAGGGCGAGTAGCCGGGATTGATGGAGCGGTCACTCAAAGCTGTCATACGCTCCTGTAATTCTGTCTCAGAGGTGTGTAGGAGGCTGGCTAGCAGGGGCGTATCGAGGGTGTCGGCGAGTTCTTTGGTGGTAACGAGGAGGTCGTAGGCTGGCTCGTTGTAGACGAGTAGTGTCCCTTTGCGGTCATAAATGACGCCTCGGTCGGGAAAGATGACTTCTTCATAAAGGGCATTGCGCATGGCACGCTCTTTGTACTCTGAGCTAACGAGCTGCAGGTAGCCGAGCCGTATGATGTATAGCACCACGATGCTTATAGCGATCATCGGGAGGACGGCGATGCGTAGTCGATGGCGTGGGCGCTCCATAATTTATCCGCTAGCTCTGACGCCGTGGCAGGTACTCGAGGAAGAGCATCTGCAGGATCATCACGATGAGATAGGTCAGCAGTATACTGCTACCCATCCGAAGGAAGTAATAGCCCCAGTCGAAGCCACCTAGTGAGTCTAGCGTGAAGAGGACAAACTGGTGGATCGCAACCATCTCTAGGATGACGAGCCAGATGCCCCAGCCATGTATGCGCATGGAGGGTGCGCGGCGGAGGTTGCTCTCGACATCTACGACGGGCGCTAGGAGGTAGTTGCGTAGGAAGCCGACGAGTGTCAAGGAGGCCATATGTAGCCCTGGTGTGCCACTGAGGAGGTCGACGGAGAGACCGACGAGCGCCCCAACGAGCGTGAGCCACTCTCGCGGAGTATCTACGCTAAAGAGCAGCAACGCAAAGAGATAGACCGAGGGGGTCGCATAGCGAAAGAGCTGTATATAGTTAAAGACCTCGACCTGTAGCAGTACCAGCAGTACGATGCCTAGGGTGGTCCATATCATCTGTAGTCTCATAGATCTTCTTGGCTCTTAGGCTCTTCTAGGCTTTGGGGGGGGGCTAGGCTTTGAGGTTTCTCTAGATTGATCCTATAGCCACCCGTTATCACATAGACGTGGTGTAGCTGCCCGAAGTCTGTCGCTAGGAGTACTGGTAGCTCCTTACGATAGGTCAGGGGCGTACCCTCAGCGCCTTCGCCCTCTAGTCTGCCGATCACCATCCCTGGCGGAAAGATGGCGGAGTAGCCACTGGTCACGAGCGTATCGCCGACGGATAGATGCGCATGCTTCGGTAAGCCCCGCACGATGCTCTCCGTGGGGGAGAGCTTTTGTCGCCAAGAGAGATCTCCTACATGTCCTTCGCGGAGTGTCATACAGCTGAGCGTTAGGCTCTCGTTGATGAGCGGTACGACCGTAGCGTAGCGCTGCCCTACCTGAGCGACGATGCCTACGACGCCACTCTGGGAGACGACCCCCATATTGGGCTTGATGCCGTCACGAGCGCCACGGTCTATGGTCATCATATTGTTTGCCTTGAGATAGGTCAAGCTGACGACCCGTGCAGTCACAAAGGTGAAGCTAGGCTCTTGCCGCACGATCGTGTCTAAGGAGTCTAAGGGCGTCAGCACCTGTGGCACTACGGTGTCTGCGAGGAGGTACTCGAACTGTCGCTGCAGGGAGAGATAGCGTCCTTCGAGCGTCGCCAGCTGTTCCGTGAGCTGTTGGTTCTGCTGCTGTAGAGACAGGTAGGAGCGCCAGCGGGCGCCCTCGGTGTGAATCCTCCCCACGACAGACGAACTGGCAGCCGCTCCCACGAATGAGTGGTAGAGACTGCCATGAAAGAGTAGGAGCAAGGCGATCGCCTCACACACCACTAGGAGCACCCAGTGCAGGTTAGCACGAAGGAGTTCGAGGAGACGACGCATCGTTATCTCTTATTACTACTATAGCGCCACGTGACTACCCTCTAGTGAATGAGAAAGTTGTAACTATCTACATTCTTGAGCGCCTTGTCGGTACCCATAGCGACTGCGCGTAGTGGATCCTCGGGAACGTTGAACTGGATCGCGAAGCGACGTGTCAATCTCTCCGCCAAGCCGCGCAACAGTGCGCCACCACCTGTCAGGGAGATGCCGTTTTGCGTCACATCGGAGTAGAGCTCAGGAGGTGTACTCTCGAGCGTCTTGAGGATAGCGCTCTCGATCTTGACGATAGACTTGTCGAGGCACTGTGCGATTTCCTGATAGGAGACACTGATCTGTCGTGGCAGTGAGTCCATCAGGTCGGCACTGGTGACGACAAAGTCTTCGGGAGCGTTGTCTAGCTCAGCTAGAGCGCTACCTACCTCGATCTTGATCTGCTCTGCGGTGCGCTCGCCGACACGTACATTGTGCTTTTGGCGCATGTACTCCATAATGTCGTGGGTGAACTCGTCACCAGCGACACGTATAGACTGCTTGGAGGAGATACCGCCGAGCGAGATGACTGCTATCTCGGTCGTACCACCGCCTATGTCGACTACCATATTGCCCTCAGGGGCGAGGACGTCTATACCGATGCCAATAGCGGCAGCCATCGACTCGTAGAGCATGTAGACATCACGACCGCCAGCGTGCTCGCTCGAGTCCTTGACGGCGCGTATCTCCACTTCCGTACTGCCCGAAGGTACGCTGACGACCATACGTAGCGAGGGGGAGAAGAGCGAGTGCGACTTCTTATTGATCTGCTTGACCATACCTCGGATCATCTTCTCGGCTGCGTCAAAGTCTGCTATGACGCCATCTCTGAGGGGACGTACGGAGCGAATGTACTCGTGTCCCTTCTCATAGATCTCTCGCGCCTTCGTACCCACGGCGATCACCTCGTCGTTGCGCCGATCGAAGGCAATGACGCTAGGTTCGTCGAAGACGATCTTCCCATCCTTCATTATAATCGTATTAGCTGTGCCGAGGTCTACAGCTAGTTCTTGTCTTAGTTTGAATAGTCCCATATATCGATTGGTTGTGACTAATGATTAATGTCTAAAGTGGCGTACCCCTGTCGTCACCATGGCAACGCCCTGCTCGTTGCACGCATCGATGCTCTCCTGGTCTCGTATCGATCCGCCAGGTTGTACGATCGCTGTGATACCTGCTGCGGCTGCTAGATCCACGCAGTCACGGAAGGGGAAGAAAGCGTCGCTCGCCAGGACAGCTCCCTTGAGGTCAAAGCCAAAGGTGTGTGCCTTTTGGATAGCTTGCCTAAGCGCTGAGACACGAGAAGTCTGACCGATGCCCGTCGCCAGCAGTTGGCTGTCACGGACGATAGCCAGTGCATTGCTCTTGCAGTACTTGACGATGCTCTCGGCCATACGTATGTCAGCCATCTCATCTTCGGTAGGCGTAGCCTCTGTGACAGAGGTGTAGACGACTGGCTCGGAGAGGAGGTCAGGAGTCTGTACGAGGTAGCCACCCGCAGCTGTGCGTATGCTGTCTAGGTCGGGGAGGGGAGCTTTCTGTAGTAGGAGGATGCGCTTCGACTTCTGACCCAATATCTGCAAAGCTTCGGTGTCAAAGTCTGGCGCTATGAGTACCTCAAAGAAGATGTGCGAGATCTGCTCTGCCGTCTCCTTGTCGATCGCTCTATTGGCCACTAAGATGCCGCCAAAGGCTGACTCCGTGTCTGCCTCATAAGCTGCTTGCCAAGCCTCCGAGATGGTCTCGCGTGAAGCTATACCGCACGGGTTGGTATGCTTGAGTACGGCAAAGGTGGGCGCTTCGAACTCCTGTATGAGATGCACGGCTGCGTCTAGGTCTTGCAGGTTGTTGTAGGATAGCTCCTTGCCCTGTAGCTTGTCAAAGTAGCGATCTAGGTCGCCATAGTAGAAGCCCATCTGGTGGGGGTTCTCGCCATAGCGTAGGACTCGTGGGTTGCGTCCCGAGATATGCAGTGCCGTGTGAGCACCCTCATCGAAGTAATTGAAGATATCGCTGTCGTAGGTTGCTGTCACCTCAAAAGCACGTAGCGCATAGCTCCTCCGCTCTGGTAGCGTTGTAGAGCACCCGTCACGCTCCAGTAGCTCTATGAGTGCATCGTACTGATCACGATGCGAGCAGATGAGTACGTCGTGATAGTTCTTTGCTGCAGCACGTATGAGAGAGATGCCGCCTATGTCGATCTTCTCAATGATCTCCTCCTCACTAGCACCACTAGCGACAGTCTCAGCGAAGGGGTATAGACCCACAATGACTAGGTCTATCAGGGGAAGAGCGTACTGCGCGACTTGCTCCTCGTCATGCGCATTGTCTCGCCGTGCTAGGATGCCTCCGAAGATCATCGGGTGAAGCGTCTTGACACGTCCTCCTAGGATCGAGGGCAGAGCGGTCAGCGCCTCCACGGGTGTGCAGGGTATCCCGAGTGACTCGATATACTCTTGAGTGCCTCCTGTGGAGACTATCTCTACCTCGGCAGCATGTAGTATACGTGCGATGCGATCGATGCCCTCCTTGTGGTAGACTGATATGAGGGCTCGCCGGATAGGTCTTGTAGTCATAGTGCTTGTGGCGTGTGGTATAGGGTGAATAGTAGCTCTCCTAGGTAGCCCCTAAGCAGAGCAAGGTATCGGTCATAGCTACAGTAGCTACAAAGGTAGTAAAAAGAGCCGATAAAGAGCGCTTCTCGCTAGCGGTTGTAGATTCAACTATCAAATGCAACTGAATTGGTTTCATCGAGCTTCTGATAAA
>URDQ01000063.1 GCA_900546675.1 uncultured Porphyromonas sp. | reverse complement strand
AGCCTCCTCCCTCTCTCAAACGACAAATGGACTATTGACACACCCCCGTCCCCGTTAAAGGTTACAGCGTCAAGCTGGTTCGACAACGGACGCTCAGGCTAGTATCTAGCGAGAGGGCGTCCGTTGTAGAACGACAAGACGTGCGTCCCTAGAGCGGGTTGCACGTCTCGAAGTCCGTTCTATCGAAGGGAGACCTTTACTCCTTGAACTGTATTTGGTAGAGCTGGGCGTAGAGTCCGCCACGCTCGAGTAGCTCTGCGTGGGTACCTTGCTCGACGATCTGTCCCTCCTGCATAACGCAGATGAGGTCTGCGTGCATGATCGTGGAGAGGCGGTGGGCGATGACGATGGTGGTGCGGTCGCTGACGAGATGCTGGATAGCCTCCTGAACTAGTTGCTCGGAGACGTTGTCGAGTGCCGAGGTCGCCTCATCGAGAATGAGGATGGGCGAGTCCTTGAGCAGGGCGCGTGCTATGCTGAGTCGCTGACGTTGCCCACCGCTGAGCTTGCTACCGCCGTCACCGATGTTGTACTCGAGTCCCTCGGGGAGCTGGTCGATGAACTCGGTCGCATTGGCCGCCTCGGCTGCGGTGCGTATCTCCTCGTCGCTGACGGGGCGCTCCATACCGAAGGTGATGTTGTTGCGTATCGTATCGTTGAAGAGGATTGGCGTCTGATTGACATAGCCTATGAGCTCTCTTAGTTCGCTCGCCCGTACCTGTCGTATGTCAGTGCCGTCGATGGAGATGCGCCCTGAGGTGACATCGTAAAAGCGGGGCAGTAGGTCTACGAGCGTGCTTTTGCCAGAACCCGAAGCTCCCACGAGTGCGACCATTTGCCCTTTGGGTATGGTGAGCGACAAGTTGCGCAGTACCCATGGCTCTTCGTAGCGGAAGGAGACATCCTCGTATACGATCTGCTGTTCAAAGGTGACGGGCAGTGGCTCTGCGGGATCTGTGATGCGCTCGGGGTAGTCAAGGATAGCTTGTATGCGAGTCATGGAGGCTAGCCCCTTTTGGATCGAATAGGAGGCACGGCTGAGTTCTTTGGCAGGGTTGATGATGCTGTAGAAGACTACGAGGTAGTAGATGAAAGCATCGGCCGTGATGGTGCTATTGCCTGCAAAGATCAAGTTACCACCATACCAAAGGATGATCGCAATGGCGGTGGTGCCGAGGAATTCGCTCATAGGGTGCGCTAAGCCTTGCCTGGCATAGACCTGCGAGATGGTGCGTCGATACTGCTCGTTGGCCTTAGTAAAGCGATGAGAGATCTGCTGCTCCGCATTGAACGCCTTGATGATACGTAGCCCCGAGAGGGTCTCCTCGACCATACTCATGAGTTGCCCCCACTGCGTCTGCCCCTCGAGGCTGTCTCGCTTGAGTCGCTTGCCCACGGCTCCCATGACGTAACCAGCTATCGGCAGGACGATGAGGACGAAGAGGGTGAGCTCCCAGCTGATCACAAAGAGCGCCACGAGGTAGATGATGATGAGGATGGGGTTCTTGATGAGGCTCTCTAGGAGGTTGATGATGGAGTACTCGATCTCGGCGACATCTACTGAGAAGCGTGCGAGGAGGTCGCCTTTGCGCTCTTCGCTGATCATAGAGATAGGCAAACGGAGGAGCTTGTCATTGAACTCATTGCGCAGATCTCTGACCACGCCTGTACGGATCGGCACGAGCATATAGATACCTCCATAGGTGACGCCGACCTTGATGAGTGTCATGACGACGAGGTAGATGCAGAGGAGGAGCAGCGTGTGTGCGGGGCCGTACTGCTGGATGAGCTGGTAGACGTAGTAGTTGAAGTTGCCCACGACATAGTCTATTGCTACGCTCCACTCTGAGGGTCGAAACCAGTTGATGCCGTCGAGCGTATGGTAGACGGGTGTGGTCTGATCCATACCAAAGAGGATGCGCAGGATCGGCATGATGAGCGAGAAGGCGAGCAGGTTGAGCAGCGCCGAGAGTATGTTGGCAATGACACCACCTGTTACGTAGTGGCGATAGGGGTGGATATACTTACCGAAGAGCTTGAGAAACTGTCTCACAGGGCGGTTGACTGGCTAATTACTATTGTTGGATCTCCTCCTCGTACTCCATCAGGGCAAACTCGGCTTCCTCCCACTGGGGAGTGAGCTCTTGGATCTTTTTATTGACCTGGGTGTACTGATCGATGAGCTGCGGGGTGGCTGCCGTGGCTATCTCCTCCTCTAGCTTAGCTTGCTGCTCCTGAAGTTGCTCTAGCTGCTCACCGAGGCTCTCGGCAGTACGGCGGAGGGTGCGCAAGCGCTTCTGCTGCTCTTTCTGCTGCTGGTAGTCGAGTTGGGGCTGGCGATTAGCCTTTGGCATTTGGCTGTTGGCTGTTGGCGATTGGCTGTTAGCCGTTGGCTGTTGGCCGTTGGTTGAGGGCTGTTGGTTTAGCTCTTCGTGGAGGGTGGCGAGATAGCCGTCGAGGCCGTCCATACACTCACGTACGGCTCCATGGCTAAAGGAGAAGATGCGATCCACGAGCCCCGAGAGGAAGTAGCGGTCGTGCGAGACGACGATGACCGTCCCGGGGAAGGCTGCGATGGCACGCTTGAGGATCTCTTTGGTTCGGATGTCCAGATGGTTGGTCGGCTCATCGAGTATGAGCAGGTTGGCCGGCTCTAGGAGCATCTGCATGATAGCGACACGAGCGCGCTCGCCACCACTGAGTACGCTGATCGGCTTGTCGGCTACCTCCCCGCCAAAGAGGAAGGCACCTAGCATATCATTGATATGTAGTCTCATATCGCCTCGCGCCAAGCTGTCGATAGCGTCACGGATAGTCTGATCGGCAGGTAGCTCCTGCGCCCTATTCTGAGAGAAGTAAGCGACCTCTACGCCATGTCCTATCTGAAGCTTGCCAGTGTACTCCTCTTGTCCCATAATGCAGCGCATAAGGGTTGACTTGCCAGAGCCGTTCTTCCCGACGAAGGCAACCTTTTCGCCACGCTTGATGGTCATAGAGACACCTCGTAGCACGGAGAGAGAGCCGTAGCTCTTGTCCAGCTCCTCGATGATGACTGGATAGTCGCCACTGCGCCCCGCCATCGGGAAGGTGAAGTTGATGTGCCGTGTGTCTATCTCGTCGAGCTCGATCTCCTCGATCTTGTCTAGCTGCTTGATGCGACTCTGCACCTGTGCGCTCTTCGTCGGCTTATAGCGAAAGCGCTCGACGAAGGACTCTATGTCTTGGATCTTCTTCTGCTGATTTTCGTAAGCTCGCTTCTGCTGCTCCAGACGCTCCTCACGTAGCGTGACGTAGTGGCTGTAGGAGGTCTTGTAGTCGTAGATGCGTCCCAGCTCGATCTCGATGGTGCGGTTGGTGACGTTGTCCAGGAAGGTGCGGTCGTGCGAGACAAGCAGGAGCGTGACCCCACGGGCGATGAGGAAGTGCTCGAGCCAGTCGATGGACTCGATGTCTAGGTGGTTCGTCGGCTCATCGAGGAGGAGCAGATCGGGATTGCTCAGCAGTACCTTCGCCAGCTCGATACGCATACGCCATCCGCCAGAGAACTCACGGGTCGGCCGGTCGAAGTCGCTCCGCTCGAAGCCTAGTCCGAGGAGCGTGCGCTCCATCTCGGCAAGGTACTGCGACGGGTGGTGCATCTGTATCAGGTCGGTGAGATGTCCGTGACGCTCGATCAGCTCTAGGTACTCAGGCGAGTCGTAGTCGGTGCGTGTCGCTAGCTCTTCGCTCAGACGGTCGTACTGATCGTTGAGCGACTGCACATCCTTAAAGACCTCTTCGACCTCCGCACGCAGCGTGGTATGGTCGACAAGCTCTTTAACCTGTGGGAGGTAACCGATGGAGAGATCTCGGGGACGGCTGACGGCACCACTCGTCGGTTGCTCGATGCCGACGAGGATCTTCATCAAGGTTGACTTACCCGCCCCGTTATGCCCGACGAGTGCGACTCGCTCGCCCTTGCTGATGACAAAGTTGATCGAGTCAAAGAGGAGTTGCTTACCAAAGTCTACCGTAAGGTCTTGAACGGATATCATCAGCGTGTCTGGATAGTGTGGATGAGAGAATAAGCCTGATAGATGCCCAGCTCGCCCGCACGGCTTAAGTCTCCTATCGCCTGCTCATGCTGCCCCTGCTGCTCGAGGAGCAGAGCACGATTGTAGTAAGCTTCGCCAGCTTGGGGCAAGAGCTCGATCGCCTTGGTGTAGTCTGCGATAGCTTGATCCGTATGCCCCAGCGACTGGTGCAGGTGCGCACGGTTGTAGTAGAGATAGCCTATCTGCGGAGCGTGACTGATGGCGGTGGTGAGCTGACGCATCGCTAAGTCGTACATAAGCGTCTGCTGCTTGAGGTCTGTGAGCGTCTCCGCCTGCATAAGGCGCGCCGTGCTAAGCGCGAGAAGCGCAAGTGGCTGCTGAGGAGCCAGCTCGAGACAAGCGTTGAACTGTGAGACCGCCTCGCCGATGTCTCGCATCAGTAGCTTGTCGATGCCCATACGCAAGTGCCAGTCGGCCGTCTGCTTCGCTCCATCAGCCTGCAGACGTGCTATATCCTCCAGCACGATGTGAAGCTGCGTGCTGTCTAGCGACTGCGCGCCAACGGCAAGCAAGAGCCGAGGCTGATAGCCCGTGCGCTCGTTGTACGCCTCCAACTCTGCCGAGAAGTTCGAGCGAGGCAAGAGCTTGTCGTGACTCTTCTGCACGAAGTAGGTCAGCTCGTAAGCGGGGCAAGCCTCTGACGAGGTGGCTTGTTCTTGGATCGATCCTCGTAGCGAATTGCTCCCCGTAGTAAGCGAAGCGGAAGTCGCATCACTGCTTGCAGACTGTAGCTCAGCGTGATGATCCAGTGCGTATAGTTCCTCGCTAGCCACACTCGAGGCGGTGCTGTCGGCGATGGTTGGCTTAGGCGGTTTGATCTGTCCACGCTCTAGCTTGTAGGCCAGCCAATAGTCCCTATCGGCTCCAGCAGCATCACCGAGCAAGCGCTTCACCTCTGAGCGCTGATAGTAACCCGAGAGAAACTCTGGTCGACGTCCTAATATATAGTCTAGCGTCTCGATCGCCTCACGATACTGTCCAGTCTGAGTCTGTACCAAAGCTAAGTTAAAGTGTGCCGTCAGATTGGTCGGCTGTAGCCGCACCACCTCAAGCAGATCTTCGCGAGCACCCTGTAGGTCGCCCACCTCGATACGTAGCAAGGCGCGGTTGTGGCGAGCGACCGCATCGTGAGGTGTCAGGAGGAGCGCCTGATTGTAGTCCTCCATAGCACCACGATACTCTTTCAGTTTGTAGCGTGTCAGTCCACGGTTGATGTAGTCGCTAGCCTGGCTAGGCTCCAGCTCTATACTCTTGTCGTGATAGCGTAGCGCCCCCTCGTAGTCTCCCCGCAGGTAAGCAATCGCAGAGAGCATCCGATAAGGCGCAGCGCTCAGCGAGTCTATTGCCAAACCCTCGGCTATCCGATCCTCCGCCGCAAGCGTGTCTTGCCGTCGCAACGCTATCTCCGCTGCGAGGAAGTAGCCCCGCGCCTCCTTCGGATGACGCTGCGTCAAGGCGAGCGCTGCCGAGTCGGCACGCTCATACTGCTCGGCACCGTAGAGCGAGCCAGCTAAGTTGAACGAGAGGTAGAAGTCGTCCGGCGTGATCTTGAGCGCTTGTGCATAGTCGGTTGCTGCCTCTGCATAGTGCTGCAGATTGTGCCGTGCCGCCCCCCGTACCATATAGGCTCTAGAGAGGAAAGGGTTGCGCTCCAGGCAGAGCGTCGCGTCTCGCTCGGCACCCGCATAGTCGCCCAGCATAAGCTTGGCAAATGCTCTGTAGTAGTACGGATCGGCCATCGTGGGCGACACCTCGATCACTTGGTTAAAGTGCTCGATAGCGACCACATAATCCTTAAAACCTATCGCATTGCGCCCGATCGTCATCACCCGCTCCGTATCTATCTGCGACCAAAGCGTAGTACTCCACACGCAGAGCGTGCAGAGCAGCAGAGAGAGCGATCGTAGTAGCGGGCGCATAAGGACTAATGCTTCGGATTGCGCATCACAGGGTAGTCGACACGTAGCCGTCCGTCGGCTATATGCTGCAGCTTCTTCTTGATCATACGCTTGCGCATCGCTGAGATATGATCTACAAAAAGCTTGCCATCCAGGTGATCATACTCATGCTGCACCACCCGAGCGGCAAAGCCCGAGAGCTCTAGATGCTGTGGCCCGAACTGCTCATTCATGTAGTCCACCACGATCGACTCCGGTCGTACGACCCGCTCGTTAATGCCTGGCAAGCTCAGACAACCCTCAGGCTCCGAACAGGTCTCCTCGCTCAGAGACTGCATATGCGCATTGATCATAACCAGCTTGAGCTGGGCACACTCAGGGTACTCCTCAGCAAGAGGCGTTGCATCGATCACCTGCAGACGTATGTTGCGCCCGATCTGTGGAGCCGCCAGTCCGATGCCATCGCTATCATACATCGTCTGCCACATATCAGCGATCAGCTCTGAGAGGTTCGGGTAGTCAGGCGTTATATCCTCGCTCATATTGCGAAGCACAGGGTGTCCGTAAAGGTATATAGGTAAGGTCTTAGCCATAAGAGTAAACGATTAATTCTCTGTTTTTAGTGAAGCATACGCAAGTTCTCCAGATAGCTCTGTAAGATAATGGTAGCACTGACACGATCCACCAGCCCTTTGTCCCGCTGTCTGCGCTGCTTGCCGATGCCCGCCTCGCGGATCGTCTGCTGTGCCAAGACAGAGGTAAAGCGCTCGTCCACATACTCTAGACGTATGTGGGGGTAGAGATGTTGCAACTTCTTAGCCAAAGCTTGTATCGCCTGCCAGGTCGCCGAGGGCGTTGCGTCCATCTGTGTCGGCTTGCCGAGGACGATCGTCTCCACCTCCTCACGCCCCAGGTAGTCCGCTAGATAGTTGAGGAGCTGATGCGTAGACACCGTGTCGAGCGCCCCTGGAGTAATCTGTAGCGGATCGGTCACCGCCAGTCCCGTGCGCTTGGTGCCGTAGTCGATAGCGAGGATGCGAGCCATAGGGAGTTAGTTCATTTTCGAGGGTTAATTGTTTGTGGAGACAATGTCTGAGAGCATCTGAAACGTGTGTTGGTAAGAGATCTCCTCCTCTGGTAGACGATTCTTCTCTCTAAAGGATTGGGACACCATTAGTCGTCCATTGTTTTTCGTCTTCTTAGTCTCAGACCAGCTCCGATTGTCCTGTTGATGTCCATTTGAGAAGTCTATCTCCTCTATACAGAAGCTCTCTAGACCATCAATGTATAGATGCCTTGGCTTTGCACGTTTATAGGCACTATCCTCATAAGCATCTTTTACACTGTAGCGAACCTTAAGAACGACATAATTCTTTTCCATCTGAGGCTCTTCGAGACAGTAGTTCTTATGCAGTTGGCTAATAGCTGCAATGGCATTGTTCTTTGCGCCACTCTTTTCCGCCTTTATGTTGACCAAATATCTGACATTGTCTTGCTCCGCAAAGCAATCATAGCTCTCGGATGTGGTGGAACCTATGAAGCGGTCTATTCGGTAACTCTCCTCGGCACAATGAGTGTACATCTCTAACTTAGAGACGATAAACTCTTCCAAGACAAACCCTATTGCCGTAGAAGACTCAATGCAGTTGTTTTTGTTTTGAAGGAGATTGTACTCTTCTAGTCTTAGTACAAGCTCCCGCCCATAAGTCTGAAAGATGGAGCTCGCATACTTAATCAGTTCTTTTTGAAAAGCTATCGACCTCGCATAGTAATCATTCATAGCAGCATATCTTCTTTTGATGTGTAGGACTTACGAATAGCTAAGCCAATAGCCTTTGCGAGAAAAGGCGGTACAGCATTGCCGATCTGAACCAGCTGTTTGCTCTTTGATCCTTGGAAAATAAACGAGTCTGGGAAGGATTGAAGTCTTGCCATCTCTCTAGCTGTCAAGACCCTTGGCAGACGAGGGTGCAGGTTCACGCCACCATGATTCTCCTTGATTGTACAGCTAGGCTCATTCCAGGGACACTTCTTCCATGCATCAGAGTAGCCTTTATAGAGACTCTGACCTTCGGGACAGCGGGCTATTTTTTCTTGCATCTCTTTGGAGTGCTTCGTTGGGACGTGGTTGAAGCCCTTGTCTGTTGGGTGGTCTATAAGATCTCCTATAGTCTCCCCCGTAGTGATATAGTGGTTGGGAGTGAGCAGAGGCGCTGGGTGCAAGTTAGAGCACCCGATACGGTTCCCAATGAAGATGACTCGCTCACGCTTCTGTGGCGTATAGTAGTCGGCAGACATCAACGTAGCCACATTCATACGATAGCCAGCCTGCTGAAAGTCTGATAGGATTTTCTCTTCCACGGCACCCTTGAGCATACTACGCAACCCCTTTACGTTTTCGCAAATAACAAAGTCGGGCTGTAGCGTCTGGACTATTTCGAGCAGCTCTTTGTATAGAGAGTTGCGAGGATCGTCTACAATACGATGTCCAGCCATACTAAACCCTTGACAGGGGAAGCCACCTGCGATTACATTCAGTCGCCTGCCATTTAGTTCTTTTTCGACCGTTCTGTAGAAGAGTGCTTTGACCTCTTCTCTTGTGATGTCTCCGTAGACGCAAGGATGGCGAAAGTTTCGTCTATATGTTTCAGTAGCTTCTAGGAACCAATCAAGACCGCAAATGCCGTCAAGTCCAGCCAGCTCCAAACCCTTGCTTAGCCCTCCAGCACCACAGAATAGGTCTACAAACGTGAGCGTAGAGGGAGATGGGTTATCCCACATATCTGATATGTCCACCCAGTGGATGGACTCACTTATGCCTACGGGCGACTGAGGAATAGAGTTCAATGAAAATAGCTGTTGAGGCTCAGGAGCCTCTTCTCTATCTATCCGAAGCGCAGTGAGGTACTTATCGAACCCCTTTTGGGGGATTCGGTAGACCCCACCCCTCTTTTCTGCCTCTATTTCGCCACTCGCCACAAGTCTGCGCACAGACTTGATGGAGATAGATAGTTTATCAGCTACTTCGTTGATTGTGTACTCCATTGTCATCGTCGTCTCTTCACAAAGGTACAAGAAAAAGGGAACTATCTCATACCATAGATAGAATACCCAGTCAAGTGCCTCTTCCGCTTCCGAGGATACGAGCCATAGGCGTGTGGTCTCTTTATGCGTTGTAGTACTTCTCGCGGAGCTCAGCAACCTTCGGGTCGGTGATGTAATCGTCGTAGTTGATGATGCGGTCGATGATCCCGCCTGGAGTGAGCTCGATGACTCGATTCGCCACCGTGCGGATGAACTCGTGGTCGTGGCTTGAGAAGAGGACATTCCCCTTGAAGGAAATGAGCGTGTTGTTGAAAGCCTGAATCGACTCCAGATCCAGGTGGTTCGTCGGCGTGTCGAGGATCAGCACATTAGCCCCTGGGGGGAGCATCATACGGCTGATCATACAGCGCATCTTCTCACCTCCCGAGAGGACTGAGGCGCGCTTATTCACCTCCTCACCGCTGAAGAGCATACGCCCTAGGAAGCCCTTGAGGTAGACATCGTTCGTGTCCTTGGCAAACTGTCCGAGCCAGTCGAGGATCGTCATATCGGTTTCGAAGTAAGCACTGTTGTCCAGTGGTAGATAGGCGGTCGTGATCGTCTGTCCCCACTCGTAGCTACCTTGCTGCGCCTTGCGGTTGCCATTGATGATCTCAAAGAGTGCGGTCATAGCACGTGGGTCGTGGCTGATGAAGACGATCTTGTCGTCTCGCTCTACATTGAAGGTCAGCCCCTTGAAGAGCACCTCCCCCTCGTCCGTTACGGCCGAGAGATCGTTGACCTCTAGCACCTTATTACCTGGCTCACGCTCAGGCTGGAAGAGGATGCCTGGGTAGCGACGTGACGATGGCTCGATCTCGTTGATGTCGAGACGCTCCAGCATCTTCTTGCGGCTGGTCGTCTGCTTGCTCTTTGCCACGTTGGCACTAAAGCGACGGATGAACTCCTCGAGCTCTTTCTTCTTCTCCTCGAGCTTCTTATTCTGCTGCTGTTGCTGGCGGAGTGCCAACTGGCTAGACTCGTACCAGTAGCTGTAGTTACCGGCGAAGAGTCTCACCTTGCCAAAGTCTATATCTACCGTGTGGGTCGACACGGCATCGAGGAAGTGACGGTCGTGGCTCACCACGAGGACGGTGCTCTCCGTCTCGGCAAGGTAGTCCTCGAGCCAGGAGACGGTCTCTAGGTCTAGGTCGTTCGTCGGCTCATCGAGGAGTAGATTGTCCGGCTTGCCAAAGAGACAGCGTGCTAGTAGCACACGCACCTTCTGCTTACCGCTAATGTCTCCCATCAGGCGGTAGTGCAGATCCTCCTTGATGCCGAGACCGCTCAAGAGGGCTGCCGCCTCGCTCTCAGCGTTCCACCCATCGAGGTTGGCAAACTGCTCCTCCAGTTCAGCTGCCTTGACACCGTCTTCGTCGGAAAAGTCTTCCTTAGCGTAGATAGCGTCCTTCTCCTTCATAATCTGCCAAAGCTTGTCGTGCCCCATCAGGACGGTGTCGATGACGGTATACTCATCGAAAGCGAAGTGGTCCTGACTTAGCACCGAGAGTCGCTCGTCGGGCCCAAAGGTGACGGTACCGCGTGTCGGCTCCAGCTCACCGCTGATCATACGGAGCATGGTCGACTTGCCAGCACCGTTGGCACCGATGATGCCGTAGCAGTTGCCCGGGGTAAACTTAAGGTTGACGTCGGCAAAGAGCACGCGCTTGCCAAACTGTATCGTGAGGTCGTTGACTATAATCATCTTTCTATACTGTCTTCTGTCTTGATCTGATAAGGAGGCGAGTCCATCGCAGTCTCGTGATCCGCCCTACCGATAGGGGGGCTGCACATAGAGATGGGCTAATCTGCACAAAGGTACACATTTTTGAGGCGCCACACCTCATCGTGTAGATTCAACTATCAAATGCAACTGAATTGGTTTCATCGAGCTTCTGATAAA
>URDQ01000062.1 GCA_900546675.1 uncultured Porphyromonas sp. | reverse complement strand
GCTTGACTGCTATCTCACACCCTTCGCCCGCCAAAAACGTTTAGGACACTATTGGATTCACCCCGATTACTCTGATTCACTTCGACAACTCCGATTCACCCCGATAGCTAATCTCTATCACCGCCACGTGGGAAATCGAAAATCCCTGCGTGGATATGAAATATTCTCCACGTAGGGACGAAATGCTCCCCACGTAGGGGCGAAATGAAACTTCGGAGGAAATGTTTTGCTCCTACGTGGAAAATGAAAAATAGCCACGTGGGGATTTGATATTTTCCACGTGGCTGTCCTGTTTTATAGCCTATGTTGACAAGAGTCGGGTGGCTTAGATCTTTGCCAGCTCCTCAAAAGAGTAATCAGCTCGAGATGAGCGCTCACCTCTAGCTAGAAGCCACGCACCTCGGAGACGAGTCGGGAGACCTGCGCTTTGAGTTCGTCGAGAAACTGCCCTGGGTCGTACTCCCGACTCTCGATCTGTCGTAGCTTGAGCTCCCATCGGCCTGTCAGCTCGGCGCTCTTGAGCAACGGATCTTGTATCGACTCGATCAGCTGTATGCCGTCTGGTGTGGCTCGTAGCGACTTGCCCTCACGAACTATGTAGCCCCGCTTGAAGAGCGTCTCGATGATAGCAGCGCGTGTGGAGGGGCGACCGATGCCGTTCATCTTAAGTGCATCTCGTAGTTCCTCGTCCTCGACGCCCTTGCCCGCTGTCTCCATAGCACGCAGGAGCGTCGCCTCGGTGTAGTAGCGCGGTGGCGTAGAGGTGCTCTCACGTATCGAAGGCTCGTGAGGTCCTGACTCGCCCTCTTTGAAGGTGGGGAGTGTCTGCTCTTTGTCCTTCTCCTTATCTTTAGCACCCTCTGCGGTGTCGTCACCCTCCTTGCCACTGTCAGGCTTGAGTACCTCGCGCCACCCCTCCACGAGAATCGTCTTGCCCGAGGCACGTAGCGGGTATTCCTCGACGGTAGCACGTACGGTGGTCGTCGAGACCTTGGCGTCGGGGTAAAAAGCGGCTATGTAGCGCAGTGCCACGAGGAGGTAGATCTGCTCCTCATCAGGGGTGAGTCCGCCGCTCAGCTGTCCTGTCGGAATGATCGCATGGTGGTCGGTGATCTTCTTATTGTCAAAGACCTTCTTGCTCTTTTTCAGTGGCTTGCCACTGCTTAGTAGTGGAGCGATGAAGCCCCCGAGAGCCGTATGCCGTGCGATACCTTGGAGCGTCTCCGCCACCTTAGGGTATTGGTCTTCGGGTAGGAAGGTGGTGTCGACACGTGGGTAGGTGGTCACCTTCTTTTCGTAGAGAGACTGTATGAGTCGGAGCGTCTGCTCAGCCGTGTAGCCAAACTTCTTATTCGCCTCCACCTGTAGCGAGGTAAGGTCGAAGAGTCGTGGCGGATACTCTGTCGACTTTTTCTGCTCGACCGCCTGCACGACGAGCGGCTCCTTAGCAATCCTTTCGATCAGCTCCTCGACCTGTTGTCGCTCAGCAAAGGTCACCTCGACTTCTTGCGATGTGTCTGCCCTAAAGAGCGTCCCTCGGTAAGTGGTCTGCATCTCGTAGGTCGTGACTGGTACGAAGCTCTCAATCTCCGCTTGCCTATCAACGACCAGCGCCAGTGTCGGTGTCTGCACACGACCTACCGAGCGGACGCCTCGCTGCCGACCGCCATAGCGATCTGTGAGGGTGTAGAGACGTGTCCCATTGATCCCTAGGAGCCAGTCTCCGATAGCACGTGCCAAGCCTGCGTGGTAGAGCGTGTCTAGCTCTTTGCTGGGGCGCAAATTGGCAAAGCCCTCGCGGATCGATTGGTCCGTCAGCGAGGAGATCCAGAGACGCTCCACGGGACAGGTGCAACCCGCTAGTTGGAGTACCCAGCGCTGTATCAGTTCGCCCTCTTGGCCCGCATCGCCGCAGTTGATCACTCGCTCAGCTTGCGAGACCAGCCCTTGGATAATGGCAAACTGCCGCTCGATATGCTCCTCCTTGATCAGCTTGATGCCGAAGCGCTCTGGGATCATCGGTAGCGAAGCAAGTCGCCACCCCTGCCAACTGGTCTGGTAGTCCTCTGGCTCCTTGAGCGTGCAGAGGTGACCATAGGTCCAGGTGACGGCATAGCCATTGCCCTCGATATAGCCTGAGCGAGCCGTAGTGGCTCCGAGTATCTTGGCTATGTCACGTGCTACGGACGGTTTCTCAGCGATGCAGACGATCATAGCGAGTCACCTACTCATTAGTCGTACCAGCTCCCGTCTGCATCAGGTAAGCCTTGATAAAAGCATCTAGATCGCCATCCATCACCCCGTTAACGTCGGAAGTCTGATAGTTCGTACGGTGATCCTTGACACGACGATCATCGAAGACGTAGCTACGTATCTGAGAGCCCCACTCAATCTTCTTCTTATTCGCCTCGACCTCGCTCTGGGCAGCACGACGACGCTCCAGCTCCTTGTCGTAGAGCTGTGAGCGCAGGAGGCGCAGGGCGTTCTCACGATTGTCCATCTGGGAGCGCGTCTCAGTGTTTTCGATCACGATCTCCTCAGTCTCTCCTGTGTCGGGGTCGGTGTATAGGTAGTGCAGGCGTACGCCTGTCTCCACCTTGTTGACATTCTGCCCACCAGCTCCACTCGAGCGGAAGGTATCCCACGAGAGCAAGCCAGGATTCACCTCCACCTCAATCGAGTCATCCACGAGGGGTACGACGAAGACCGAGGCAAACGAAGTCATTCGCTTGCCCTGTGCATTATAGGGGGAGACACGTACGAGACGGTGCACACCGTTTTCACTCTTGAGGAAGCCGTAAGCCAGCTCGCCCTCGATCTGCATGGTGACCGTCTTGATACCAGCATCGTCTCCGTCCTGCCAATTGGTGATAGTCACCTTGTAGCCCGACCGCTCTGCCCAGCGCTGGTACATACGCACCAGCATAGAGGCCCAGTCCTGGCTCTCGGTGCCACCAGCACCTGCATTGATCTTGAGTACAGCGCCTAGGCGATCCTCCTCAGCGCTCAGCATATTGCGTAGCTCGAGGTCTTCGACTAGCTTGATGGCACGCGCATAGGCATCGTCCACATCTTGCTCTTCGACCGCCTCCTCTTTGTAAAAGTCGTACGCTAGAGCCACTTCTTGCGCTGCTGCATCGACTGCTTCAAAAGCCTCGATCCATGAGCGTATCTCGCCCACACGTCGCATCTGCTGCTGGGCTCGTGGCACATCATCCCAAAAGTCTGGAGCTTGTGTCCGGAGCTCCTCTTCTTCTAGTTGGACACGTCGCTGGTCGATGTCAAAGATACCTCCCCAGCGCCTTCGTGCGCTCCAACAGCTCTGCTAGTTGGTCCTGTGTTATCATAATATATTCTGTTATTTAGAGAGCGTATGCCACGATGGTGTGGCGTGCGCTCTTTATTTATTGTGTGAAATGGGAGGTCAAAGGTACAGTTTTTCGATCAGCTCGGCATACTGCTCGAGGATCGCTTTGCGCTTCAGCTTAAGCGTCGGAGTAAGTGTACCCGCCTCGATAGAGAATGGCTCGGCAAGCAATGCGATGCGCTTGACCTTCTCAAAGCCAGCCAAGTGAGCCTGCAGAGGCTCTATGTGACTCAGGAGCATATCGCACACCTCGCTACGCTGCGCCAGATCCTCCGTGGGGAGATCGGCTAGTGCCTCTTGACCACGCTCACGGAGCCGACGACGTAGCTGCTCATAGTTGGGATAGATCAGTGCTGCGACAAACTTGCGCTCGTCGGCCACTACAGCACACTGCTCGATGAGTGGACTACTGCTCAGGAGGGACTCTATCTGCTGCGGAGCGATGTACTTACCATTGCTCGTCTTGTATAGCTCTTTGATCCGCTCGGTGAAGAAGAGCGTGCTCCCCTCGAGCCGTCCAGCATCGCCCGTGCGGAACCACCCATCATCGGTAAAGGCAGTTGCATTTGCCTCCTCATTGTGGTAGTAGCCTGGTGTGATGGTGTCGCCACGTAGCTGTATCTCCTGTGTCTCGGGATCTATGCGTACCTCTACGCCTGGTAGCACCTCGCCTACGGAGCCTATGACATAGCGCCCTGGTAGGTAGCAGGAGACGGTCGCCGAGGACTCGGAGAGCCCATAGCCGACGACGATGTTAAAGCCAGCCGACTGCAAGAACTCGTTGATCTCATCTGAGAGTGGAGCACCTGCTGTCGGGAAAAAGCGCCCGCGCTCTAGTCCTAGGACACGCTTGAGGATATAGAATACGGTATAGCGGTAGACCGCATTGGATATGCGTAACCCCCAAGGAGCTTTACGACCATGGATGCGGTAGTCTATATGGTACTTATGTCCCACACGCAGCGCCTTCTGATAGATACGCTGCATCATAGGCTTCGAGCGCTCGATGTGCTCCTGCACGCCTTGGTAGACCTTCTCCCAGTATCGTGGCACATTGCACATCACCGTGGGGCGTATCTGCGGCATCAGCTCCATAATGCGCTTCGGATTGGTCACGACGACCACTTTGATAGCTGTGGCAAAGCAAAAGTAGACCCAAAGCTTCTCGAAGACATGGCTCAACGGGAGGAAGTTGACCGATACATCGTGATCGTTTAATGTCGGGAAGAGCTGCTGGTGTCGCTCCACCTGAGTCAAGATCATACGATGGGTGATCTGTACGCCCTTTGGGGTGCCTGTGGTGCCTGAGGTGTAGATGATGACAGCGATCTCATCTGCCGTGCCAGCACCTAGCTGTGTCCGCACCTCCGTCTCGTAGGGCATTGCATCGCCCATCGAGAGGAAGGTCTCAAAGTACTCGCTTCGCTCGTCTGCGGGATCACGCACCACCCGCTCGTCCAGTATGACAAGCTGCTGTAGGGTGGGGTGGGTCTCTAGGAGCGGGTAGACATTGTTGTACTGAAACTGCTCCCCCACGAGGATTAGCTTGACCCCAGCATGCTCCGTGATGAAGGCTACCTGCTCAGGCGAGCAAGTGGCATAGAGCGGTACGCAGACGGCACGTATAGCCATCAGTCCCAGCTCGGTGATGATGCCCTCCATCATGTTTTGTGAGTAGAGTGCCACACGGTCGCCAGGCTGTACGCCAGCTCGTACGAGAGCCTGTGCCGCCAGCATAGTCTGCTCCGCTAGCTGCTCACCACTCCACTCGTGCCACTGCTCCTCGGGCGTTCGATCCATATAGCGTAGTAGAGTCTTGTGCCGATAAGTGGTGGTAAAGAGCTTGAGTAGGTCACTCAGATGGTTCATAGTCTAGATAGAGGCTAGAGGTTAGAAGTTAGAGATTAGAGAATCCTACCTGTCAGCGGGCATTGTGATCGATAGTCTCCTTCTCTAGTAGCTCTGTCAGATCCGTATCTCGCTCGTTGAGGAAGAGTGGATGATTGCTCTCGTAGAGCTGCTCATGGAGCGAGTGTAGGAAGATCTTCTGATCCCACGATAGATCTCGTAGGAGTATATCGCTACTCTGCTGCATGCGAGGGAGTAGCTCCTTGACCACCTCTCGCCCCTTAGGGGTGATGTTAAGGAGTAAGCTACGCCTATCTTGTAGATTGCGCGTTTGCGAGATCAGCCCCCCCTTGAGTAGACGACGGATGATCTCACTGCCGGAGGTCTTTTCGACCACATTGTAGTTGTTGAGCTCGGTCTTGGTCATCTCCCCCTTTGCCATAAGTGTGATGAGGTAAGAGTACTCATCGATGGTCTGTAAGGGGGTGTCTTTGATTGCTTTACGAACGAGGCAGCGCATATATCGGTAGACGAAGCTTATGTCACGAGCGATCATCGTATTGAGAAACGCTTGACTACGCATCCCCGTCTTAGGCTCTTCGGAGCCTTTCTGCTGCTCAAGGGACTGATCGGCAAAGCGCAAAAAGTTGCTCATCGACTGCTCAGCATTCCCACGAAACTCTTCGTACCTCTCGACTAGGTCGAGTAGCTCATGTAGTAATGGGTAACTCATCGTGCTATGTACTAAAGGCCTTTAATAGTTGCTATAACGCTCTAGTGGCACGAAGATCCACAAGAGGATGTAGATAGGGATGCCCGCAAAACCAGTTGTGAAGGTGAGCAGTAAGTAGATGAGTCGTACGATCGTCGGATCCCATCCGAAGTAGTCTGCGATGCCACCGCATACACCTCCTATCCACGCTTCGTGAGAGCGATAGAGTCTCTTGTTGTTAGCCATAGCTGTATTGGTTGGTTTTAATTGATAAGTCTGTCGTCAGTCTCTTAGGTTTGAACAACCTAAGCTACGCTGGTTCAGCTACAAATGTACGAAAAGTTCTAGACTTAGTAGACAGACGAACTATAGCGTATCTGATGGCTTGTATCTCGAGTACGACTCAATCTCCACGTGGGGATTTGCGATTTGCTACGTGAGGAGCCCCAATTTCTCCTCACGATGGCACGATGGGTTACTCAAGAGAGGTGGGGGAGCGTCAATCAAAGAGAAGCAAAAACGAACGATATCCCTCGATTAAGCCGCAAAATGACTCTCAATAAGAGCATATTGAGCGATTTTTCTCCCAAAATAGTTGCAGAGAACGAAAAAACTACTATCTTTGGAGCGTGAATAGAACTGAACGACTGACAGAGTGACTCTAGAGAGCTACTCAGCAAGCCGTCAGACCTATTCGATAGGATCTACATACAGGACAAATTTATCACTAATCATAAACAAGTTTATCTATGAACAAGACAGATTTCATCAAGACTGTTGCCGATAAGGCTCAGCTAACTCAGAAGGACACAAAGGCTGTCTATGAAGCCATGGTAGAGACCATCCACGAGGAGATGAAGAAGGGTGAGCGCCTTTCACTCGTAGGCTTTGGCTCATTCTACGTTTCTGAGCGTGCTGCTCGCAAGGGCATCAACCCTCAGACGGGCAAGTCGATCCAAATCAAGGCTAGCAAGTCTATCAAGTTTAAGCCTAGCACAGCTCTAGACATCAACAAGAAGTAAGCACTAGCTACGCACATCGATACCTTCGGGAGTGCTATCGCCCTTGCGAAGTGTATCTACAAAAAAGAGGGGTAGACTCCATGCAGAGTCTACCCCTCTCGTCATAACTATCACTCCCCTGCTATCTAGTCGCCCGTTGGAATGAATACCGAAGGATGAGTCCCAAGAGCGTCAAGCTTACGGGGAAGGCGAACCAGATACCCATCAATTGCAAGGGAGCGCCATGCAGCCCGATGTTAAAGCCGAAGAGCCACGCCATAGTTGGCGCCACAATCAGGTGACACAGAGCAGCAGCTGGTGCTAGTATCGCTACACGACTGATCCCTCTGAGTGCATTAGCGTAGATGATCTGTAGCGCATCGCCTATCTGGTAGAGGCAGAGCGGGATGAGCGCTAGGTAAGTGGCCTCAGCGACCGAGAGATCGGCATTGAAGAGGCGTACCACGGGCTCACGAAATAGGACCAAGAGTGGCATCATAACCGCTGCCACAAAGAGACAGAGGTAGACGCCCGCACTGGCCACACGACGGGTCTCTCGTCGCTCTCCTTGTGCTAGAAGCGTGCTGCTACGTATCGCCGTGGCTGCTCCGATGCCGTAGTAGACCATAAAGCCGAGTGTACTAACTGTCGCTATGATCTGATGCGCTGCCAAAGCTGAGGTGCCAATCCGAGCCACCAAAATGACCGCTACGGAAAAGGAGGCTGCCTCCATACCCATCTGCAGAGCTACGGGCGTGCCGAGTCGTAGCAGTGGTACTAGCCCCTCCCTCCACGACCAGTGCAAGCGTCGCAACTGCTTCAGGATCTCACGGTAGCGCGGTAGCAGAGCGGTCACAGCAACGATCGCCTGCAGCATCGCCACACGGCTGATCAGCGTTGCGATGCCAGCACCATACAAGCCCCACTCGGGGAAGCCCCCTTTGCCATAGATGAGGAGGTAGTTGAGTCCGATGTTTAACACATTGCCCGCTAGGGTGATATACATTGGGATCTGCGTATCTCCCATCCCTTCGGTGTACTGCTTGAACGTATTGAAGAGCATCACCACCATAAAGCCCACGATCTGGATACGATAGTAGGGTAGGGCTATGGCGTGTAGCTCATCGGGGAGATTGAACAGCCCTAGACTCCCTTCGAGGAGCAGCAGCCCTCCACCGATTAGGAGAGCGATCAAAAGGTTGAGCAGGAAGCTATGCCCTAAGTAGTGCGCCACCTGATCGGAGCGTCCCCACTCCTTATTGGTCGCCACCAGCGGTGTCAAACCATAGGAGAAGCCCATCCCGAAGATGATCGATAGATTGAGAAAGTTATTGACAAAGGAAGCAGCCGCCAGCTCGTCTAGACTGTGGTGGCTCACCATCACATTGTCCGCAAAGCCCACGAGGATCAGCCCCACTTGTCCGATGATCACGGGCAGACCCAGACGCAGCAAAGGCCCGTAGTGCGCCCGACAGCTTCGGTAGTACGTACTCCAGCTCATATCACACGAACCGCACCTAGCGACTAAGAGTTAAGACGAGCGAGAAACTCCTCCTCCGTGACGAGCTGGATGCCAAGTTGCTCAGCTTTGGCACGCTTCGAGGGACCCATATCGCTACCCATCAGGACGAAGGTCGTACGGCCCGAGATGCTCCCCACGTTGACGCCGCCATGCTGCTCGATGAGCTGCTTGTACTCGTCACGGCTGTGCTGGGTGAAGCTCCCGGAGATAACGATCCGCTCGCCTTCGAGGCGGTTGGACTGAGGCGCATCGATCGTCTCCTCGCTACGCTCCTCTAGGATCACACCACAGCGCTGTAGCTCTGCGATCAACTGCTGGTTGCGCTCCAGAGAGAAGAAGTAAACGACCTGCTCGGCTATCTTCGGCCCTACATCGGGCAGGGCTTGCAGCTCGTAGTCGGTCGCCTGAGCTAGTTGGTCGATGCTCTGGAAGTGTCGTGCCAGCGTCTTCGCTGTCCCCTCGCCTACATAGCGGATCCCGATGCCGTAGAGCAGGCGAGCGAAGGGACGACTCTTCGACTGATCGATGCTGGCGAGGAGGTTGTTGATCGACTTTTCCTTAAAGTTCGGCAGCTGCGCCAAGTCGCTAGCTGTGAGCTTGTAGAGGTCGTCGATGTTTTCGATAAGATGTCTGTCAAAGAGCGCATCGATCGTCTCAGGGCCCACGTTGATGTCGGCAGCTCGTCGTGTGCAGTAGTGCTCGATGCGCCCCATAATCTGTGGCGGGCAGGCGTAGCTGTTGACGCAGTAATAACCCACCGAGCCATCGACCTGCTGGAGTGGCGCACCACAAGCGGGACAACGCTCCGGTAGTCGTACAGGCTCCGCCTCGGGTCGTCTGAGACTGGTCTCCACAGCGGTGATCTTAGGGATGATCTCGCCGCCCTTCTCTATGTATACGTAGTCATGGTAGTGCAGGTCGAGGCTCTTGATGAACTCCTCGTTGTGCAGCGTGGCGCGACGCACCACCGTCCCCGAGATGAGGACCGGCTCCACATTGGCGACAGGCGTGACAATCCCCGAGCGCCCCACCTGATAGTCCACCGAGAGAAGCTCCGCGCGCGCATTCTCTGGCTGATACTTGTAGGCGAAAGCCCAACGTGGCGACTTCGCCGTATTGCCGAGCGCGCGTTGCTGTGCGAGACTGTCCACCTTGAGGACGATGCCGTCTGTGGCGTAGGGCAGATTGCCCCGCTGTACGTCCCACTCGTCTATATAATGGTATAGTGCCGACAGGTCGCTACTTCTAAATGGTGCGACGCCCGTATCAAAGCCCATCTCCTTCAGGAGCTGCATACGCTCATAGTAACTATCCGGCAGACGAGTCTCATCATCTAGCGCATAGAGATAGTAGCAGATGCAGAGCAGACGACGCTGCGCCACGACACGACTATTGAGCGTCTTGAGCGTACCCGCAGCCGCATTGCGAGGATTGGCAAAAGGCGCTTCGCCCTCAGCCGCACGCTCCCCATTGAGCCTTTCGAACTCCTTGAAGGGCAGTAGCACTTCGCCCCGCACCTCGATGCGCCCCGTCGTGTAGTCGGGATGCCCCGCAACGGGGCGCAGACGTAGCGGCACCGACTGGATCGTCCGCACATTGACCGTCACGTCATCTCCGAGCGTCCCGTCGCCACGCGTCACGGCACGCGCCAGCACACCCTCCTCGTAGATTAGCGAGATGGAGGAGCCGTCATACTTCATCTCCGCCACCCACGGCACATCGTCCGTAGCTAGGAGCGTGTCGGTACGCTCGCAGAGCTCAGCGATCTCATCGTAGTTGTATGTATTCGAGAGCGAAAGCATCGGTCGCTCGTGCGCCACCTGAACGAAAGCATCGTTTCGATCCCGTCCCACACGGAGAGAGGGCGAAGTCGGGTCTGCCAACTCTGGGTGCTCCGCCTCCAACGTGAGGAGCCGCTGCATCAGCGCATCGTAGTCCGCATCGCTTATGGTCGGAGCATTGTCTAGGTAGTAAGCGCGGTTGTGCTGCTCGATTGTCTTGCGCAGTTGCTCTATCTCTAGCTCTGTATTATTGCGTGTCATAGGGGGAGTTACTTCACTTGGTCAAAGGGGGTTCGATTTGCGATGGCGCTCCCGAGCGTCACCTCGTCGGCATACTCGATCTCATCGCCGATAGAGATACCCCGTGCGATGAGCGAGACCAGCACACCCGTAGACTCCAAGCGCTTGTATATATAGTAGTTGGTCGTGTCGCCCTCTAGGGTCGAGCGTATAGCGAGGATCACCTCACGGATAGGCTCCTCCTGGACACGCTCGTAGAGCGACTCGATCTCTAGGTCGTTTGGCGTGATGCCGTCTATCGGAGAGATGATCCCGCCCAAGACGTGGTACAGACCTTTGTAGCGGTGTGTCTGCTCAATGGTCAGGACATCCTTCACCTGCTCGACGACGCAGACGACGCTCTGGTCCCGCTGCGGATCGGAGCAAATGTCGCATAGCGGGCTGTCGCTGATGCAGTGGCATCGCTCGCAGTAGCAGATCTTCTGGCGAAGGTCTATGATCGCCTCCCCTAGATGCTGTGCATAGGAGGGCGGCTGACGAAGCAGGTGTAGCGCCATACGCATCGCAGTCTTGCGCCCTATACCAGGCAGTAGGGAGAGCTGATCTACGGCACGCTCGAGCCATTGGGAGGGGTACTGATCTTTCATAGTTTAGTCGGTCGCCACAAAGATACGAAAATGGAGACTGTCGATTGTAGGATATCAAGACGAGTAACGATTTGTAGGGACGCTCGGTCTGAGCGTCCGTTGTGTCACAGGTTACATCATTCTGATTTAACGGGGACGGACGCACAGACCGTGCGTCCCTACTTTAAGTTTGCAGAGTGA